>NZ_OZ026542.1:0-328880 GCF_964020115.1 Candidatus Regiella endosymbiont of Tuberolachnus salignus
TGAATATCATCGAAAAAAATGCTAATGACGCGCAGCAAGCGTTGCGTCATCTGGAAGACCGGTTAAAAAATGCCTTGGCGCCCCTGAAAGACATCGCGGGGACACAGGTGGAGGTGAGCGAGGGGCATTGCCTGCAACATGGCCTATTTGAACAACGGCGTAGAACCTTGCAGGTGCTACCCCACGTCCAGCAGGAAACAGAATGCCCGGGGTGTTTACACGAAAAAATCACCGCATTGAAAAAGCGTATCGCCTCAGAACGGCAGCAAAATCAGGCACAGTTGATTAAAAATTTGCTGAGCCAGACGGGTATCCCGGCTCGCTTTGCCCGCGCCAGTTTTGACTCGTATCAGCCCGTTAACGCTGCCTCACAACGTTGTCACCAGGTGTGTCAGGGCTATGCCCGGCAATGGCCGGAGCGGCTGGCTCAGGGCGGCGGTTTGGTGATGTGTGGTAAACCCGGCACCGGCAAAAATCATCTGGCGGTGGCGATTGCCAAACACATCATCAGCGTGCATCAGGCTTCGGTGTTATTGACCTCCGCCTTACGTCTGACCCGCGAGGTCAAGAATACCTGGGCGAAAGAGGCGACAAAAACAGAATCCCAAGTGATGAAACGGGTGACCGGTATCGACCTGCTGATTATCGATGAAATCGGCGTGCAATTTGGCAGTGAGACAGAAAAACTGATTTTGTTTGACATCATCAACACCCGCTATGAAAACATGAAACCGACGTTGCTGCTAAGCAATTTACCTAGGGAAGCCTTGTCGGCCTACCTTGGAGAACGGGTGCTCGACCGCATGCACGAAGGCGGCGGCTGCACCTTGGCGTTTACCTGGGAGAGCTATCGCACCCGGGCAGCATAAGCCATCAACCGGCAACCGCAAGGACAGAGCAAACATGAACCCATACCGACTCGTGCTGCCTTACCCGCCCACCCTGAATAGCTATTGGCGACATGATCGAGGCAAAAATTATATTAGCAAAAAGGGCAGGCAGTACCGTACTGAAGTGATGGCTTTAATTGCACGTGAAAGCCTCGCACTACGTTTAACAAGCAAACTTTGCGTCAAGGTCTGGGTGCATGTCCCCGACCGCCGAAAGCGTGATTTAGATAATCTGTTAAAGGCGCCCTTGGATGCCTTAGTACAGGCCGGCATGATAGCGGATGACAGCCTGATTGATGACCTGCATATTATTCGAGCGGAGCCGGTGAAGGGAGGCAAATTGGAGATACGAATAACAGAACGGGAGGTCGCATGAACGTCGCACAGGGTAGGCTCAATCATGAGCAGTACCATTGGATTAACCATTGGCTGGAGCGCTGGGGTGCCTGGGTTCACAGTGGCCGGTTAGACAAACCTCAAAACAATCTCCTCGCTTATTTTATGGCCACGATAACACCGCAAACACCTCACACGCGGCCTATGTGTAATGATGACGATGGCTTGTTAATTTCGCGAGTGGTGGATACAGTGATAGCAGCAGATAACCCGGCGTTTGGCATCCTGCTCAGTTACTATGCTCAGGGTTTATCCAAGCGCACCATTGCTGCTTATTATCAAAAATGCGCGCCTCCTCGCAAAATGAGCGGACGAGGGGGTGACAGAATAAAAAAACCGTCATTGATGACTTGTCGACGTGAAGTTGATGACCTCCTCGAGGCGGCATTGTGGAGATTGTATCAACCGCTGCAATATGCTTTCATTTGTCGTAAACCGGTCGCTAACATCAGGAAAATAGCGTAAAAATGGTTGACAGGACGGAGCCAATGAGCCAGTATAACAGGGTACCCTGCCGTATCTTTTTTTGATAGCGAGCACCCGTAAAGCCCTGACCTTCGCGTTGGGGCTCTTGTTTTTGGGTTATAGTAATGTGTTTTTAGATTGATCCAGATTCCTTGAACTAACTATGCGTGCTTTCCTAATGAAAATAGCCTGTTAAAGCTACTTTATTGGGAGATTCTCAATGCACAGCGAAAATGGACAATGCCGATCCATAACTGGAATTCGGCATTATCACAATTTGCTATTTACTTTGAAGAAAAATTTGATGACTAAAATTATGATTTAGTCATTTATGCTAACTTAAAATTCTGAGCATTCCTGAGATATGCCGCGATCCCTGAGTGATTCTTGCTAGAAGCATAATCCAATGCACTCTTGCCAAAAGCATTAGTAGCACCAATTTCAGCACCAGCTCCTACGAGGAATTTCACTATATCTAAATGACCATTGCCGGCAGCTGCCATCAGAGCTGTTTCATCGTGGCTCGTCCGTATGTTGAGTTCAGCCTTTTTTTCAATCAGTAATTTAATTATATTTAGCTTTCCTTTTTTGGTAGCTTCAAAAAGTGGTGTAGTACTATGAAATGGCTCATTGATATTAGCACCTGCTGTAAGCAACTCTTGTACTATTTCGATATTTCCTTGCTTAATTGCATCGATTAAAGGGAGTTTATTCGCGAAAGTATTCCTAAGATTAGGATCGGCTTTTACCGTCTCCAGCAGGAATTTAATCATAGATAAATCTTTTTTTTCAATAGCCTGAATTAGTATTGTATCACCTAATTTGTCGTGAACATCAGGATTGGTTTTGACTTTTGCTTTTGTAAGTAGCAACTGAACCATGTTTGAACCTATAAGATTAAATGCGTCGAATATAGAAGCATCTTTATTTTGTGTAGGATTTATCCCCGATTCAAGTAAAAATTCCACCATTTTTTTATCGTTATCATCTACACCATGAGGAATACTACGAGGTATATTTGAGATGGCAATTTTCAAAGCTTTACTGTTGTCAGCATTAATATCTACTTTCACCTTCTCTACAAGTAGTTTAAGTAGGTGTAAGTTTCCCTCTTCTATGGCAGTAAATACTAATTGCTCAATACCATATTTAATATAAGCATTCTCTTCCATCAGCGATGTTATTATATCTATGCAGTTGTACTTATGAGCTACTTCTACAATAGTACAACCATCTCGGTCCTTGACATTAGGGGCGACGTTTTCTTTAATCATTAATCTTTTTATTTCGTCAAAATTTCCTTTTTTAATGCAAGCAAAGAGTTCTCTAATGGTATTAGGATCTTTGTTACTTAGCTTAGCCAATATCTTGTATTTATCGGCACTATTGTAATATTTTTCTAGCGTATCCATTGCAAATTTTTTATGGCCGTGTTCATAAGCAACTTCTACAATGGTTTTATATCCCATATTTAGAACATCATCCAGCCTCTTTCTATTTTTAATAAGCAGTTCAAGTAACTCATTATCTGCCGTTTTAGCTGCGTTAAATAATGCCTCAAAGTAATAAGATGATATTGTAACATCATTTTGTAGTAAATATTTTAATGTATCTATGTGTTCATTTTTTGAAGCCACTTCTGCAAGTGTATTTCCATTTTTTTTAGAGAAAAGGCTAACACTTTCTTCAGTTATTAATCTCTTAACTTCATTTGTATTACCTGATTGAACGGCTAAAAACAATGCGTTAATTTTTTCTTCTTCTGTTTTTATAGAAGGCTGTAAAATAGTTTGGCTTGTTAGTGATTTGGATAATGTTGCAGATTGACTTGCTGTTTGTATAGGATTTTTTTCTTTTACATCAATTTCAGTAACAGGAATACCTTTATTTTCTCTAGGAGGGCAACCTGACGCTATCCATGCTAACAATTTTTTTCTTTCATTTTCAAACTTTTCTTTTTGCTGTTCAAGACTGCTTAAAGAAGTGGCACCAACTGTACCTGAACTAGCGCTTGATGTTGAAGACATAGTTTTACTGCTATTCCCAGTTGATTGAGTCTCAGTAATTTTACTTGGCTGACTGGCTGACTGGCTGGTTGATTGGCTGAAGGTGGTGTTGTTCTTAACATTTACTATTCTCTATTACGATTAAATCGGCGATAAAGTAGTTTTGCTATCTTGTAAAAAAATTAATCGCATTCAAAGTTGAATCGATGAAATTATTTTTCTAACTACTTTGTTTATATTAACAGCACTAATTAAAAGACGTTATACCGAATCGTCTTTTGACGTGCTTGTAAAAAACACTTATGTGCGACATGAAGCTGCATAAATCGTTGTTATAAAATGTTTTTTAGATAACCACCTATATCACCAGGTCACCCTAAATCCCAGGCCGGACAAGTCTAACTTAAGACCATGACTTCGCTTCTTAGTAAGATGTATCAGAATTCGTTCTAATGCGTCAAAACGCTTTTCATTTGGTTTTACATCAGGTTCTTCTGCCCAGCTATGCAATTCTACTGCTGCTTTATCGAAAGCAGAATCAGATTTCTTTAGGCTACCGATAACAGCATTAAGACCCCTCGTTATTATTTGGATATCTCTTTTTTGTGCAAAAGAATAGGGACTCATAACCGCACTATACCCTGTAACTGTTATCTCATTTTGTATAAATTGCTCAATCTCTCGAGGATAAATATAACGATATTCGCTGAAATAACTAGGATTACCTGTTGAGAGAGCTTCGGTTAAGTGCATGAAAGCGTCTTCTATGTCTGATTCATTTGCCCTCTTTAGGATTAATTCGAATACTTCAGGAAGTTTTTCTAAGGAGATAAACTGGAATAAATTGGAATTTTTCTTATCAGTTTTGATAAGTTCCTGGAAATTCACATTTTTAAAATCGGTTAAACTCTCTATAGCATTTTTACACTCTTGAGATAGTGGCTCTTGCGGTGTCTTTGCATAGTCACCCATGCATAATTCAATAATCTGATCACGGGGTGATCTAATGCCATCAGGTGATCCACTTTGAGCCTCCTCACTACCCTCTGTTGATAACGGAGCAATATCTGGCATTGGTTGCGGTCGGTCACCGATGTTCCCGGCTCCGGTGGCTGTTGCTAATCCTGCTTTCTTTGACGGTGATGCTGTAAGCGGGCTAAATGATGCTGTAGCTGAAGTTATTGGGCTTAATGGCATTTATTTAATTGATGATAATTAACGCTATTGCGTAATAGTAATCCGATTGATTTTGATAGATAAAAATATTCTTTCAAATAACGTATTTACGTTTAGCAATATAATATTGACGTATTTTTACGTATTTATATGGCACTGTTAACAAAGTGTATTAATATAACTTATTGAAATAATTATAATTTAAAGTAAACGGTTCCTCTTTAAAAAAACAGATGAATCGATTTTTTATGGCAGCGATCGGCGAATTCTCTCAATGATGAAGCCGATCAAAAAAAGTATTATTTTTATCTCATCATTATTTTATGCGTCCTAAATATTTTTATAAATTCTTTGTTATTCAATATTTTAACTTTGTTAACAGTGCCATAGCTAAATCAGTTTAATTTGATTCTATGTTGTCGTTGCTTGCCGTACTATTTGTACTGTCTGCGCTCCTCCGCCTTGAATCAAATTAAACTGATTCGGCTATACCCAGAGACGTTGTACCAAATTGTTTTGTCGCATGCTTGTAAAAAAAGCTCATTTTACGAACAGAAAATGACGCTATTGGCGGGGAAATCTTTACCGTAAGTTTTTCTTTGTCACCCACTTTTACGGTGTCAAAAGATGGCCTCTATTGGCCTTTTTTATGAGATTTTATACAAGTTGTCAACGCTACTTACGGGTTAAAGGGAGTAGAAAATAGCGGTAGTTTACCGCTATTGCACTGCTACTGTCAACGCTACTTTAGATTGACCACTTTTTGCTACTTTAAAATGTCCAGTTTTTGCTAATTTTCCTGTTGGGTTTCTATTCCAGGCGCCTGGATAATATCAGTCGTTTTTATAGGCAACATGCCTGCTTTGCGTTTATTTTTGAGTCGATAGCTTTCTCCTTTAATATTCAATGTGGTTGAATGATGTAAAAGCCTGTCTAAAATCGCAGTTGCTAAAATGTGATCACCGAATACGTCCCCCCAATCAGTAAAACTTTTATTTGATGTGAGAATGATGCTCGCCTTTTCATAACGACGGCTCAATAACCTGAAAAATAGGCTAGCTTCTTCGCGATTCATCGGTAAATACCCGATTTCATCCAGTATTAATACCCTGGCATAGCACAGTTGCTGAAGTTGGCGTTCCAGACGGTTTTCTTGCTTTGCCTTCATTAAGGTACAGCAGAGTCTATCCAGAGGCATAAACAATACCCGATGCCCAGCTGTAGCTGCCTTGACAGCCAGCGCTATCGCCAAATGCGTTTTCCCTACCCCAGGTGGGCCTAACAAAATGACGTTTTCATGATGTTCGACAAACCTCAGCCCCGCCAGCTCGCGGATAATTTTCCTGTCTATACTTGGTTGGAAAGTAAAGTCAAATTGCTCCAAGGTTTTTATCCACGGCAAACGTGCTTGTTTTAACCGCGATTCCAAGCCTTTTTGGTGACGCCCGTTCCATTCCTGGGCTAATGCCTGCTGGAGAAATTCACGGTAGTTCAGTGCTTTCTTGGTGGCTTCTTCACATAAACTCTCCAACGCATCGCCCAGGTAATCCATTTTTAACCGTATCAACAAGTTTTCCATTTCCATCAGAGTAGCTCCTCATACACACTGAGCGAACGAGACGCTACTCGATTGACCTGTTGCCAAAGGGCTTGATGATGTTCTGGCACCTTTTGCCAGCCCTGCGTTACCTCCTGCAAGAGATGCGTCGCGAGCAGTTGCTCATCGCCGTAAATACGTAGCGTATTATCTAAACCGATACGAATATTAACCGCACGACCACACCAGAATGAAGGCACGCTATAGCGATTACCTCTGACATCGATATAGCTGTCCCATGCCACTTGTCGTAGGTCGAAGTAGCTGGTATCGAAATCAGTCGCAGGGAGTGGCATCAAGGCTATTTTTTCCTCAGCAAAACGATTTTCCGGTGTCTGCTTGAATTGACGAAGATGACGCTGGTCTGCCACTTTCGCCAGCCACATCGCTAGCAGTTGATTAACATGAGCGAAACTCTCAAACTGACGGTAGCGAGTGAAAAAATTGTGTTTAACATAGCCCACCATCCGTTCGGTTTTGCCTTTCGTTTGCGGTCGATAAGGCTTACAGGCGCGAGGGCTAAACCCATAGTGATTAGCCAGTTGCAGGAAGCCCGCATTGAACTCGATGTGGCCATTTTGTCCATGTTTGATAACAGCGGCTTTTTGGTTATCTACCAAGACATTTTTTACGCTGCCACCGAAGTAATTGAAGCTGCGAACCAGCGATTCATACGTGTGCTCAGCATCTTGCTTAGGGGCAGCAAAGACATGAAAGCGACGCGAAAAACCGAGCGTATTAACGGCAAAATTAACCGTACAGGCAGAGCCTGCCACCTCAACGATGATTTCTCCCCAATCGTGTTGAAGTTGATAACCGGGGAGGGTTTCAAAGCGTACCGTGTTTTTCGAGGCCCTGAGCGGACGTTTGGGATGTATATAACGTCGGAGCATCGCACTCCCACCCCGGTAGCCTTTTTCACGGATTTCCTCAAAAATAACCGCCGCATTCCAAACCTGTTCACTCAACCTTGAATCGATGTAGTCTTTAAAGGGCTCGAGTTTAGCAACCTGTTTTTTACCGCGTTTTGCTGTTGGCGGCGCAGGATAGCTAATGTGCCGTCTCACCGTTTTTTCTGAACACCCTATCTGATGGGCAATATCAACAATAAATGCCCCCTGTTGATGGCGTTGTTTTATCATGTAGTGGTCCTCTCTTCTTAGCATGCTTATTTCCCTCATGGCTTTGTCACCACAAAGGAAACTGCATTCTGGCTTGAGTGGACAAATTAAATTAGCAATTTACGGTCTTTTATCATTAGCGCTGACACAGCCCCCTCCGACCCACCTCACGCTTACCAGTCAAACGGTGATTGCGCAAGGTTTAGCCGTCACCACAGTGCAAGTGAGCTGGCAAGCGGCCACCGGTGCCACCGCTTACGATGCTCAATGGCGGCGCGATAACGGCAACTGGACGCCGCTACTGCGGGTATTAACCTGCGGATTTGACGTACCAAACAGTTATGCAGGACGTTATCAGGCAAGAGTGCGTGCGATTAACGCCGCGGGGAGCGCCAGCCTGTGGGTGACCACGCCAGCGACCCCGCTTCAAGGGAAAGCACACCCCCCGCCTCAGCCCATGGGCTTGATGACAACGCCAATGGTGTCTGGCATCACACTCAATTGGTCATTTCCTGCCGGGGTGGAAGATACCTTCACTACGGAGCTCGAATACCAAACAGAGCGAGAATACAGCCAGAAGATTACCTCGCCTCGTTCAGAGGGAAAACCGTTAACCGAGGTACCCTATCCGCAGCGTTATTACGCGATGCAAGGCTTGGCGGCAGGGAAAGCCTTTTACTTTCGCGCCAGACTGGTTGATCGCACTGGAAATCTTGGCGCCTGGACAGCCTGGGTCAGAGGAGAGTCGAGTAAGGATGCCCGATTGCTGCTCGATCAACTGCGTGATGACATCATGACGACAAAAGCCGGTAAAGAATTGATCGAGAGAATAGACCGTACCGAATTGTCCATGAATAGCCGGTTTAACGGGATCGGTAACGCACTCAATAACTATTCAAAAAAGATAGTGTTGACAAAACAAATCAGCGGTTATCAGACGAGAGATGTGCAGCAAGGGGTCGCCAGGATGGACAAGGCGTTAAACAGTTATAAGACGCTCATGGCGACCCAGTTTGACCAGGCCAAGGCCGAGACACTGGAGATTAAAAAGACCCAATCCAAGGCGAAGCAAGCCTTGAGTCTACATCAAACGGCGGTTACCGCCCGATTAAGCAAAAATGAAGCGGCGCTGGAAACCAAAGCCACCACTCACTTTAACGCTACCGGCGGCAATGCCCTGTACAGCATTAAGGCGGGGATCACGTACCAGGGTAAGTATTATGATGCCGGCATGGTGGTCGGTGTGGAAACCCAGGGTGGCCGTGTGAAATCGCAAATCGGGTTTAATGCCGATCATTTTGTGCTGTTAAGCGGTCAGCAGGGCAAAAAATTCTCGCCCTTTGCGGTCAAAAATAATCAAGTCTTTATCCGTGAAGGCTTTATTCAAGACGGCAGTATCACCAATGCCAAAATTGGCAACACCCTCCAATCGACCAATTATGTCGCCAACACCTCAGGCTGGCGATGGAGTAAAAACGGCGGCATTGAAATGAACGGCACCGGCAAAGGAAAAGCCAGAATGACCATTAAAAATAACCGCATTGATGTGTACGATGAAAGAGGCGTGTTACGGGTGCGCTTTGGTGAATTGTAATAATAAAATCATTCAAACCCATTAAATAAAAATAACGGTGAAACACGATGAAGTACGGGATACAAATAAAACTGGATGATGGAACAGATTTAGTCACAGCCATCACGCCAATGTTTATTTTAGATTGTATCAATTATGAACACAGTGGCACGAAAACCTATAGGGTACCTAACGGATTAACATTAAAAGTGATGGTCAATGCTTGCCAAAAAAACAAATTTGGGCAGCATTATAATGTCACCGTTTCAGGTAATACCGTCACCTGGCGTGAAGATGCCAATGATACTTTCTTCGATTCTCACGTTTGTGGCGCTTTTATTATTGTCTACATGGAGTAAACATGTCATTTGGATTTGCGATAAGAAATCCCTCAGGTAGATTGTGGATGTCGCCTGAAGTGTCGCCGATGAACCTGATTGAACGATTAACGATCACCGCCGCTCACGGCGCCACGTTTACGACGTCGATACCCAAAGACATTCCTATCATGATTTTTGTCAGTTATGCAAAAAAAGTGAACACCTATATGTTCGAACAAACAGAGGTGTCCGGTTTTCATGCCTATAAAATAAGTGGGGGTGTTTTTATTTTTTACCCTGCAACCAGCGAAATACCTGAAGAGTACACAATGGGAAATCATCAAACCTCTCTGATGACGGTGTATGTTTTTGCTGCAATGGCGAAAAAAACTACTCGCTACGGATTAGCGATTTACAATGCGTCAGGCAGATTGGTCTATTCGGCACAAATGAGACCGCTACAACTGTGTCATTATCAGACAAATCACACAAAAACGATTGATATTGATATGAAAGAATCTATCGCCGTGGCACCTATGCATTATTCTATGACCGGTGAAGAAAATAATGAGGGCGATCTTTTTGATTGGTATACCACCTATAACTATTGGGTTGGCGCGTATAAAAATAGCGTTTATAACGCATTAACCATAAAATATGAATTTGCTGGCATCATCAATGATTTCAATAAATCTAATGCCTTATCAGGTTTTTTTTATATCAAAACCGCTATATACGATAAATAATCATATCAATTGACGGCAATAAAAATAACGGGAGCGGGTCATATCACCTTGAAGGAGGTGACCTGTTCTATATTTAGCTGCCAAGATAAGAAGGTTTTTTTCATGTGTGCAAGATCACAAAATGAACCCTCGCCATAATTGGCGTCAAAAAGTTTAAAGATGTCAGTTTCTTGATCAATAAATATACCTATAGCATGTGGAACTGCATCTGCATCTTTTCTAAGACATCTAACATGGTATCTACCATCACTGATTGGTAATGCATCATCACTGGTTGATAATGTATTTAATTTTTCTTCCCGTTGATGTACTTTACCTGTTATGTCATTTATATAGTCCGTATCTGTGTAAGTATACTTTTTTTTATCTTCACTATGCTTCTCTTCATCTCTCTGTCTACTGTAATAATAATTATTTACTTCAAAATCGTTTTTTGTTATTTTTGTCTTAGAAGCAGATTCCTTTTTATATTTAATAGAAAAGGCGGAAGAAGAGTCATATTGGCATGGCTGCCACATCTGTCTTAATACGACTTCTCTATACCCTGCTTCTGTTTTAATGTAATTAAAAAAATCGGCGCTGTCAGGGCTCCCTTGTCTGGCCAACCATGCCAATGTTAATCCGTAACATAATCCCGTTTTTCCTAAAAAAATAATGGGATCGTCTTTTATTATTTTTTCTTCTTCTTCTCCAGCATGTGTTCTTTTCTTTCCTTTCCTTTCATTTATAATAACTCCGCTTGCTATAATATCCTTTTGTTTTTTTTCTGCTATATCATTAAAATAATCAAACTGATTAAAAAGAATGCAGTATGAACTACTACCTTTTTCTTCTGAACGTTGAATAATCGGAATTCGTGTTTTCTTTATTACGTCATCTTCATAATTAGTTGTAATTTTTGTTTTTTCAAAGGTGGCGGGTGTATTGTGGATTTGACAACATTTTTCTAGATTGCCTCGACGTTCCTCACGGGCATCATTACCTAACATATTCTGTTCTGTGTTATTATTCTCAATAAAACTGTTTAATTTTTTCTTTAAATATTCTCTATCAAATAAGCCAGCACTTCTTGAAAAAAATTCATTTAATTTACCAGGTTGAGAAAGTTTCATCATTACATCCTAATTTTTATTCTGTATTTTTTCATTGTAATAAAATTTGTTGTGTTTGTTTTTCTTGTTAACCATATTTACTAAGACTATAATTATTTGGTAATGATTTATAATTGTTCATTTTCATGGTATTTTATTTTCACCGTGATGATTAATTTATGGTAAAAATTGTAAATATAATGCCATGATAATACTATTAAAAAACGTTCATTTTATTGGCATTCCGAATCTTCAATACAGCTTTTACTCACCTCTATTTGATGATATCTGTAAAAATACAGGCAAGGTGTTGAAAATACGGATGCCCCGAGCATGCATTATTTTTTGTCAAGAAGATTCTCTCCTCACAGTGCCATAATATTATTTATTCCAATGGTAAATACACGGCAATATAATTGCTTAATGTATTTCATTGCATCAATAAGATAATTTAGCATAATCGAATAATTAAAAATTGACTGAAATTAATATAAAATTTATTTAATTTATTTTTATTTATCTAAATAAATTATTATATGCTTATTAGCCTAAGCAGGGATTTTTTATAAGAAGGAGTGTTCCCATGAAATGGGTCTATCAATTATTATTCTTATTCGTACTGTCGATATCGATGGGGATTCAAGCTGAGCAAGCACGAACCTATTGTATAACCGACTCGGGCACCCTCAGTGCTCAAAATGAAGATCGTCTCTGCCCCATTAATACCTACCCTGTTATATTTGTGCTGGGAGAATTAGTCACGGAACCTACTATTGAAAAAGGTATCAACAGCGTACTGCCCGAGGTCAGTAATTATTATTGCAGTGCAGGTGGCAAGAGCGGTGCGATGTTAAAAAGCACCCTGAACAGTATTATCAAACTGCATAAACGTTTCAATTATCAAAGCGTATGGGAACAACTGGAGTACACCGACGAAGACCCAGATAATACTGATAATATCATATTACTTTATACTGGTCGCTCGGTGCCCAAAAATTTCAGGTCAGGACAGACGAACGATCAAAATGCTTGGAGTCGGGAGCACGTTTGGGCGAAAAGTCACGGTTTTCCTAAACCCAGTCAGTTTGCTTATACAGATATTCATCATTTACGGCCAGCTGATATTAGCGTGAATAATACACGCCGGAACAAGGATTTTGACTGAGGCGGCACGCCTTTGACAGAGTCACCGGGGAATAAAACTGATCGCGATAGTTTTGAACCTGCCGATAATGTCAAAGGGGATGTCAGTCGGATGCTTTTTTATATGGATGTACGTTACGAAGGCAACGATGATTCTAAAGTGGGTGATTTAAGCTTGGTCGATAAAACAGGTACTAGTGGTAATGAACTGGGAAAACTCTGCACATTGCTAGAATGGCATGCACAAGACCCGGTTTCAGCTTGGGAACACCGGCGCAATGAACGTATCTACGAGCGTCAAGGTAATCGTAATCCTTTTATTGATCACCCTGAATGGGCAAGCAGTATTTACGGAGATAGTTGTAGAAAAGACACGAAATAATACGGCTGGCTTTTAAAGAATAAACCTTATATCTATTGCCTAATAAAAAAGAATTTTATTAGGCGAACAACGACAACATTTAACGTGCAATGGCACAAATAACAGGTCGAAATGAATAGGTAACTTATTGATAAATAATGACTGAAAAGTTGTGTTTTGTCGTGCTTTGTTGCCTATTATATAAGCAAAAATATTTTATCCATTTGTTTTTAATGGATTATTTTATCTTAGTGTAACTATATCCGAATTAGCCAGCCGTTGTTCTTTTTCTCATCTAGCGAAAGAAGGGGCGCTATGTAATCCTAAAATTACTCGTGAGTTCATATACAACATTCTGTCACACCGTGAACGTGAAGTTTTTTTAGTTTTATTTTTGGATAATCAATATCGTGTTATCAGCCATGATGAATTGTTTATCGGTAGCATCAGTAGTGTTGAAATACATCCAAGAGAAATTGTACGTGAAGCATTAAAGGTAAATGCCGCGGCACTGATTCTAGCGCATAACCACCCTTCAGGTCAGGCTGAACCGAGCGAGGCCGATAATTTGATTACTGTACGCATTATTAAAGCTTGTGCGTTACTCGATATTCGGGTGCTTGATCATTTAGTTATTGGTCATGGTGAATACGTTTCCTTTGCTGAACGTGGCTGGATTTAATAGGTTTCTTTCGAAACTAAAGTCTTAGAGCCTATTAAAAATCTTCTTAAGCGACGCTCAGGCGAGGAAAAAATGAGCGAAAAAGCGCAGTTTATACCCAATGAATTTCGAGTTACGGCAAGGCGGCAAGGGCGACCGACCGATGAGCGTAGACATGCTACCTGATGAGGCGAATACCCACAGCCAACAACGCAGCGGCTTTAAAGGCGAAGGGTATATCAGCGAGTATAAGAGATTTTGAATAGGCTCTTACGTCCCCCATTAGACCTCTTTGGAAACCGTAGTTCGTTATGCGGAGTCAAGGCGCCCGGCGCACAGCAACCTTCGTTAACATAAAGTACATGAGAATTGCGCGCACCGGACAACGCAGGAGCCGTATCACTCAGTAGGTTTCCGAAGAGGTCTATTGAATCAGCGGGGAGACGTCAATAAAATTTCCTGTATAGCCAAATCAAATTAAACTGATTTGGCTATACGGTGAGATTCATGAGTAAAGCGGCTGTTTATTCAATAACCCTAACTTTGGATGTTCTGGATGCGTCTGCCATCAACACTATATCAGCCACACGATTGGCAAAGAGGCCTACAGTCACCACGCCAGGGATACTATTTATTTTATTTTCTAAAGCAATAGCATCCATGATCTGCAAATTGTAGACATCTATTATTTGATTACCATTATCGGTGAGCACATTTTGGCGATACTTAGGCATACCCCCCAATTTGCTCAATTCCCGCGCTATAAAAGATCGCGCCATTGGAATGACTTCAACCGGTAATGGAAATTTACCCAACACATCAACCTGTTTAGAGGCATCGACAATACAAATAAACTTTTTGGCAACAGCAGCAATGATTTTTTCACGTGTTAACGCGGCTCCCCCACCTTTAATCATTTGTTTGTGTAGATTAACTTCATCCGCTCCATCGACGTAGATAGCTAATTCATCTATTGCGTTACAGTCAATGGTAGGTATACCGAGCGAGGTCAACTTCTCTGTTGAAGCAACTGAGCTGGAAACAGCGCCTGTAATACCATGTTTTATTGATCCTAAAGCATCAATAAAATGGTTAACCGTGGAGCCAGTACCTACACCAACAATAGAGCCAGGTTCGATATACGCCAATGCTGCCCATCCAACCGCTTTTTTCTGTTCATCCTGAGTCATGGTAAATTAATGGCCTGTTGTATAACAAAACAACAAATGTTAACCGCTCCTTATAGCCAAATCAGTTTAATTTGATTTAAGTGTTGTCGTCGCTTGCCGTACTATTATACCCTTCTCCTTTGAAGCCGCCGCGTTGTTGGCTGCGAGTGTTCGCCTCATCAGGTAGCATGTCTACGCGCATCGGTCGGTCACCCTGGCAGCCGAAGGCAACTTCAAGGGCTGTGGGCATATTTGTACTGTCTTTGCTCCTCCGCCTTGAATCAAATTAAACTGATTCGACTATATCGGAGATAAACCGCCGATCAACGGGAGATAAAATCGGTTATAAAATAAATCGACTTAAATCTTCATCGTCGACCAAATCGCCCAATTTTTCATTTACATATTCTTTATCAATACTAATGGAACACCCCTGCTGTTCACAGGCATTGTAAGAAATATCTCCTATTAAACGCTCCAACACTGTGTGTAAACGACGTGCGCCAATGTTTTCAGTACGTTCGTTTACTTGCCAAGCAGCTTCAGCAATACGCTTGATACCCTCGGCAGTGAAATCAATGGTTACGTCCTCAGTTGCCATCAGTGCTTTATGTTGCTCGGTGAGTGATGCGTTTGGTTCAGTTAAAATACGTTCAAAATCTTCAGTCGTCAGTGCTTCTAATTCCACTCGAATAGGAAAGCGTCCTTGTAATTCAGGGATCAAGTCAGAAGGTTTTGCTACCTGAAATGCGCCTGAGGCAATGAATAAAATATAATCTGTTTTTATCATTCCATGTTTTGTCGAAACGGTACAACCTTCGACTAATGGAAGTAAATCACGCTGTACCCCCTGACGGGAGATATCTGCGCCTGAAGTCTGACCACGCTTACAAATTTTATCGATTTCATCGATAAATACAATACCGTGCTGTTCGACCGCCTCAATAGTCTGTTGTTGTAGTTCTTCTGGATTGACCAATTTACTTGCTTCTTCTTCGATCAATAATCTAAAGGCTTCTTTTATTTTAAGTTTTCGAGTCTTATTTTTTTGACTGGCAATATGCTGAAACATAGATTGCAGCTGGCTAGTCATCTCTTCCATACCAGGAGGCGACATAATTTCAACCCCTAGCGATGCTGCTGCTAAATTTATCTCGATTTCCTTATCATCTAATTTGCCTTCACGCAATTTTTTACGAAATATCTGGCGAGTTGTTGAGGGAGATTTCTTTTTTTCCTCAGATTTATCATTATCTTTTGCCGGCCCTACCAATACATCTAAAATTCGTTTTTCGGCGGATTTTTCAGCCTGAGCACGTACTTTTTCGATAGATTGATGCCGAATCATTTTCATTGCAGTATCGGTTAGATCACGAATGATGGAATCAACCTCTTTACCAACATAACCTACTTCGGTAAATTTCGTCGCTTCCACTTTGATGAAAGGTGCATTAGCCAATTTGGCTAAACGTCGAGCAATTTCTGTTTTACCGACTCCTGTGGGGCCTATCATTAAAATATTCTTGGGGGTCACTTCACAACGTAGTTCTGGAAGAAGTTGCATACGTCGCCAGCGGTTACGTAAAGCGATGGCGACAGCGCGTTTTGCCTTATCTTGACCGATAATATGGCCGTCTAATTCACTAACTATTTCGCGGGGAGTCATTGCAGACATGTTCTTTTATCCTTACGCTTTAAGGGCTAATGTTTTATATTTTAGTTCTTTAATGGTTTGACAGCGGTTAGTATAAATACAAATATCTCCTGCAATATTCAGTGATTTCTCAACAATCTCTCTAGCAGATAACTCCGTGTTTTCTAACAACGCACGAGCTGAAGACTGAGCATAAGAGCCGCCAGAGCCAATAGCGATCAAATCATCTTCTGGCTGAATAACATCACCATTACCGGTAATAATCAGTGATGCATTTTGGTCTGCAACCGCTAGCAAGGCTTCAAGACGACGTAACATACGATCCGTTCGCCAATCTTTTGCTAATTCAACGGCGGCTTTGGTTAAATGTCCTTGGTGTGTTTCTAGCTTTTTTTCAAATAATTCAAACAGAGTAAAAGCATCAGCTGTCCCCCCGGCAAAACCTGCTATTACTTGATTTTTATAAAGAAAACGTACCTTACAAGCATTTTTCTTCATTACGGTATTACCCAGAGTGACTTGACCATCTCCCCCCATAACAACTTCATTATCACGACGTACACTTACAATTGTTGTCACGAGTAATTCCCCATTGCAGACTAAACAGAACCTATACTGGGTTGTTTAGTTAATATTAAAGCCCAGTTTTTAAAAAATATACTTTCTTTAGCCATGGAGCATCGGGATATCCAGACCAATATTTGAAAGAAATCCCACATGTATTAAAGACAGGGACATAAGATTTCTTACATAGCTTACTGCGTGGCGCGAATGCTAGGTTATGCGGTGCCCACAATCATCATGTATTTGTATATACCCTTTGCCTTTCAGGTTACAGCGGCGTTGGCGGCGATCACTCATCCTTTGTCATGTACCGATTTCGATTGATTGCCGCCTTGCCGTAACTCGAAATTCATTGGGTATACGCTCATCGGTCTTACACCCTAGCCGCTTAGCGGCAACTTGAAGGACTGTGGGCATAAATGGGGGGAGTGAGTGATATTTTCAACCCCCCAAGTGGCGGGGAATACAATTGGATGCTTCAGTGGTTTTAAGACGTTGTAACATATCATCTACTGTAGCACGAGTGCTATAGGGTTCCAGTATTACGCGATTCCAGCCATCCCCGGAAGCAATGCTACTTTCAATGCCGCTAAGTGCCAATTTAGCACGAAGCGATTCAGCCGGCTCTAAAGTACGGAAAGATCCACATTGTAGCACCCAGTGGGATATTTTTTCTTTTGCTGTTTTTGATTTTGTTGATGGTATTTCTGGTAGTTGAATTGATCTCTGATCTGTATCAAGTGCGGCTTTTTCCCGTATTCTGCGTTGTTCATTCATGATCTGAGTTGATAAATGGACGCCTCCTTCAGCAGTAGGTTCAATTGGTTTACTAACGCCAAATTGACGATTTTCTAGCTCTTTAATGTAGCGCCAGCGCTCTTCAGGAGGTGGTGGTAATCCCTTAGCCGTATTAGGATAAGGTAATAACGGTAGTTTGTCTGATTTATTACGAGTAATAAAATAAAGACTCCCGAGCAATATTATCAATAATATAACAGCTAGGATCAGCACTGTTTCGAGTTTATTCCCGTTTTTCTTTTTTTTGGGGTGCCTTTTTTTACTCTGGGATCCTAAGGATGCTCGGCTTACATAATCTTTCTGTGCCACTCTTTTTTGCCGCGTATTCAAATGAAATCAATCCGCTATATTACTTAACTGTAGAATGTTTGCCTAGAATAAAACAACGTTTCTCGAAATCTCTTATGCTCGCTGATACTTTGTCAAAAACGCGCTTAAAATGCTCATTTACGCTCTTTATTAAATATAAAAGGAACTGTGCTTTTTCGCCCATTTTTTCTCAATTGAGCGTAGCTCAAAGAAAATTTCGAATGGGCTCTTAGTGTCTATGATCAATCTTTTTAGCATCCCTCAAGTATGTTAGGATGCTGGGCTAAATCCTCTGAATTTTTTTGACCTCATGAGCTATCAGGTTCTTGCCCGTAAGTGGCGCCCACAAGTTTTTTCAGCAGTGGTGGGTCAGCAGCATGTGCTGACGGCACTCTCCAATGGTCTTTTATTAGGGCGTTTGCACCATGCTTATCTTTTATCGGGTACCCGAGGGGTAGGAAAAACCTCTATCGCTCGCCTACTGGCGAAAGGGCTTAATTGTGATAAGGAAATTACCGCGACTCCCTGTGGAAAATGTATTAGCTGTCAAGAAATTGAGCAAGGACGTTTTATCGATTTGATCGAAATTGATGCTGCTTCACGTACAAAAGTGGAAGATACGCGTGAATTACTCGATAACGTGCAATACGCGCCAGTGCGCGGGCGTTTTAAAGTCTATCTGATCGACGAAGTTCATATGCTATCTCGGCACAGTTTTAATGCTTTGTTGAAAACGTTAGAAGAGCCCCCAGCACACGTAAAATTTATACTAGCGACGACTGATCCACAAAAATTACCGATCACTGTCCTTTCTCGTTGCCTTCAATTTCACTTACAAGCACTCAATATAGAACAAATTCGTACTCAGCTAGAAAAAGTATTAGAGGCTGAGCAAGTAGTTTACGATGCTAGAGCGCTGCACTTATTAGCTAAAGCTGCAGATGGCAGCTTGCGTGATGCCTTGAGTCTAACTGATCAAGCCATTGCTATGGGACAAGGACAGGTAACAACAGAAACGGTCAGCCAAATGCTCGGCACATTAAACGACGAGCAACCCTTAGCTATTATTGAAGCATTGCTTAATGCAGATGCTGTGCAGCTGATGACTCAAGTTGCGCAAGCGGCGTCACGGGGGGTCGATTGGGAGACTCTCCTTGTTGAAAGCTTACGGCTATTACACCAGATTGCTATGATGCAGCTGCTGCCTTCAAGCCATCATCAGTTCGATGATCAGGATCAAGCCATAGAACTACGTTTACGTACTTTGGCAAAAGTATTACCCCCCGCGGATATTCAACTTTATTACCAAACTTTATTGATCGGACGTAAAGAGTTGGTATATGCCCCTGATCTGCGCATGGGAGTCGAAATGACCTTGTTACGTGCATTAGCATTTCATCCACAAAGGTTGATTGATGAAAAACAGAGTATGGTAAGCCAGCCACCACAAAATATTTCAACCTTCTCGTCTGTGAACAACACCAATGATGCTAAGTCAATGACGGAATCAGTGAGTACAAACCCTTTGCCTTCTGTTACTGCACAGTTATTACAAGCCCGCACACAATTATCGTTGCCGCAAGATAACCGGTTAAAAAACCAAGCTGAGTCAAAAGACATCAAGATTAAAAAAAATCTTCAATTGACTGCAGACAGCGTACTGACAAAAAATGTAGAGCTGAAAGCAGAGCCTGATGATAATCAACAGTCTCGGATAAGTAGCACACCTAACCAATTAGATAAAAATAATACGGCTGTTAAAAAGGAAGCTTACCGCTGGAAGGCACAAAATCAGTCCCCGACAGTGGAAGCAGTAGTTACATTAAAAACGTTACGTAACGCATTACAATATGAAAAAAATCCAGAGCTACTGCAAAAATTAGCTCAAGAGGCCATCAATCGTGATCTTTGGGCGGCAGAGATAAATAAGTTATCTTTGCCTAAATTAGTCCAACAGTTAGCGCTAAATACGTTTAAACAAACCATTGAATCGAATAATATTTGTCTTCATTTGCGTTCTTCTCAGCATCATTTAAATTCGTTATCTGCCCGAAAAACCCTTGCCGAGGCGTTGAGCCATCTATACGGTGAAAAAATAAAACTCAGCCTGATTGAAGACGATGATCCAGCACAACGCACTCCGCTCGAGTGGCGGCAAACAATTTATGAGGAAAAACTTGCACTGGCGCGTCAGTCAATTAAAGGAGATAATAATATTCAAATGTTGTGTCATTTTTTTGATGCCATCCTGGATGAAGAAAGTATTCAACCGATTTAGCAATAGACGTCTTGCAACCCTAGCCGATTTTGCAAAGAGTCTAATGAACTGAAGAAAATTAACGAAGCGATGAGAGATAATTATGTTGGGTGTAGGTGATATTATAAAAAATGCCAAGGAAAATATAGAAAAAATACAGGCAGAAATTCAGCAAGCAGAAGCCACTGGTGAGTCAGGCGGTGGCGACGTTAAGGTAACAATTAATGGCGCGTATAAATGTTTAGACATTAGTATTGATCCAAGCCTAATAACAAATCTAATAACAGGTGAGGTAAATAAACAAGTATTAGAAGATCTGATTCGTGCCGCCTATGACAATGCAGTAGAAAAGATTGCAGCCATTCAAAAAGAAAAATTAGGTGCAATATCAAACGCATTTCCACCAGGTTTCAAGATGCCATTTTAAATGTAGTGATGGTGATCCTTCTTGGGTACTTAGCAGTGGAGATGCCAAAATTGAATTATTTCCACTTAATGTCAATAGAAGCATCTATCATGGATAAACAATAAGTTACTCAATTTGTCCCTGTAGTTAAACGGATATAACAAGCCCCTCCTAAGGGCTAGTTACTGGTTCGATTCCAGTCGGGGACACCATTTATGGCGGTGCAAATGCCAAAAAAATTTTCTACCCTTAATGAATAATTCTAAATTTTTCTAACCCTGAGGTGTGAATCTGTATCACATTCGGCTCAACAGGATTTGAGAAAACATCGACAACACATCATCTGTCTGACTGTTTCTCATCAATTCAATATCAAAATTTTTGAATAGAAGTTAATAATATAATCTTGGCTTGAATATTGCGCCCTTGATTTTTGATGAGTAAAGTCTTATCTATGCTATGTGCTCATATGAAAAGAGGGCACTGTTTTTTTTCCAACAAACTCGTCAATGAGGGAAACAAGGCATGAAAAGACAGAAGAGAGATCCACTACAAAGAGCATTGTCACGTGGTTATCAAGCAGGGATAACTGGTCGTTCAAAAGAAAAGTGTCCCTATCAGTCGTTAAATGCACGTAGTCATTGGTTAGGAGGTTGGCGACAGGCCATAGCAGATAAGAGTGTTATCGCCTAAGTAGCGTACGCTAAAAATGATAAAACCTCCGCAGAGCGGGGGTTTTTTAATGCTGTTGTTTAATGGTATTGATTTATTAACAGTTATTAGTCTTATTGAACAGTCCTACTTTTAACTCAGTGGCAGTGTAGATTTTTTGGCCATCTACCGAGACTTCTCCATCAGCAATACCCAAAATGCACCAACTCTTCTTAATACGTTTGAAATTAATTTTATACGTTACTTTTTTTGATGTAGGTAACACTTCACCGCTAAATTTCACTTCACCTACTCCAAGTGCGCGCCCTTTACCTTCATATCCCAGCCAGCCAAGATAGAAACCGACCAGTTGCCACATAGCATCTAAGCCAAGGCACCCTGGCATGACAGGATCACCAATGAAATGACATTTAAAGAACCAAAGGTCAGGGTTAATGTCGAGCTCCGCTTCAATACAACCTTTATGATATTCACCCCCGTCTGTGTTGATGCTAGTAATGCGATCCATCATTAACATATTGTCGGCTGGCAAACAGGGTCCGTTTGTTGCTGTAAAAAGCTCGCCACGTCCTGATGCTTTAAGATCGTCTTCTGTATAAGATTTTTCTTTATAAGGTTGAGATTTATCTTTATCTGCCATATTTTTAGTGAGCCTTCTTTAAGGACTGTGGGTATATACCGTTCGTCTTTGAAGCCGCCGCGTTGTTGGCTGCGGGTGCTCGCCTCATCAGGTAGTCTGTCTACGCTCATCGGTCAGGCGCCCTGGTAGCCGAAGGCAACTTCAAAGGCGAACGGTATATTCTACTAGTGTAACCAGCTTAACCAACGAAGTGGCCAAGGCCGCCGTCGATCATGCATATGTACTTGAGCAATACGCTCTTGGATGATGCCTAATAAATTAGTTTGATTTTCATGACTGTAGGGCAATCCAGTCAATAATGGCAATGCTTCTGCCACGGTATCTACCGCCCATAAATGAAATTGTTCATTTTTCACTGCTTCAACCACGGCTTGATGAAGACAAAGATGACGGATATTGCTGGTGGGTAGGATCACCCCCTGTGCGCCTGTTAAGCCACGCCGTTGACAGACTTCGAAAAAACCTTCGATTTTTTCATTAATTCCTCCAATCGACAGAACATTACCAAACTGATCGACAGAGCCGGTTACGGCTAATTGCTGCTGAATGGGTTGTTGAGAAAGTGCACTGATCAACGCACATAACTCAGCTAACGATGCGCTGTCACCATCAATATCGCCGTAAGATTGTTCAAAAACAATAGAGGCGGAGAAGGGTTGCGGTTGTTCTAAAGCCAATTCTGAAATTAAAAACGCCTGCATAATCATCATGCCTTTGGCGTGAAGATTCCCCCCTAGCTCTGCTTTACGTTCCACATCTACGAATTCACCATCCCCTAGATGCACTACGCAGCTAATGCGCGTTGGCTCCCCCATGGTACTGGGATGCCCTGGGTATTCCAGTACCGATAATCCATTGATTTGGCCAATCACTGAGCCTTCGGTTTGGATTAAAATTTGGCCTAATTCAATTTCATTTTGCAATTGTTCAGCGAGATAACTTTGGCGCCAATGTCGATTATTTAACGCTATATTCAGCGTGTTGGCAGTGATAGTCTCTGTTTCTTGATGTAATGCCGCTTCGGTTAATTGATGACTAAGCCATTGTGGGCAAAGTGGCAGACAATGCTGATCACCGCTGTAGCGAACTGCTTGTTGAAATAATACTGGCCATGCGTCATTAGCTAATGGTGGTAATTGATTTTGTTCCTGCAACCCGTTGATATAACTGCACCACAATGACATATCGTCAATATTATTGAGTGGCAATTGCGTTTCAAATTCACCATAGCTTGCTATTTTGCTCAATTCGGGCTCTATATCATGGAAATCTCCTAGCCCATGACGATCCCCCACTATGACTAGACGTAGATTAAGGGGGATGGGAGGAATAACCATCGGCAAGGCGCACTTTTCATCAGGAGATAACCACTCAAAACGCTGTTGTATTATCATTTTTTTGAGTCGTAACCACATCAATGGTTGAGAGAGTAAGGTGTGAATGGCAAGAATCAACACCCCTCCATTCACCTGATGTATTAAACCCGGCTGTAGGCTAATTTGATCTTTATGCCGTCTAACACAACCAAACAGCTGCTCTGGTTCAACCCATTCTTGATAGAGGCAAGTGGTTTTCGTGGCAAAAAGCTCATAACCTTTTTGTGCCGCCAGCCAAGTGATTTGATCATTTTGTATCTGATAGTCACCACCATAAAGAACAGGTGGTTTTGATTGGCTGTTTTTTATTATTTGAGCAATTAGCGTAAGATAATCACTGCTTTCTTGTGCTTTAATCAGCATAAAACGTGATTTAGATTGTGGGTGACAGAATAATTTTATACTGCTTGTTAACCGCAGTTGCACCTCGGAACAAATCACCGGTGCTAACTGAGTGGCTCTAGCAAATAATGCCTGATAAGGCGTCGTGTCGGGCAGAAGAGACTGCCATTTGAGTCGTTTATTGGTCAAAGTGGTTAGATACAATGTAAAAAGAAAAAGCGATTATACAAGAATAAAGCAAGCTGCATAGTATAGCGATCTCAGTTAGCGAGTATTTAATAGCGTGAGAATATCAAAAATTCTGTTATGCTGATTAAAAGTTACACGGTCACTATAGAGTTTACTATGAAATATCAACAACTAAATAATCTTGAAAGCGGTTGGAAATATGCGTATTTGAGGAAAAAACACCGTGAAGGTGAAATGATCACCTGCCATATTGAAAACAGTGCCGCGCAAGAAGCGATTAGGCAATTGTTTGAATTGGAAAAAGAGTCAGAAAAAGTTATCGCATGGATTAATCAGCATATTAACTTAGATCTACATAATCGCATGAAACAAACTATCCGAGCGCGTCGTAAGCGTTATTTTAACGCTGAACATCAGCATACTCGGAAAAAATCGATCGATTTGGAGTTTTCAGTGTGGCAACGTTTGTCCATATTGGCGCATCATTATCAGCGTACCTTGTCAGAAACCCTCATTCAGTTGATTGAAGATGCTGAATACAAAAAAAAATATGTTGAACAAATATCCTCTTTAAAACAGGAGCTAAAAGGGATGTTAGATAAGTGAAATTAATGCGCTATCGGGCAATAGACCTCTTTTCAAACCTACTGCGCAACGCAGAATTCACACCATGCAGTAGGTTATGCAAGACGTTTGTTTTGTCGCCTCCATTCCGCCAATAGGATACCGGCGGCAACCGATACATTGAGGCTTTCTACTAACCCGGTACCCAGTATAGAGACAGCGATATCTCCTTGTTGCCAAATGTCTTTTGTTATCCCGCTACTTTCTTGTCCGAGTACCAGCACTATTTTGTTCGGTAGCTTGGTGTTGGTGAGATCGCTTCCTTTGTGGCTAGATGTCGTGACTATGCTGTATCCCGCTTTACGAAAATCAACTAATGCAGATAAAAGATCATCTGTATGGATGGCTTTAATGTGCTCGGCTCCGCCCTCAGCAGTACGCATTGCTGCCCCCGATTCTAGCATTGCGGGATCGTGCAGCAACACATGATGAATGCCGAAATGCGCACAAGTTCGCATAATTCCACCCAAATTATGTGGATTTCCTATGTTTTCTAGTGCGAGTACACAATCTTGCGCTGGTGTTTGCTGTAGATAAACGGCTCTATTTATCTCGCGATGAGATTTTTTTACGAGAAAACAAACCCCCTCGTGATGTTCGGTGCCAGACACTGTTGCGAGTTCTTTGCTATCGACGACATGGTAGGCCTTACGATGGTCAGCCATCCATTTTAGCGCCATGCGAAAATCGGATATCGAGGTTTGTGAAAACCAGGCTTTTACGATGACTTCGGGGCGATTTTTAAACAATTGCTGGCAGGCGTTTTTTCCATAGATGCGTTTTTCTTCAGCACGTTGGCGCTGTAACTGAATGGGATCAATTTGGTTAGTGTCAATTTTTACGCTGTCATGATCATGGCGGCGATTTTTGCCTCGTCGGAATTTTTTAGCGTGACTGTCGGTATTATTCTCATCACTACGGACGTACATCACTTTGATCTTACCGTTTTTGCCATTCAAAAAATCGTTCACTTTTGTTTCCACCTAAAATATACGTAAGAAGGGGGTTATACCCAATGAATTTCGAGTTACGGCAAGGCGGCAAGGGTGTGAGACCGATGAGCGTAGACATACTACGTGATTCGGCGAGCACCCGAAGCCAACGCCGCCGTAACTTGAAAGGCGAAGGGTATAGATTAATTGTTTTATACCCTTCACCTACCCTGGCAGCCGAAGGCAGCTTCAAAGACGAAGAGTATATATTGACTTATTCTATTTAATAGATTGCGCTGCTTTTTTTGCCTTTGCTCTAGCAATGGCTGCCGCAATGATGGCTTGGCGTCGGTCTTCTGGCTCTGCTGTGTTATTTTCCATCAATTTATCTAGTGATGGCGCTATTTCATTGATAGCGATTGAGGGCTGGTTTTTTGTTAATGCGGTTGATGAGGGGGAGCGAGAGGTTGATAACAAATTATGATGTTGTTCGCGAGCCAATTTTTCGCGTTGCAAGCGCATTTTTTTAGCTTCGAACCTTTTTTTAGCCTCGGCTCCACGGAGCGTTTCTTGATCCAGTGCGCGTATTTCAGCTTTTTCCTGGCGGTAATATTGCACCAATGGAATGTGGCTAGGACATACATAAGCACAAGCACCGCATTCGATACAATCAAATAAATGGTGATTACGGGCTTTTTCATGTTCGCCCGCGCGGCTGAACCAATAAAGTTGCTGCGGCAATAATCGCGCTGGACAGGCTTCGACGCAGAGCCCACAGCGGATACAGGGTTGTTCTGGCTCAGGTATTGCTATTTCAGTGTTGGCCGCAGCAACAATACAGTTACTGATTTTTACAATAGGGACATCTTGGCTGGGGAGCGTAAAGCCCATCAGGGGTCCCCCCATGATAAGTATGGGTCGAGGCGGCGGCTGGAAGCCGGCTTGGGTGAGTAAATGACTGACTGGTGTCCCTAATCGCACCCAAAAATTTCCTGGATTGGAGAGGGCATCACCGGTTAAGGTCACGACTCGCTCGATTAATGGTTGATTATCAATAATGGCGCGTTTTATTGCGAAGACGGTAGCGACATTTTGCATCATCACGCCAATAGAAGAAGAATGTTTACCCGGTGGAACTTCCCTGCCCGTTAGAATTTTCGTTAATTGTTTTGCTCCCCCTGATGGGTATTTGGTCGGTACGATCCTTAGCTGAATGATTTCATCATCGTTTAACGCTTTTTTAAGTGCCGTAATCGCTTCGGGTTTATTATCTTCGATACCAATGAGTACTTGTTTGGATCCCAATATAGACATAAGTATGCGGATACCCATGATGATTTCGTTGGCATGCTCCTGTATCAAGCGGTCATCAGCAGTAATATAAGGCTCACATTCAACTGCATTGATAATTAAAATTTCATTGCTATCGAGACCCGAAGCCAGCTTACTGGCGGTGGGAAAACCGGCACCCCCGAGTCCAGCAATACCCGCTAGATGGATTTTTTCGAGTAATTGTTGTGCCGTCAATTGTCGATAATTTACCGGCGGGTCGGGTTCACACCCGATATCTTTTCCATCAGGGATGATCTGTATACAGGGCTCAGATAATCCAGAAGGATGGGCGACAATATGAGGTTTAATGGCGCTGATAATGCCTGAGCTGGGGGCATGCACCGGTAGTGCGCGATCATGGCCAGAGGTTAATGGTTGGCCTTTTAGCACGCTGTCACCCATTTTCACTAACAGCTCGGCAGGTGATCCCAAATGTTGTTGTAGGGGGATGATAAAAAATTCAGGTAACGGGCAAGTACGTATTGGTACTTTGCTAGACTGTAATTTCATTTCTGGCAGATGGATCCCGCCATCGAAGTTCCATAGTTTATTTGTCTTACTGTATGAACGAAGTAGCTTAAACATGTTGATCCACATCGATGACTTTGATTGGAATGATCTGTGAAGTTTTTTTTACCGGGACAGTATTCAGATCCCATTTCCAGTTAGCTAGCGTGGTGGCAACAGGTATCATTTCAATACAATCGGTTGGACAGGGCGCAACACACAAATCACAGCCAGTACAGAGATCGGGTAATACTGTGTGTAATGCGCGGGTAGCGCCAACAATAGCATCTACCGGGCAGGCTTGAATACATTTTGTGCAACCTATGCAATTACTTTCATCAATAAATGCCACTTTTCTTTGCGGGTTAACGCGGCTTTCATCACCGTCGAGAGGTTGTGGCTCGATCCCTAATAGTTCGGCCAGTTTAAGCATAACCTTTTCGCCCCCGGGGGCGCATTGGTTAATTTTTTCATTGTTATTTGAGACCGCCTCGGCGTAAGGACGGCAGCCAGGGTAACCACATTGACCGCATTGACTTTGTGGTAGGATTTGATCAATTTGCTCGACGATAGGATCTTGTTCTACGCGAAAGCGTCGCGCGGCAAAGCCGAGAACAATGCCACAGACGAGTGCTAGCGTGCTTAATACACTAATAGCAATCCATAATGACAACATCAGAATTTTACCAGGCCAGTAAAGCCCATAAATGCCAGCGACATTAATCCGGCGGTGATTAATGCGATGGGAGAACCACGGAAAGGCGCTGGAACGTCGGCTCCCTCAAGCCGTTCACGAATGGCAGCAAAAAGAACCATAACCAATGAAAATCCGATCGCCGCGCCGAAACCATAAACCACCGACTGTAGAAAATTATGCGCTTGATTGATATTGAGCAGTGCGACACCCAGCACCGCACAATTTGTGGTAATCAAAGGCA
This sequence comes from Candidatus Regiella endosymbiont of Tuberolachnus salignus, assembly GCF_964020115.1. Lineage (NCBI taxonomy): Bacteria > Pseudomonadati > Pseudomonadota > Gammaproteobacteria > Enterobacterales > Enterobacteriaceae > Candidatus Regiella > Candidatus Regiella endosymbiont of Tuberolachnus salignus. Next base: position 28,256 of record NZ_OZ026542.1, read on the forward strand.
AAAATATTCCCAGTAAACGATAGAGTACGGGGCTTGTTTTTCTTACCATTAACTCAGTGAACTGTACCACCACTGCGATAACCAAAATAAAAGATAGCGTGCGTAAATAACTTAGCCCTAAAGGTGACAGAACAACGCTTTCTAGTATCCAAGCACAAACTGAGGCGGATGTTAGCACGAAAGTAGTGGCGAGTCCCATACCGATAGCGGTTGTTAATTTTTTTGACACGCCCATAAATGGACACAAGCCAAGAAATTTGACCAATACGAAATTATTGACCAAAACGGTACTGATGAAGAGTAAAAAATATTCAGTCATGGTATGCAAAACCTGAAAAAATAGCGACTAAAGAATAGACTGTCACCATTATCCAAAATTAGTGTACTGACGACAACTACGGGATAACGACTGAATTATGCTATCTCTACAATAACCCTTTTTTAAAGCCTATTTCCTGAGACGTATCGGCGCGTTATGTATAATATAAATTTTCTTTCTTCATGCCTGAACTTATTTTAAATAATTAAATTTTATTAGAGAGTTGAATATTTTTTAAATTGTGCCTTATAGTGTTGAATTAAAATGTATCCTGCCGTATAAGAAAGTTTATTTTATAGCGACATTTGATCGATTGATAATTAAGGTTTGCAAATAAAATAAAAAATGTAGGCAGATTATTTATAAATAGAAAATAGGTAGTATTAGCTATGATAAATCATGCTTTTTCCGCACTTATCTGTGCAGAGAGGCTATTACGCCTCGCTGGGTTACACCCGATGGGTACTGAAGAATTTACCGGTAAAAACAATATTCAACCGGATGCTGTTGTGCCCGACAAACAACTGAAAATTCACATTGATAAATTTGCTGCTCCATTATCTGCTCGGTTTCGGTTACAAAAACTGCCATTAAAAAAATTAACACCGGAGCATTTGCCATTGGCATTTCGTGACCGAGAAGGAAAATTTGTTTTATTGGCGCGAATTAATGAAGATAAAGCATTATTGCAATATGCGGATACTGAACAGCCTAAAATAATAGATCGGGCTGAATTAAATGATTTATGGGGAGAATTATGTTTATTATGTAAACAATCCCGTTTTGACATTCGTTGGTTTATTCCAGCGTTTCTTCGACATCGCAATCAATTAGTACAAGTATTATTATTATCTCTATTATTACAATTATTGGCGTTAATTGCCCCGCTCTTTTTTCAAGTCGTTATGGATAAAGTATTGGTTCACAATGCTTTGGCAACTTTAGATGTATTGGTTATTACCTTAGTGATTGTCGGTATATTTGAAGTGGTGCTTAAAAGTTTACGTGAATATTTATTTTCTCATACCACGACACGGGTTGATATTCAGCTTGGTGGTAAGCTTTTTCATCATCTTATTCGTTTACCTTTAAGTTATTTTAAACAGCGGCATGTGGGTAATATTGTTGCACGTGTACGGGAACTGGAGAGTATCAGAGAATTTATCACTGGCTCGGCGCTGACATTATGTGTAGACGTTGTTTTCTCTGTAGTGCTCTTCGCTGTGATGTGGATGATTTCACCTTATCTTACCTTAGTGGCGCTAATTGCTATCCCCTTCTTTGTGTTGCTGGCGGCGTTAACCACTAAGCCATTGCAAAAAAGAGTGGAACAACTGTGTTGTTTTGCTGCCCAAAATGGCTCATTTTTGACCGAAACGGTAGCCGGAGTGGAAACGGTGAAGAGTTTAGCATTAGAGCCACGCATGCAGCATCGTTGGGAACAACAAACCCGAGATTTTGCCCAGGCCAATTTTCGGGTGCAAAATTTGCAAAATTTTAGTAGTCAAGCGGCACAGTTATTACAGAAAGTGACAGGCGCCACTGTGGTTGTTTTAGGCGCGTACCAAGTCATGGATATCCATTTGAGTATCGGTCAGCTGATCGCTTTCAATATGTTGTTGGTGCAGGCGATGCTGCCGATGACCAAATTGGTCGATCTGTGGCAACAAAGTATTCGCGCTCAAGTCGGATTATCGTTATTAGCTGATATGTTGACATTGCCGATAGAACAAGCGGCGGGGGAGGAGCAAGCATCAGAGCCATTCAAAGGAAATATTGCCTTAGAACAAGTCGTGTTCCGCTATCGACCTGATTTGGATCCGGTTTTGCGGCAATTCACTTTACATATCCACGCAGGTGAACATATTGGATTGGTAGGCCCTTCAGGTTCAGGTAAAAGTACCGTTGCTCGTTTACTACAGCGACTCTATAACGCTGAACAAGGGAGCATCACTATTGATGGTCGGCCACTCAATTCGTTTTCACCCAGTTTTTTACGGCGCCAAGTTGGTGTGGTGATGCAAGAAAGTCATTTATTCAATCGTACGGTACGTGAAAATATCGCCCATTCATGCCCCACCGCGCCATTAGATGATGTCGTAAAGGCGGCTCGTTTGGCTGGCGCTGATGAGTTTATTTTAGCTCTCCCTCTAGGTTATGACACGGTTTTATCTGAAGGAGGGGCTTCACTTTCGGGGGGACAGCGTCAGCGTATTGCTATTGCCCGTGCGTTGTTGGCTGATCCTCGCATTCTGATTTTTGATGAGGCGACCAGTGCGTTGGATGATGAATCTCAAGAACAGATACAAAAAAATATGGTGGAAATTGTTGCGAACCGAACGGTTATTACTATCGCTCACCGTTTGTCTACTGTACGTCAATGTCATCGTATCGCGGTATTTAAACAGGGTACGATTGTTGAGCTAGGCCCCCATGATGAGCTGTTGAAATTAAAGGGAAGTTATGCTCGTTTATGGCAGCAGCAGGTTAATTTCAGTGAGGAGGAAATTAAATGAAATTTTTTTATAAATCCCGTTTTTATCAACGCATAGTGCAATGGCGTGTTAAACAACAGCAAGTGGCTCGTAGCCGTGATGAATATGATTTTTTGCCTGCTTATTTAGATATCGTTGAACGTCCCGCAGCGCCTTGGGCGCGCCGTACTGCCTGGTGTATCTCCTTATTTTTATTATTAGTTTTGGTTTGGTCGATCATCGGTAAACTGGATATCCATGCTACGGCGTTGGGACGGGTGATTGTTTCAGATCATTCGAAATTAGTGCAGCCGTTAGAACAAGGCGTGGTGGTGGCTATTAATGTGCGTGACGGTGAACACGTGCGAGCCGGACAATCCTTAATTGAATTAAATCCGGTGGGCATTGATGCTGAAGTGCGTAATATTAATCAACAATTGATGCATCGTCGGCTTGAAAAAGCGCGTTTAACCGCATTATTAACCGATGACCCACTGGCTAATTTTACACCGCCAGCGGAGAGTGAGCCTCATTTGATTGAAACACGTCGTGCATTGCTACAGCGGGAACTTGATGAAAGAAATGCGGAATTAAAGCGCCAAGACGTTGAATTAGCGGTTAACCAAACTAATTATCAAGCAGTAGAGCAAAAAATATCCAGTCAAAAGCGGTTATTAGAAAATATTGAAAAGCGTTTAGAAGCCCGCCGTTCATTAGCTAAAACACAATCCATTGCTAAGATGGAGCTGCTCGAACAGGAAAAAGAGTGGTTAAATGCCAAAGCTGAATTAAGCTCGCTCAATGGTCAGCAATCGATATTACTTTCTCAACAACAAAGTTATATTCAGGGTAAACAACGTTTTTTAGCGGAAAAAAGGCGCGATTACCGTGAGCGTTTAAATAAAGCGAGTGAGGTCATCAGTCAGCTCACTCAGGAGCAGATTAAAATTGTTGAACGACAAAATTTACAAAAATTGCGAGCGCCTGTAGACGGTGTAGTACAGCAACTGGCGGTACACACTTTAGGGGGGGTGGTGACACCGGCTCAACAACTGATGGTGATCGTGCCGGAAAATAAAGAGCTAGAACTCGATACCTTGTTATTAAACAAGGACGTCGGTTTTGTGCTGCCAGGCCAGCCGGTTGAAGTAAAAGTGGACAGCTTTCCTTACACTCGTTATGGCACTTTACAGGGTGAAGTAAAACATGTTTCTCGCGATGCAATTGATGATCCCAAACAAGGGCTTGTTTTTCCTGCTCGTATTCGTTTGTTTAATGACACCTTGACCGTAGATGGAAAACCTGTTCGTTTATCAGCCGGTATGTCGGTCAATGTAGAAATAAAAACGGGGCGCCGCCGCGTGATTGATTATCTACTAAGCCCATTACAACAATATCAATCCGAAGCGATGAGGGAGCGTTAATATGACGCAACATCAACAGAAAATTATTCAACCATTAGATGCGTTAGCGCGGGCAGCCGCTTGTTTTGATTTGGCAATTGAATCATCTCAATTGCAACATCAATTAGGATTGTCGATTGATGAAATAGATGATATTGCGATTTGTCGTTGCGCCGGGTGGATTGGGCTGCGTGCCCGCAGGATAAAACAAAAGGTGACTCGATTTAACACATTACCCCTGCCAGTCATGTTCTCTCATCAAGGTGAGACTAAGACAGAGACAGAGACAGAGACTAAGACTGATTCTGATGACACTGATGACGCTGATAACAAAAATAAAAACGAAACAAAGCAATGGTACTTACTATTGCAGCTCAGTGAGCAGCATGCAGTGGTCTATTTTCCTTCAGAGGGGATACAACGACAAATAACCCGTGATGAATTGCATCAATTATGGCAAGGGGAGGCCATATTATTAGCCAAAGCAGAAAAACGTGCCGTTACGCCTGCTTTTGGTTTTGGTTGGTTTATTCCTTTAATCGTTAAGCATGCTCATCAATTACGAAATATTGTTTTGGTCTCGCTATTGTTGCAGGGGATCCTGTTAGTCACGCCGATGTTGTTTGAAACGGTCATTGATAAAGTTTTGGTCAGTAGAGGAATCGATAGCTTAACCGTATTAGGGATAGCCATGGTGGCATTGGCTATCGCTGAGCCTTGTTATACTTTTTTACGCGGTTGGCTATTTTCTAATTTATCGACTCGGGTTGGGGCAGAACTCAATACCCGCCTTTATCGGCATTTACTGAGTCTGCCATTAAATTATTTTACTAGCAGGCAAACAGGACAAACTATTGCCAGAGTAAGCGAAATGGAACAAATCCGTAGCTTTTTAACCGGTTCGGCATTGACTATGTTATTAGACTTAGTCTTCGTTGGAACCTTTATTGCGGTGATGTTTTATTACAGTGTTCCATTAACGGCGATCGTATTAATTTCACTGGTGTGTTATTTGGTTTTTTGGTTTTCTGTCGGGGGGATATTGCGTAAACGTGTTGAACATGAGTATGAGGCGAGTGCCAACGCAACATCTTTTCTTACTGAAGCGATCACCGGCCTGGAAACGATAAAAACGACGGCGACGGAAAGCCAATTTAATCGTCAGTGGCGGCAATATTTAGCGACTTTTGTTCGCTCAGCTTTTAATACCGCACAAGCAGGTAACTTAGCAGGGCAAGGGATCAACCTAATCCATAAGCTTACTTCGGCGATGTTACTGTGGTACGGCGTTCAACTCACCTTGGAAGGTAAACTTTCTCCTGGTGAATTAGTCGCATTCAACATGTTTTCGGGTTATGTGACCCAGCCGATATTGCGCTTAGCGCAGGTTTGGCAAGATTTTCAGCATACTCAAATTGCCTTGAAGCGTATTGGTAGTATTCTTGATAGTCCAAGTGAACCCGGCAGCGCGGGCTTAGTCTCTGGTTGTGAAAGTGCCGGAAGTATTAGTTTTAAACAGGTGCGTTTCCGTTATCGAGCCGATATTCCAGAAGTATTGCAAAATCTTAATTTGGAAGTAAAAAGCGGTGAATTTATCGGTATTACAGGCCCTTCTGGTTGTGGGAAATCAACGCTAACCAAATTATTACAACGACTGTATACGCCACAGCATGGTCAAATCCTCGTCGATGGACAAGATTTAGCCATTACAGATCCAACCTCCTTGAGGCGTAAAATGAGCGTTGTTTTACAAGAAAGTGTGTTGTTTTCTGGTACGGTGCAAGAAAATATTTGCCAATGTCGACCGGATGCCGATTTAGAATTGGTGGAAGAAATTGCACGTCAAGCGGGCGCTCATGATTTTATCAGTGCGTTACCGCAAGGATACCAGACACAGGTTGGCGAAAAAGGGGGCATGCTTTCGGGCGGTCAGCGCCAGCGGGTTGCGTTAGCGCGGGCATTAATGGCGGATCCACAGATTTTAATTTTAGATGAGGCGACCAGTGCATTAGATTATGAATCAGAAGCAGCGATTATGCGTCAACTGCCGGTGATCACTCGTAATCGAACGGTAATCTGTATTGCCCATCGTCTCAATACGTTACAAAATTGTGATCGAATTTTGTTGCTACGAGAAGGGGTGGTGCAAGAGGAGGGAACCCATGATGAATTAGTGGCTAAAAAGGGACATTACGCCCGTTTATGGCATCTGCAAACCAGCTAATTCGCTAGTTTATATGGGGTGATATAGCCAAACCAGTTTAATTTGATTTAAGTGTTGTCGTCGCTTGCCGTACTATTTGTACTATCTGCGCTCATCCGCCTTGAATCAAATTAAACTGATTCGGCTATACAGGTGACATCACCCCATACATTTATATCCTTTGTCTTTGAAGTTGCAGCTTTGTTGGCTGCGAGTGTGAGTCTGAATCACATAGTTTGTCTATGCTCATCAGACTCACACCCTGGCCGCGCCGCGCTGCAACTCTTCAAAGACAAAGGGTATATTAAGGCACAGATGCTGCGTTCAGCTCGTTATGTACGTAGTTCCTGTAGCTTTCGAATAACTTTTTATCAGCGCAATCTTTCATTTCACCTTTACACAGATGACGCATGTCGATATTGGCCTGATAGAACGGCGATACTTTCAGTTGGGCATGTTCGAGTAAAATCCCACCTAAGAAGGCGATATCGGTCATTTGACCCAAATCAGACACTGTCGGCGTATCTATGTTATCCCGCAGACTGAACTGTGTGAGGTACGCCGCGTTCGGTAAGGTCGTTGTGTAACCATTCTCCCAATCAAGCGCAGGCTGATGATCACCAAAATACATAAATAGGGTTGGTTTTTGACGCTGATCGACAAATTGGAAGAAATCAATTAATGCGGCGTCTGAGATTTTGATCTTCTCTACATAGTGACTAAATTTGCCCGCGGAACTTTTGTTTTTCACATAATTGTTTAGCTGATAGTTATCTTTATGATTGGTGTCGTAAGGGGCATGTTCATACATGGTTAACGCATAGACAAACAAGGGTTTGTCGGTTTTGGTTGTTAAGATTTGTTTGACATAGTTGAGTATATCGGCGGTGCGGATGTGCCACAGATTCTTTTGTAGCTTACCGGGATAACCGAGTTCCTGTGGTTGAATGATCTTATCAGCCCCCATTATTTTATAGGCATGATTTGCGTTGTAAGCGGATTTATTAAACGGCGTGAGCACCACGGTATAATAGCCATTATTTTTCATCTGCTTGAATAAGCTGTCGTTGAGGTGGTCGACTACCGAATAGAATACCGAGTTTTTCATTGCACCAAAATCGTCACTAGGTAACCCGGTAAGCGCAGTAAATTCCGATAGCCAAGTTCCGCCACCGAATGTTTGTACTCTCATCAATGAATGTGCTTTAACGTTATTATCTTGCTCAAACATCGCAAGATGAGGCAGCAACATAGGGTTTGGTAGTTTATACAGGCGCGGATCGGTTGTTGATTCTTGTAGCAGTAAAACAATATCCGGTTTTTTGCTATCGATGTTGGGTTGTGATCTCGTTAGCGTTGCAGCGCGTGTTTTAAAATAGCTTGATTTTTCTTCAGAGAAAGAGGGCGGTGTGTAATGAGCCACTCTGCTAGACATCACCAGATTAGATATCACGCCGGTTCCAATAGGTAATGTATTACTCCAAACAGGTTGATAATGAATTACACAGAGTGTGAGCATCAAACCACTTGTTACCATTGTACAGAGTCCGACTATTTGCGGGAAATAGTTCGTCCGACGGGGCACCGCTCGCCAACTGACAATGGCTGTGATGATCATTAATAATAATAAGCCGATGAAGGCTAGCCCAGTTAACGGGTAGTAAAGCAAAGTTTCAGTGTTTGATGGATCAAGCATTATATAGAGATCGGGAAACATCAGTTTCTCTTTGTAATGATGAACCTTGAGTTGATTAACAAATTGAAAAATGATGACCAATACACTGCTGGTGGACAGGGAGAATATAGCCTTGCCTGAGAAGAAATAAAGTAGCCCACAAAAGAAAACAAAGGCACTGAATGCAGACAAGATGGGATAAGCATTTGTAGCATCGTTGCCACATAAGATGATTATGGCAGCAATGAATAACATCAGTGAATAGACACATGTTTTTGGCGCGTTTTTGAACGTATTGAATATTTTGTGTCTTGTATTTTGGGGTGACATAATTATTATTTTTATCTTAATGTAGATTTCGTCTAGGAAAATCACAGGCATGCTTTCAATTTTATCGGATGGGAAAAAATATTACCCTTTCCTTTTCAGAGGCGAAGGGTATATCGCTCGTTGATAAAGCGTAATAATTATTAATCATTAGAATCAATGTGTTGTAAATCATCTTGGATAATTTGCCCATTTGAATCAGCTTCGGGTTTCAATACGCCATCATTAGCGAGAAAATCATAGCGTTGAAAATAAGCGCTACGTACCATCAGATAAGGATCCGGTGAGTTACGCAACAAAGCATCGGAATTCAATAGTTGTGCCCGTGTCTCTATCCCTTCGATAATCCATTTACCGGTAGACATCCAAAATGTTAGATAATTGAGCACAGGATATAAAGTATCTAGCCATTTTCCGCCATCTTGGCGAAATGTTGCACTACCGTAACCCGGCAGAACCAGATAGGAGCCATAGCCAACATTATAATGACCCAATGTAGAGCCAAAACGATAGGGAAGCTCTCTTGCCAATTTAGGATTAGCCATACCTGCAACATCAACAAATCCACCGACACCCAATAAAGTATTTAGAAAAAAACGATTGAAATGTGTCATGGCCTTATATGCGTCGCCGATCAACAAGCTATTGACCATACTGGCCGGCTCTTCAAGATTACTGAAGAAATTATTGAGTCCATTGCGAGCACGTTGTGGCATAGCACCACGCCACATCACAGCTACCGGACGCAACAGGTAAGGATCAAGGATGTTATAGTTAAAATTAAACATCGCTCGGTTAAAACTCTCTAGTGTATCGTAACGATGTGGCTCATTTTTTTCCAGCGAACGACTGGTACAACCCACTAGCAAAATTGTAAAAATTAGCCAAATCAGGCGATAATTCATATCTTTGTTACATAAATGCATCCCGTTTGCGGAGAACTTACAACAGCAACCTTTCAGCATTCACCCTGTGGTGATATACCCACAGCCCTTGAAGTTGTTTTCGGCTGCCAGGGCGTGAGACCGATGAGCGTAGATAGACTACGTGATTCGGCAAACACCCGCAGCCAACAACGCGGCAGCTTCAAAGGCGAAGGGTATAAATTAATTTTTTGACATTCTCTCCTTACTGGAATCCAGAGGGAGAGCCTCGTTATAGTCTGTTGAAATCTCATTTTTCATCAATTGAGCGTCGCTCAAAGAAAATTTTGAATATACCCTTCGCCTTTCAGGTTACGGCAGCGTTGGCAGCGATCACTCATCCTCTGTCATGTACCGATTCGATTGATTGCTGCCTTGTCGTAACGCAAAATTCATGGGATATAGTCTCTTAGACGGTGACGACTGATCGTTCAGTGTCTGGTGTCTGCTTCAAAAGCGAAGGGTATTATACCTAACATGCAAATTGACTCTGCTGTCGGAAAAATATTCGGTGAAATATACGCTTTGAAGGCAGGAAATTCAATGTGGAAATTATGAAATAAAGTGTTTCAGGCACGGGTGTTTTTCAATGTAATTATCGTTTGAAACTGTTTGATACCACGAATTTTTGTAGTACTTACTTCTCTCTGGATTGAGTGTTCTGCTTAATATTATATTCAATGAATTTCGAGTTACGGCAAGGCGGCAATCAATCGAATCCCCGAAGGGTATATTGCGTAAATGAATGTTTATGCAATTGCTTCTTTCCGTAATTTACTTTGCAGCGTCTTGTTTTATAGCCGAATCAGTTTAATTTGATTTAAGACGGAGGAGCGAAGACAGTACAAATAGTACAGCAAGCGACGACAACATTTAAATCAAATTAAACTGGTTTGGCTATAACGTCAGCGAAATCTCGAATAGGCTTTTAGTTAGTATTCTTCACTCTCTACCATTTATTTTGTAACAACTACATTTTTTATAGAGGCTAATTTGTTTTTTCTAGTAGTGAGAAAATAGTGAGGTGTTTCGATGAACCCTATCATGCCTGATACAAGTTCAAGCATCCAGATACCTAGCCCGATTCTAATGACAGGAGTACAGACTAATAATTTATTAGAGGAATGGGATAACTGGGCAAAAGAGCCAAAGCGCGGAGTATGGAATGAATTTCGCGGGAGGGCAGTGGCAAAGCTTAAAGACTGTTTTGCGAAAAATGCCGTTTATTTAGATTTATCCGAGCTCGGTCTTAGTAGCCTGCCCAAACACTTGCCCCCTTCGGTAGTCGATCTCAATCTTTCACACAACCAGCTGGGCGAGCTCAAGCTGGCTAATTTATCAAAACTACAGGGGCTAAATCTTGATACCGGCGGGTTAACTAAGCTGGAGCTAGAAAATCTACCGGCCCTCATTAAAATCAACGCAGGGAGTAATGAACTCCAACATTTCATATTAGATAACTTACCTAAATTGAAGGTGTTACAACTTTCTTATAACCAATTGCAAGATATTAAGCTGACAAATTTGCCGGCATTGGAACAACTCGATGCGGGGAACAATGAGCTGAAAGATACCATTAATCCGGACAATGAGCTGAAAAATGCCATTATTCTAGACAATATTCCGTCATTAAAAGAGCTATCTCTTCACGATAATCAGCTAACCAGAATCAGCCTAGAAAATTTATCGAAACTGGAATTATTAAATGTTAATAACAATAAATTGACAGAGCTCCCGTTGGAAAATTTAACAGCGCTAGAAAAGATTTATGCGTCGAAAAATCAACTAAACAAGCTTAGCTTAGTGAACTTACCCGCGTTACAAGAACTGGATGTCTCTATCAACCTGCTCACTGATTTTGTTTCAAACAGCTGGCCTGTAATAGAAAAATTGGATATTAGCCGCAATAAATTAGCTAGCCTCACCTTAGCATTAACACATTTACCTGCATTAAAAAGCTTGTCTATTAATCGCAATGAACTGACCAGTCTGCCAGAAAATTTATATCAAGCCCTGCCATCACTCCGGATCTTAGAGGCTTCGATTAACCGTTTAACTTACTTGCCAGCCATTTTACCCCTCCTGACGTTATTACGAATCGAGCATAATCAATTGAGCCGAATATCGGGCGCTATCCAAATGCTGCCTGTTGAAGGACAGGTTTATATTGAAGGGAATCCCATTGACCCCAATATGCGCAGCGCGCTAGAGAGGCTGATTGCGGCGGGTGATTATACTGGCCCACGGATTTATTTCTCGATGCAACCGATATCATCCAATGATCAAATCATCAGACCTCTGTTTGAAGTGGTAACCGAGTGTTTGGGGCAATGTGATGAACGGTGGCGTGAAATAGAAAAAGAGCCTAACACCAGGTATCTTTCACATTTTCTTGATAGCTTACGTAAAACAGTCAACTATGAAAATGCAGGGTTCAAATTAAAGGTGTCAGAATGGTTAACCAGGCTTGCTGATAAAGAGAACGAAAGTGTGCGTAGGCAATGTCAACGCTACTTTAGATTGACCACTTTTTGCTACTTTAAAATGTCCAGTTTTTGCTAATTTTCCTGTTGGGTTTCTATTCCAGGCGCCTGGATAATATCAGTCGTTTTTATAGGCAACATGCCTGCTTTGCGTTTATTTTTGAGTCGATAGCTTTCTCCTTTAATATTCAATGTGGTTGAATGATGTAAAAGCCTGTCTAAAATCGCAGTTGCTAAAATGTGATCACCGAATACGTCCCCCCAATCAGTAAAACTTTTATTTGATGTGAGAATGATGCTCGCCTTTTCATAACGACGGCTCAATAACCTGAAAAATAGGCTAGCTTCTTCGCGATTCATCGGTAAATACCCGATTTCATCCAGTATTAATACCCTGGCATAGCACAGTTGCTGAAGTTGGCGTTCCAGACGGTTTTCTTGCTTTGCCTTCATTAAGGTACAGCAGAGTCTATCCAGAGGCATAAACAATACCCGATGCCCAGCTGTAGCTGCCTTGACAGCCAGCGCTATCGCCAAATGCGTTTTCCCTACCCCAGGTGGGCCTAACAAAATGACGTTTTCATGATGTTCGACAAACCTCAGCCCCGCCAGCTCGCGGATAATTTTCCTGTCTATACTTGGTTGGAAAGTAAAGTCAAATTGCTCCAAGGTTTTTATCCACGGCAAACGTGCTTGTTTTAACCGCGATTCCAAGCCTTTTTGGTGACGCCCGTTCCATTCCTGGGCTAATGCCTGCTGGAGAAATTCACGGTAGTTCAGTGCTTTCTTGGTGGCTTCTTCACATAAACTCTCCAACGCATCGCCCAGGTAATCCATTTTTAACCGTATCAACAAGTTTTCCATTTCCATCAGAGTAGCTCCTCATACACACTGAGCGAACGAGACGCTACTCGATTGACCTGTTGCCAAAGGGCTTGATGATGTTCTGGCACCTTTTGCCAGCCCTGCGTTACCTCCTGCAAGAGATGCGTCGCGAGCAGTTGCTCATCGCCGTAAATACGTAGCGTATTATCTAAACCGATACGAATATTAACCGCACGACCACACCAGAATGAAGGCACGCTATAGCGATTACCTCTGACATCGATATAGCTGTCCCATGCCACTTGTCGTAGGTCGAAGTAGCTGGTATCGAAATCAGTCGCAGGGAGTGGCATCAAGGCTATTTTTTCCTCAGCAAAACGATTTTCCGGTGTCTGCTTGAATTGACGAAGATGACGCTGGTCTGCCACTTTCGCCAGCCACATCGCTAGCAGTTGATTAACATGAGCGAAACTCTCAAACTGACGGTAGCGAGTGAAAAAATTGTGTTTAACATAGCCCACCATCCGTTCGGTTTTGCCTTTCGTTTGCGGTCGATAAGGCTTACAGGCGCGAGGGCTAAACCCATAGTGATTAGCCAGTTGCAGGAAGCCCGCATTGAACTCGATGTGGCCATTTTGTCCATGTTTGATAACAGCGGCTTTTTGGTTATCTACCAAGACATTTTTTACGCTGCCACCGAAGTAATTGAAGCTGCGAACCAGCGATTCATACGTGTGCTCAGCATCTTGCTTAGGGGCAGCAAAGACATGAAAGCGACGCGAAAAACCGAGCGTATTAACGGCAAAATTAACCGTACAGGCAGAGCCTGCCACCTCAACGATGATTTCTCCCCAATCGTGTTGAAGTTGATAACCGGGGAGGGTTTCAAAGCGTACCGTGTTTTTCGAGGCCCTGAGCGGACGTTTGGGATGTATATAACGTCGGAGCATCGCACTCCCACCCCGGTAGCCTTTTTCACGGATTTCCTCAAAAATAACCGCCGCATTCCAAACCTGTTCACTCAACCTTGAATCGATGTAGTCTTTAAAGGGCTCGAGTTTAGCAACCTGTTTTTTACCGCGTTTTGCTGTTGGCGGCGCAGGATAGCTAATGTGCCGTCTCACCGTTTTTTCTGAACACCCTATCTGATGGGCAATATCAACAATAAATGCCCCCTGTTGATGGCGTTGTTTTATCATGTAGTGGTCCTCTCTTCTTAGCATGCTTATTTCCCTCATGGCTTTGTCACCACAAAGGAAACTGCATTCTGGCTTGAGTGGACAAATTAAATTAGCAATTTACGGTCTTTTATCATTAGCGCTGACAGACCTTGGGCGGCGCGCAGGGCGGGCAGGCCGGTTTTGCGCCCCTCAGGGGTGGTGGTGCCAATGATATTGGAGGTGGTTTCGGCCTCACTTTCCCCTTGGGCGACCCGGACGACCACGGTGACAGGCTGAATTTGATCGCCAATGGCCTCGAGCGCACGGGCTAAGGTGCCGGTTTCACCCGCTTTGCCACTGGCGGTGAGCACATCGGTGAGCAGAACCGGGGTATTGAGTGGAAAGGCAGTGACATCGGCATCGTCAGCGGTGCAGACCATGCCTACAATGGCGGTGCTAACAGGGGTAATGGGGCGGGTGCCTTCGTTGATTTCTTGTACACTGACACCATGGTGATAAAGTGGCGGCATTGAGCGGATCTCCAGTTACGATTTCCGCTAGTGTGCAGGGTTTTGTTGCTGAGCGCAGGGGGTTCGGGGTGTGTGAGGGAGGGGACACTATCATCTATCCGGCTTTTACTGACTTTGCTGCGTCAGCAAAACAGAAACGTTAGGGGGCTTGTTCCAGCAGATCGTTATTCAACAATAACACGCACAGACTTACCCATATTGCCGATCATTCCTACGAGACAATCCAAAGTGAATTTTTCTGTTTTTTGGTTCACCACATCAGAAATACGCGGACGTGAAACATGCAGTATTTTTGCTGCTTCGTTTTGTTTATGTCCCGTTTTGATCATCCAATCCGCTATTTCCGTCATCAATTGTTTTTTTAGGGCTACTGTTTTTTTGATTTCTTTCTGAGCAGTGGCCTGTAACGCCTTGGCCTCTTCGCCAGAAAAACCCAACGTGATAAAAATATTCGCCCCAGCAGGGGTAATATGGCGTGATTGTGTGTCTATCGGGTCAGTCATTTTTTGCTCCGTTCGTTAATAATAGCTTTGTAGCGAACAAGGATGATGTCTTTGTCTTTTTGCGGGGTTTGTTGCGTTTTTTTCTGAAAACGGTGAAGCACGTAAATAACTTCTGCAAATTTTGCGATGGTGATCACACGATAAGCCCCCGATTCCATCGTCAGTCGCAGTTCCTTTACCCCCGCCCCGCAAATATTCATCGGTTTCCAGTCCGCCGGTTCGAGACCCTGTTGGATTTTCCCTCGCTGAAATCCCGCTTCTTTTCTTGCCTCGGCGGGGAATTCAAGCAGATCTTTTAAAGACGAACCGCGCCAATCAATGCATTTTTCGTTGCTTCCCTTCATTCTTTTTCGTTCGCAAGAGGTAGATATGTATAAAACATTATACGTAGTGGGGGATGATAGCAACCTAATTAATCCTGATTTCGCTGCGTAAAAGCCTGCGTCACTGCCGTGGCGCGCATCTCAATTTCAGTCAGTGGGTTTTCGCTCCCTTTGTTTTGATAGGGTAGCTTCACTTCACCGCGGACGACGCGCTGCGCAAAATCCCCTAACGTGGCATTGAAACCTTTTGCCGCCGCCCGCACTTCCGCCAGTGTTTGCACCTGGCTGAGGGTGACACCGAAAGTGGCTATCTCATAGAGCAAAATATGCACCGCATCCGCCGTGGTTCCCAGTAAACTCTGGGTGTCACCCGCTGACAGGGTAATTGTTTGACGTATCTCGGCTTTACGCTGGATCTTTTCTGCTTGGGCACGTGCGGATTGCAGCTCCTCGGGGGTGAATTGTGCGATGTAGTCTGGATCGGAAAAGAGCTCAAACGGCACGTCACCCAATATTAGCGGGCGCCCCGCCCTTTCAATCATGATCATGATGCGTTTATCCTTTTTATACGTTGCCGGGGGTTGCCAGCCATTGCTCTACGCATCCATGGGTAAGCCAAGGGGCGGCAAGATACAAGTCAATCGGTGTGGTTCGGCTGTGACAATTGATCAGAAAACCCAATTTGTGGCCGTTAGTGTGACCAGTGGCATGGAGTTTTACCGCGCGATTGAATTGATCGCTGGCTAACTGTATTCCTCCGCCTGAAGCCGGTGTCCAACCGCCGGGATTGTCGCCAATGACAATTTTTGCTGTACCGCGCGTTTTGGCGTAAAGATAAATGCCGCGTGAAAACATCCCCTTTCCAATGTGCGTATATTGATTGAGACTCCAATTACCATTGCTCCTATCGGTGCTGAGTGTCGCTGCAAGGGTCACTTTGAGTATGTTTATCTCAATCGGATACCAGGTTAGCGAGCCCACCAATGCCTGGAGTTCCGCCGCAATTTTTTTATCTGTGCCGGCAGCCGCTTTGGCATCCGGTGTGATAAGCGCGTAGGTAGGTGAACCCGCGTAGTAATAGCTCCAAAAATCATCCGGAAGTCCGGTGGCAGGCTTATTTTTCAAAAATCGGCTGTTGGTTAATAGATTAACGCCTCCTAGCGCCGCCAGTGTAACAAACCCTTTTTCGGTTTGCGTGGCATCGGGATGGTTGCGCGATTTTTCGTGTGCTGAATGTCGCTTGTCGATATCCATCACTTTACCATCAAGGTATTTTTTGCTGGCGGTAGTGGCTAATTGATAGGCGGTCTTGACCGCTTTGGGTGTCGCGGCGTGCGTTTCACTGTCGCTGTCGGTGGCGCTGCTGAGAATAACAAACCCTTTTTCGGTTTGACTGGCATCGGGGTGGTTGCGTGATTTTTCATGTGCTGACAGTAAATTATCCACATAGGCTTTGACTTCAATCAGCTTATCATCCACATGGCGACGGGTCGCCACCACCACTGAAGGATCGATTTTGAGTGTGATGGCCGCCGTGCTACTGACAATCAGTATCATACGCAAGGTTTGTGTACGACCACTGCCTTGCTGAAGTTGCGGTTTGTAGGTTTCGGGGCAATTGGCCAAGGCAATAAGCGTCCCGT
The DNA here is from genome assembly GCF_964020115.1 of Candidatus Regiella endosymbiont of Tuberolachnus salignus. Classification (NCBI taxonomy): domain Bacteria; kingdom Pseudomonadati; phylum Pseudomonadota; class Gammaproteobacteria; order Enterobacterales; family Enterobacteriaceae; genus Candidatus Regiella; species Candidatus Regiella endosymbiont of Tuberolachnus salignus. The sequence goes on from NZ_OZ026542.1 coordinate 45,047, forward strand.
CGTGGTCAAATAAGCCGATTTCTCGGATCCACCATCCCCCGTCGGCGGCGGGGATCACTTGTTCGGCAATCATTTGATGGGTGTTAATGGGGTCGACGCTCAGCGAATTGAGCGCCGCGCGGCGGCGCTCATTGATGAGTTGGGTTTGGCGGGGATCGGGTGTGGGTAAGCTTCCCCCACCGTCACCGACCGCCATGTGTGTTATTTTTAACGGTATCCCCAATGCCGTCGCATTGGCCAGTTTAGCGGCGCCCTGATGGGTGATGACAGCATAAAATTTTTCGTTCATGAAGTGATACTCAAATGGTCAATTAAATGGACGGCGCCGCCGCGATACGTGGTACCGGTCACGGTAAGGCTGTCGGGGAGGTAGGGATACACCGTGAGTTCATCCCCCTCATAGCAGGCGGCACCCACATAGGCGGCGCCCTGTGTAGCCAGCTGGATGGAGAGGCCAATCAGGTGGCGGCTACGCGGTTTGGCCTGATCAATCAGGCGTTCCAGCTCAACATACATGGCTTCGGTGATGCCGGTGTCAAGTACACCGATATCCAGCCGAAATGTCCCAGGCGGGTCATTATTTTGCCACCACTCGATAACACGGATCAGGTAACCCAGCGGCTCCACCACGCGACGCAGCGCCGCAATCGTGCCTTTGTGTTTATGCACATAAAAGGCCGCCTTAACCACCGCCCGTTTGGTCGCCTCTGACCAGCTTTCATCCCAGCGATCCACTGACCACGCCCAGGCCAAGTAAGGCAGTAAGGCGACAGGGCAGCGGTCTGCATCCCACAAGGGGCGCAGGGGAACCGTCATATCACTCAAGCCTGCACAGGCTTGCGCCGCCGCGATTTCTACTGCTGAGGAGCCCGGCGGCAGTAAGCTGTTATTCATCACAACCGCCTAGGGTTAAGCGATAACTGCGGCAATAGGCGGCTTGCGTTTTATCCAAGATCACATCACGCAAGGGTGCCGCCAGGGCTACCCGCTGTACCCCCTCAACATGCAGCGCCCCATAAATCGCCGACAAGCGGATATCACGCCCTAAACGCCGTTGGGCGTTGACGTAAGCCTTGAGTCGATTTTCAGCCGCCGCGCGGATCGGTTCAGCTTCGGGGGTAGGGTAAAGGGTCAATGTGGCGTCAATGCGGTAATCGATAATGGTGGCCGATTGGACGGTCAGGCGATCGGCCACCGGGCGGATATTTTCATCATTGAGTGCGGCGTTAACCCGGGCTAACAGGTCTGCGGACGCCGCACCGTTATTTTCTCGCGATAAGACCGTGAGGGTGACGCAAGCGGGTGAGGGGCTGATTGCTGAGGCATCGGCTACCCGACCATCCGCACTGCGGGCATGAAATTCGTAAGCACCGCTGCAACCGGCTACGCTGAAGCCTTCAAAAGCCTGTTGAATACGGAGGCGAAAATCGCTATCACTTTCGGTGAGCGCGGCACTATCCAGGCTGGGCATTATTGTCCTCCTATCGGCAATGAGAGCGTAAAAGGCACGCCGCTATCGCGTTGATGACCGCTGAGATCGATTTGCATGTTGCCGTTGATAGCCGAGGTAAGGGTAATGGCGTTTAATGTGATGCGGTTTTCCCAGCGTAATAAGGCACTGTAAATCGCCGCCTTCATTTTAAGCTGTAGTGTGGGACTTTGCGGGCTGTCGATCAGGCGAGAGAGCAGCGATCCGTAATCCCGGCGCATCACACGGGAGCCTAGCGGGGTGATTAAAATGTCGTTGATCGATTGACGAAGATGTGCCCTGTCGCTGATCGCGTTGCCACTGTGGCGGTGCATGCCGAGGTAAGTCATGTGGGGGCTCCCGTCTGATCGCCGCCCCCTTTCACCCCAGGGTGCTGATGGCGGTGCAAAGTGATACCGTTAGAGATCAAATTGCCGCCCCCGTGGGTGAGGTCGCCGCGGAGGGTGCCACCCCGGTTAACCTGTAAAGAATCGGTGATAAGCTGTTGGGTGCAGGTGACTACCGGGCTGTCCAGCGTGATCGAGGTGGCGGCGGTTATCGTTGCTGTTTTGATGCCAGTGACCGCTAAGTGACCCGTTTTAGGCTCATAATGACATTGCGCCCCGTCGGAGAAGCAGAGCAGGATCGCTGCTTCTGAGGCCGACGGTGCCGGATTGGCATCGGAAAAAATCGCCGGTAATACAAACGCTGTGGTCAATTCACCACTGATACTGAGGATCAGCACTTGCTCACCAATTGAGGGCGCTGACCACATTTTGATGTGACCCGCACGTGAGGTCAGCCAGTGTAGCCAATCGGTTTCTAACTCGCCTGTTTTTACCCGGCACCGGCCTTGTGTCGTATCGACTGCCGATACCGTGCCAATGCGGATCAAATTTGCCAGGCGGCGTTGATAGTCTGCGTGATTGAAGGTTTTCATGCCCTCAGTGTGCCGCCTATCGGGCGCGGGAGCATGTGAACAGCGTTGTGTGGGGAGTGGGACAGCTACTTAAGGCGGATTTTACGATTTCGGGGGATGGGCAAAATAATCATTTTCTTTTTCTGAAACGATCCTTTGTAACTCAACAAAAATGTAGTAACATAAATGTATGAAAATAATATTTGAATGGGATGAGACGAAGGCGGAAAGCAACATCAAGAAGCACCGCTTAAGTTTCGAAACGGCTGTCCGTGCTTTTGCTGACCCGTTCGCGCTGGTTGAGCAAGACCGTATCGAAAACGGGGAACACCGCTGGCAAACTTTGGGACTTGTCGAGGGCTATTTACTGGTTCTGGTGGCGCATACCATCAGAGAAAACGAAGACAACGTCGAAGTAATTCGTATCATTTCGGCTCGTCGTGCCGAATCTAAAGAGAGAAAACGCTATGAGCAAAACCGTTCACTATAAAATCGATCTGAACAAACTACCTACGCTGACAACAAAACAGCAGGCAGAGCTAAAAACACTGAAAACAATGCCGGATGAATCCATTGACTACAGCGATATTCCGCCACTGGACGATGTATTTTGGAAAAATGCTGTGCAAAATCCATTTTACAAGCCCACTAAAACTTCTACGACAGTACGGGTTGATTCGGATGTAATTGCATGGCTCAGAAGTCAAGGTAAAGGCTATCAGACTCGTATCAACACTATCTTGCGTGAAGCAATGATGCGTTCTCTGCATCACAAATAAGTTAACTATTCTGGCCTAATAAATTTGGACACTAAAGAAGGGAAAAATTTATTAGGCCAGAATATTTCTGTTTCTACTTCTAATTTTTTTGCGGGGCTTGTAGCAGTACTTGCTCTTGCCTCCAATATTTCATGCGAATTTCTGACTTTAATTGAAGGCCATTCTGTAGAAACAGCTTCAGTTAGCATTGTTATGTCTGTTTGTATTCTTGGATAAATAAGTGGATATTTTATTTGAAAACATTTTTAGCCCTTTTTATTTGAATTGATTAAATTTTAAAAAACTATATGGGAGAGTTTCGCAAAAGAAGGAATTAAAGTACTATGAGGCTTTCCCCGATTAGTCAACACCGGGTTTTTATGACAATAAATACCGTCCATTGACAGTAGAACTTTCTCTGTTAAAAAATGGTTTCAAGACTTAAAACCATAATGTAAAAACCTTATATATTAATTTAAGCGACAGTATTGTAACGATTTCTAACAGAAAATGTGCCTAAAGAATTGTATCTAAATTTATATCTATTAGATTTTTAAATTAATTTTATTAACAAACGTAAAATAAATATCGATCAATATCATTAATGTTCTTGCTTTAACCAGTTTAACCTACTGTTATTTTCAGATCATGCTCTCAAAATATTTCAAATTCGCAGCAATAATATGTTGCTCTTTCGATCAAAACAAAAAAATCAAGTGCTCTTCATACGTTCATTCAACGTTTCAAGGATAAAAGCGTTAACAGAGACCTGCCGTTCAGATGCGGCACCCGCGAGACGTTCTCCCAATGATTCAGGGTAACGCAGGGTAAAGGTTTTTACCTTCTCTGTTGTGGCAAATGGAGCGATGTTTTGCTCTTCACAATCAGCCAGATAGCCACTGAGAGAAATTTCACCTTCTTTTTTCAACCCCTTTATGCTATCAGACATAAAATCACAATAACCCGATAGACCTAAAAATTTACCACGAAACATGCCCATTTCAGGTATATAAGCGATAGTAGCAAGCTGTCCGGCTACCACCATAGTATTGAGTGTGTTTGTCGTTGCTTTATTCATTGTTGAATTCCTATGCTTTCTAGCCACTCACGTAAACTGACTAATGCGCCTTTATCTGTATCAGGAGAGGGGTGTGGGCGGTGAAATCGAGCGATACTCCCATTGAGTAAAAACCGTACCCTTGAGCCACTGCTTTGTTTGACCTCTCCACCCAGCGCTACTATCAATGATTCAATATCAGCCCATTTGATATTTGAAGGGGGTGGTTTTCTTAACACTTTTTTTAGTGTTTCTGTCTGTTTTTTTCTCACAGTGGAGTCACTTAATGAAGTCAATTAGCCAATAATAGAGATTGATTAGTATGACGTCAATAAATGAAGTCATTTTATTCTCTTTCTGCTCACTATTTTACATGCCCTCTGTACAATCAAATAATAACTCCTCCCCTCAAACTCGCATCGGCACCCCTACTTTTTTCACCTTCTGCCGTATGATTATTTTTCGATCAAGGGGACAGTTATTGCCACGAGTCCAAGGGACGGAAAATCCGTCCGGCAGGTCAACAGCAACAGCAATGGCTACCTCATTAGGCTGCTTATCGTTTTTCACCTTACGTACCCGTTGCCAGCGCTCGTCATGGGTACCAATACGCGACTCAATACCCAGCCGGGGCGACCACACACCGTAAATCTTCATGCCCTTCTCCCCGTAAGCATTCAGGGTATCCGACGCCACATAAGCAGTGCGCACAGTATGGTCTTTACGCGGCACCAACACCCCGCCTTGCTTGAGTATATAGGTGGCCATACACCCGGCATCGGCAGCAGCCAGCACCTCATCCATCGCCTTATCTGCCAGCTGTTGCCCGCCTTTTTTTGCGTTTGATTTGCGCTGCAACTGCCCGGCCAGTAAACGTAATTCACGGTAAGTTTGGCGTGACGGAATACCAAAAAACTGAAATTGCCGTACCCGGTGCAAACTCGCCCACGCCACGACATGTTCAACCGCTTCATGAAGCGGCTTACCGGTCTCATGACTCAATATGGAACCCCTGAAGAACCGATAATGAATGCTATATTTTGAGCTAATAGCGTTACATTTTTCAGTATCAAGGGTCAATTTGTCAACGCTACTTTAGATTGACCACTTTTTGCTACTTTAAAATGTCCAGTTTTTGCTAATTTTCCTGTTGGGTTTCTATTCCAGGCGCCTGGATAATATCAGTCGTTTTTATAGGCAACATGCCTGCTTTGCGTTTATTTTTGAGTCGATAGCTTTCTCCTTTAATATTCAATGTGGTTGAATGATGTAAAAGCCTGTCTAAAATCGCAGTTGCTAAAATGTGATCACCGAATACGTCCCCCCAATCAGTAAAACTTTTATTTGATGTGAGAATGATGCTCGCCTTTTCATAACGACGGCTCAATAACCTGAAAAATAGGCTAGCTTCTTCGCGATTCATCGGTAAATACCCGATTTCATCCAGTATTAATACCCTGGCATAGCACAGTTGCTGAAGTTGGCGTTCCAGACGGTTTTCTTGCTTTGCCTTCATTAAGGTACAGCAGAGTCTATCCAGAGGCATAAACAATACCCGATGCCCAGCTGTAGCTGCCTTGACAGCCAGCGCTATCGCCAAATGCGTTTTCCCTACCCCAGGTGGGCCTAACAAAATGACGTTTTCATGATGTTCGACAAACCTCAGCCCCGCCAGCTCGCGGATAATTTTCCTGTCTATACTTGGTTGGAAAGTAAAGTCAAATTGCTCCAAGGTTTTTATCCACGGCAAACGTGCTTGTTTTAACCGCGATTCCAAGCCTTTTTGGTGACGCCCGTTCCATTCCTGGGCTAATGCCTGCTGGAGAAATTCACGGTAGTTCAGTGCTTTCTTGGTGGCTTCTTCACATAAACTCTCCAACGCATCGCCCAGGTAATCCATTTTTAACCGTATCAACAAGTTTTCCATTTCCATCAGAGTAGCTCCTCATACACACTGAGCGAACGAGACGCTACTCGATTGACCTGTTGCCAAAGGGCTTGATGATGTTCTGGCACCTTTTGCCAGCCCTGCGTTACCTCCTGCAAGAGATGCGTCGCGAGCAGTTGCTCATCGCCGTAAATACGTAGCGTATTATCTAAACCGATACGAATATTAACCGCACGACCACACCAGAATGAAGGCACGCTATAGCGATTACCTCTGACATCGATATAGCTGTCCCATGCCACTTGTCGTAGGTCGAAGTAGCTGGTATCGAAATCAGTCGCAGGGAGTGGCATCAAGGCTATTTTTTCCTCAGCAAAACGATTTTCCGGTGTCTGCTTGAATTGACGAAGATGACGCTGGTCTGCCACTTTCGCCAGCCACATCGCTAGCAGTTGATTAACATGAGCGAAACTCTCAAACTGACGGTAGCGAGTGAAAAAATTGTGTTTAACATAGCCCACCATCCGTTCGGTTTTGCCTTTCGTTTGCGGTCGATAAGGCTTACAGGCGCGAGGGCTAAACCCATAGTGATTAGCCAGTTGCAGGAAGCCCGCATTGAACTCGATGTGGCCATTTTGTCCATGTTTGATAACAGCGGCTTTTTGGTTATCTACCAAGACATTTTTTACGCTGCCACCGAAGTAATTGAAGCTGCGAACCAGCGATTCATACGTGTGCTCAGCATCTTGCTTAGGGGCAGCAAAGACATGAAAGCGACGCGAAAAACCGAGCGTATTAACGGCAAAATTAACCGTACAGGCAGAGCCTGCCACCTCAACGATGATTTCTCCCCAATCGTGTTGAAGTTGATAACCGGGGAGGGTTTCAAAGCGTACCGTGTTTTTCGAGGCCCTGAGCGGACGTTTGGGATGTATATAACGTCGGAGCATCGCACTCCCACCCCGGTAGCCTTTTTCACGGATTTCCTCAAAAATAACCGCCGCATTCCAAACCTGTTCACTCAACCTTGAATCGATGTAGTCTTTAAAGGGCTCGAGTTTAGCAACCTGTTTTTTACCGCGTTTTGCTGTTGGCGGCGCAGGATAGCTAATGTGCCGTCTCACCGTTTTTTCTGAACACCCTATCTGATGGGCAATATCAACAATAAATGCCCCCTGTTGATGGCGTTGTTTTATCATGTAGTGGTCCTCTCTTCTTAGCATGCTTATTTCCCTCATGGCTTTGTCACCACAAAGGAAACTGCATTCTGGCTTGAGTGGACAAATTAAATTAGCAATTTACGGTCTTTTATCATTAGCGCTGACAGCAATGCACCAACATCAATTGCGGTCATACCTTTATCACCATGGAAACTTTTGTGCGCTCCATTGTAAAACCACAGAATGTGCAATCAGCGCCGCCCCACCCGGCAAAAAACGCACAGGTGGGGTTTTGTTTTGAGGGAGGGGGGTGAATCACTTTTTCAAAAATATGCGCATATGCTGCTAGAAAAAATCCGCAAGTATTGCTTGTATAAAAAATCTCCGCCGCCAAAGTGCCGCCATTTTGTCGCCACTTTGAAATTTCGATCACAAAAAAACCGCCTGTTGGCGGTTTCTGTTTTTATGCATAACTACTTGATTTTAAATCTAAAACTTGATGGTGCCCGGGGCGGGACTTGAACCCGCACAGCCTTAAGGCCGAGGGATTTTAAACCAGCCTTGATTCTATTTAAAATCAATTAGTTAAACTTATTTTTCATAATATTTCATTGTTTTTAGACCGTTAATTATCAATCGGTTAAGGTAGACTTGGTCACGATATTATGAAGAATTTTTGATATTTGTTATGAGTCAAATCGCACATTAAGCGGGAACATAACCTTATGTTTTTTTCGGTTTTTGCTAGTACGGTAGACGAGTATTAAATACTGATAGATAAAATGAGATCCTAAAATGTTAGGTCAAACTGATCTATAACAGCTCGCCTAAAAATATAGGGTTATAGGCTGATAATTAAGATTATAGCTGAGTAGATTAACTTTATTGAAGGTTTATATTAGCACAGGGTTTACCATACATTTCAGGGGTATAATATGAGCGTTTTTTTATATTTATAAAATGAAAATTGATGTAGTATATTTTACCATAAACCATAAACCATAAACCATAACATAAATTTATTCATAGAAAGTTAAGATCAAAGTATATAAATTTAAATATTTCCAAATAAAAACTGACACTCTCTTGTTAGGAATAAATATTCATTAATCGCATTCATATGCATTAATAAAGAAAAAATATAACCTTGCCAAATTAGCGAGGGTGGAAAGATTTATACCAAAATCTGATTACGTAATAATGGATTCATTATTACGCAGAAAATTACCCAATACGATAATAATAGATTACCTCTCGTAGTAATCTATTATCGCGTCCCTAGTTCTTATGAATTTTCAATAAGAACGATTCTAAAATTAGAAAAATACAAAATTATCATTACGGAGTGAATAATGGAGTCCAACGAATTAAACCTGAATAGTAGTAATTTTCGACCACAACCGAGAATAACAAACCAGAGCGGACATAATAGCGGTAGTCCCAGCCCAATGGTTGCTCAGATTCTTGCTGCTACACAATCAATAATAGCTATGGATCTAACGCCACCACCGTCATTATTTTCTTATTCTCTAGATATAAGTTTTGGACGACATTCCAATACTACGCCCATTATCTCAGAGCAACACATTCAACAACAAGTATTAAAGAAAATAGAAGAATTAAATAAAAATCCGGATGTTTTGTATATGAGCGAGTTAAGACAACGCCCCGAGGCAGAGCAAATCAATGCTAATCTCACTAAGATTGTCAAAGAATACGGTTTTGAAAGACCAGAAAATGGTGTGGAATATGTTTACACTGGCAGTGATCCCGCCGGCGCACTCCGTAATTTATTAGACATAAAGCCCCTGGTGTTGGATTGCGGGACAGCCCTATCTCTCCTTACCTACCAAGCGTTGTTAAAAACATTGGGCAGTGTGGCTTTTAATACCTATATCAAAGAGGCCTGTGATGGTACTTTATCCATCAATAAGCAAACACCGCCTCGATTACCGGCCAACCGAACTGTTTATTATAGTGCCCGACATGAACAAAACGAAAACCCTTTACCTAAAGCACTTAAAAGAGGTGACCATCTATGGATACAAGGGCCTGCTGACGGGGATGCCTTTCATCCTGCAAGCGAAATCAATGCATTCAATGTAGTGGTAGATATAAACGGTTCAGGACAACCGAAACTGGTAGGATTTGATTATGCTACGAGTCCAACGCATGGACGCTGGTCTTATACAGAGTTACGTAACTTGTTGTTAAAAAGTTATAACTCACCTCTGACGCTGGGTGATATCTATATTTTGAAGAGTGAAAGTGGTAAAAACACTCAAGAAAAAGCGCTTTATAGCAGTTTAACCTATGCAGACGCTTACGCTTGGCTAAGCAAAAATCAGCCTGCAGAACTGGCGGATGCCTTGCGATTACTGGATAATAAAAATGTCAATTTCGATCAACCAACAAAGCTCTATCCCCCAAAATCCCAGTCGATTCGTGGTGTTGTTAAACATGACAGCACACAGGATTCATTATCATTTGATAAATTAATCAACGACGGAGACAATCTATCCACTATAGCGCGTAATCCTGTCATTCCTCCGAATAAACAGTTTAGCGATCTAATCCCTGGCTTCAAAACGGATTTGCCTCACCAACAACAAATTCATGCAGCTATAGATGATTTTTATCATCGCTGTGTTGACAAAAACGGTCAGAAAAAAGAAGGTCAAAATTTCGATGGCCTTATTCTTTATGGCAATTCAGGCACAGGAAAAACGATGGCTTGTAAGGCGCTGGTCGATCAGTTGAAGAAAAAAAAGCATGTCATATGGAAAACTGATTTTAGTGGAGGTGAATCACTTCTATCAACTAAGGAACAAACACAATTACTTTCTCTTCGTCAAACAAAAGGCACTAAGGCTTACTACGCTGCTTTGACAGAGAAATTTAAAGCCGTCTGGAAGAGAGCTGACATTATTTTCATTGACGATACTAACAAGCCATATGGTGTTCTCGCCAACATTAGTAAGGTAGCGATCGACTATGCCCGGGAAATGGGCAAAAAAATACTAATAACCTGTAACAGCGATCCCATCTGCGCATTTCATTCTCATATTAAGTATCCTATCGATGCGATTGTTATCCGCCATATCACCGGATCTGATTATCGGGAGGGAAACGCCTGGTATCAAGGAGTTGAACCTATATAGTGTCGTCATGAGATCTTGAGCCATAGAGCAAGGCATCGTATTTGTACAGCAGCGAGAAAAGAGGAGGTATTTTTTGCATAACGAGTAGCAATACCTCGCCAGCGCTTTAGGTGCAGAAAAGCATTTTCCACGAGATGTCGATGCTTGTAGAGCGCTTTATCGTACTCACGTTGAATTTTACGATTCTTTTTAGGTGGTATTACGATTTGCATGCCGGCTTCTTCTGCTTTTTTAATGATGTTATCACTGTCATAGCCCTTGTCAGCCAACAGATATTCTGCTGCAATACCTTTGGTTAAATTCGTTGCTTGCTGACAATCTGCTGTGGTACCTGATGTAATAAAAATTCTGACCGGCATACCATGCGCATCCACGGCCAGATGTATCTTACTGTTGAGCCCCCTTTTGTGCGCTCCATATCCTGATTACCGCCTTTTGCGCCTGCTGCATGAGGGTGAACTTTGCTATGAGTGGCATCAATCATCAGCCATTCAAAATCTGGCTCCACAATCAGCGCTTCGAGCAGAGACTCCCATAGCCCCTTGTCACGCCAGCGGCAAAACCGGCGATGAGTATTTTTCCAACCGCCTGTCAGCGCTAATGATAAAAGACCGTAAATTGCTAATTTAATTTGTCCACTCAAGCCAGAATGCAGTTTCCTTTGTGGTGACAAAGCCATGAGGGAAATAAGCATGCTAAGAAGAGAGGACCACTACATGATAAAACAACGCCATCAACAGGGGGCATTTATTGTTGATATTGCCCATCAGATAGGGTGTTCAGAAAAAACGGTGAGACGGCACATTAGCTATCCTGCGCCGCCAACAGCAAAACGCGGTAAAAAACAGGTTGCTAAACTCGAGCCCTTTAAAGACTACATCGATTCAAGGTTGAGTGAACAGGTTTGGAATGCGGCGGTTATTTTTGAGGAAATCCGTGAAAAAGGCTACCGGGGTGGGAGTGCGATGCTCCGACGTTATATACATCCCAAACGTCCGCTCAGGGCCTCGAAAAACACGGTACGCTTTGAAACCCTCCCCGGTTATCAACTTCAACACGATTGGGGAGAAATCATCGTTGAGGTGGCAGGCTCTGCCTGTACGGTTAATTTTGCCGTTAATACGCTCGGTTTTTCGCGTCGCTTTCATGTCTTTGCTGCCCCTAAGCAAGATGCTGAGCACACGTATGAATCGCTGGTTCGCAGCTTCAATTACTTCGGTGGCAGCGTAAAAAATGTCTTGGTAGATAACCAAAAAGCCGCTGTTATCAAACATGGACAAAATGGCCACATCGAGTTCAATGCGGGCTTCCTGCAACTGGCTAATCACTATGGGTTTAGCCCTCGCGCCTGTAAGCCTTATCGACCGCAAACGAAAGGCAAAACCGAACGGATGGTGGGCTATGTTAAACACAATTTTTTCACTCGCTACCGTCAGTTTGAGAGTTTCGCTCATGTTAATCAACTGCTAGCGATGTGGCTGGCGAAAGTGGCAGACCAGCGTCATCTTCGTCAATTCAAGCAGACACCGGAAAATCGTTTTGCTGAGGAAAAAATAGCCTTGATGCCACTCCCTGCGACTGATTTCGATACCAGCTACTTCGACCTACGACAAGTGGCATGGGACAGCTATATCGATGTCAGAGGTAATCGCTATAGCGTGCCTTCATTCTGGTGTGGTCGTGCGGTTAATATTCGTATCGGTTTAGATAATACGCTACGTATTTACGGCGATGAGCAACTGCTCGCGACGCATCTCTTGCAGGAGGTAACGCAGGGCTGGCAAAAGGTGCCAGAACATCATCAAGCCCTTTGGCAACAGGTCAATCGAGTAGCGTCTCGTTCGCTCAGTGTGTATGAGGAGCTACTCTGATGGAAATGGAAAACTTGTTGATACGGTTAAAAATGGATTACCTGGGCGATGCGTTGGAGAGTTTATGTGAAGAAGCCACCAAGAAAGCACTGAACTACCGTGAATTTCTCCAGCAGGCATTAGCCCAGGAATGGAACGGGCGTCACCAAAAAGGCTTGGAATCGCGGTTAAAACAAGCACGTTTGCCGTGGATAAAAACCTTGGAGCAATTTGACTTTACTTTCCAACCAAGTATAGACAGGAAAATTATCCGCGAGCTGGCGGGGCTGAGGTTTGTCGAACATCATGAAAACGTCATTTTGTTAGGCCCACCTGGGGTAGGGAAAACGCATTTGGCGATAGCGCTGGCTGTCAAGGCAGCTACAGCTGGGCATCGGGTATTGTTTATGCCTCTGGATAGACTCTGCTGTACCTTAATGAAGGCAAAGCAAGAAAACCGTCTGGAACGCCAACTTCAGCAACTGTGCTATGCCAGGGTATTAATACTGGATGAAATCGGGTATTTACCGATGAATCGCGAAGAAGCTAGCCTATTTTTCAGGTTATTGAGCCGTCGTTATGAAAAGGCGAGCATCATTCTCACATCAAATAAAAGTTTTACTGATTGGGGGGACGTATTCGGTGATCACATTTTAGCAACTGCGATTTTAGACAGGCTTTTACATCATTCAACCACATTGAATATTAAAGGAGAAAGCTATCGACTCAAAAATAAACGCAAAGCAGGCATGTTGCCTATAAAAACGACTGATATTATCCAGGCGCCTGGAATAGAAACCCAACAGGAAAATTAGCAAAAACTGGACATTTTAAAGTAGCAAAAAGTGGTCAATCTAAAGTAGCGTTGACATAACGCACTTTTCTAAAGTTGAACTGGCATTTTAATACACGGAAGGGGTGTTCTACTTTAGCCCGGATTTTCGCGTTGAGACTTTGCTGATGCCGATGTTTTTCCCATACCTGCTGCTCCTGCCCGGGCAAGGCCAATACCCTCCGTCGGGGGATGTGCCAGGTGACCGCACGATGTTGATGTTCACTGCGTCGCATCACGCCTTTATAACCGGCATCACCATGAACAACCTCTTCTTGGCCGTGAAGAAGGTGATGAACTTGCGTCACATCGGCTACATTCGCCGAGGTTCCCACCAGGGAATGCACCAGCCCCGTCTGTGCATCCACGCCAATATGCGCTTTCATGCCAAAGTAGCACTGATTGCCTTTACGGGTGGCTTTTATGTCTGGCTCACGAGTATTTTGCCGGTTTTGAGTTGAACTGGGTGCATGAATAATCGTAGCATCGACAATGCTACCCCGTTTGATAAATAGCTGAAGCGAAGCTAAATGCGTATTAACTTCTTCAAACAGCGCTTCGCTTAAATGATGTTTTTCCAACCAATGACGAAAATGCAGGATTGTGGGATCGGAGGGAATGGCATCGACACATACCCCCGCAAATTGACGTAATAAGGGGATGTCGTATAACGCTTCTTCCATCGATAAATCAGCATAATTAAACCCATTCTGTAAAAAATAAATCCGCAGCATCACTTCTAACGGTTTCGCCGGTCTGCCGCCTTTAGATACCGTCTTGCCTACGTCTTTGCAAGCGCTATTTTTTCATCAAAAGGGACGCCTGATTTCAGCACGCCATACGCCAGTTGAAGTAATTTGCGCATTGCAGCACAGACGCCTATTTTTCCTCCTTTATTGCGTTTTACCAACCGTTCCCATTGAGACTTTATTATTGGGTTATAAGTGATTGAGGTAAGGGCTGGCATGTATAGTGCTTTTCTGAGTTCTGTACACCCGATTTTTGAGAGACGGCTTCGTCCTTTAAATACGCCTGATTCGCACAGTTTCGGATTAAGCCCTGCGTAGGCTACCACTTGCTTGCTGCTAGTGAATTTTGATACATCACCGACAAACGCCAATAAAGTGGCACTCAATATTTCGCCTATACCGGGAATACTTTCCAAGAGCTGCTTATTTTTTTTCAGCTCGGGGGAGTCATTGATATGCTGTTTAATTTTTTGTTTTATCTCGCGTATTTGCTTTTCTAATGCACAGATACTTTCTGTCAAAAAAGGCTGGACGATTTCATCTGCGCCCTCTTTTCGGTTATATTCCATCTGTTTCATTTCGACTAAATGATTAAGACGACGTATCAGTGCAGTAAGCTGACGTTCATTTAACGGGGCGGGAAACCAGCGTGCGGGTGAATAAAGCGCGCAATAACGGGCAATCATCTTCGCATCCCCTTGGTCCGTTTTATTACGACTCAGCTCACTTTGAGCAAAGGCATGAATGCGGGCGGGGTTTTCCACACTGACCTCAACCCCGTTATCCACCAAAAAAGTGGCCAGTGGCAGACTGTAATGGCTGGTTGCTTCCAGACAAATGTGGCAGTCACCGTAAGGAAGTAGCCACTTCAGCAAGTCGCTAAAACCGGAGGGGGTATTATCAAACACTTTTGTTTTGTATTTTTTTCTTTCAATCCAGACAGCCACATCGAACTTTAATTTTGCTATATCAATACCGACGGGGGTTTTGTCCATCAGAGACACTCCAGACATGACAGTAAAAATCAGAGAATTCGCCAAGATCATCCTTATAAATAGGTGCTCGAAGCACAAGATACCGTTCGGTCTTGAAGGCGATGATGAATATGTCACCGGGGTTTTATCTATTCAACAAGCTTTAAGCTTAAGGACTTACCCAAACTCACCGGTGACATCGCGATGATCAGTCGGGGAGCATCAACCTTTGAAAGCTAATGATCAAGATATAAGGACTTGCCTTGGGGTAATGACGACTGAGTTTGGCCAGAATCTTTTCCCGGGGAACTATCCTATTCATTTGCGCTTAAAAGTCGGCTCGTCTCGTCGATTTCGTTTTCATTTCACTATTAACCTAAAAAAATTATTGCTAACAGAATAGACTACTTTTAGCGGTTTTTCAGGGTTTCCATATCAGTCCGTATTGATGAATATTTAACAGGAGTATTATGTACTCAAGATAATAATTACCATATCAATAAAAGACCTTTAACACTCTCGGCAACCGTAAATTTCCCGGTGGCAGCCCGCTCGACAAACTCGCCCCACCAATCCATCAAGGCTTTGCGTTGTTCCAAATAAGTGCTGCGATTGTAGGCATTGCGGACTGAATCCTTACCGATATGTGCTAACACGGCTTCGATAACATCAGGGTTAAATTCTTGTTCATTCAGTGCAGTACTGGCAATCGATCGCATCCCGTGTGCCACTAATCGCCCACCGTATCCCATTCGCTTAATGGCGGCGTTAGCGGTTTGACTGCTCATTGGCTGAAGTGCATTTTTGCTGCTTGGAAATAAATAGTTTTTATGAGCGCTGATCGGTTTCAGGGCGTCAAGTACAGCTAGCGCTTGAGATGACAGGTGAATAACATGATCGCGTCTCATTTTCATCCGTTCGGCCGGTATCCGCCATTCCCGCAAGTCGTAATTGATTTCTGACCACCTCGCGCCAGCAGCTTCAGAGGAGCGAGTGATTGTCAGCAATTGCCACTCGATAAGTAATCGGGTCTGTAATTCTATACTGGCAACCGACAGGGCTTGCATCAATTCCGGTAATTCCCTTGGTGTCAATGTGGGCATGTTTTTCTTTTTTGGTTTTTCAAAAGCTTTACCGATACCGCCCGCGGGGTTGGCATCAATTAATCCACAGTTAACGGCAAAAATCATGATTTCATTTAACCGTTGCGTTAATCTTCTGACGGTGTCCAGCGCGCCTTTGGCCTTGACGGGCTCCAAAGCAGTAATAAGCGTGCGTGCTTTAATCTCCTGTATCCCTACCTGGCCTCAGCCAGTGAGAGGGCGGGATAATGGCCAAAAGTGACCGTCGTTCTTTTTTTACTCAGGGGGTGATAGTAGCGAAAGCGCCATGTTTTAACACCCGATGTTTTGACAAATAATAATAAGCCGCCACCATCATGTAATGATAAATCTTTGCCGATGGTTTTTGCTGCTTTTACTTCGGTATTCGTTAGGGGTTTTGCCTGTACTGCCATGTTCATCACCCTTTCAGAACTATGGAACTACCTATTTTGGGATCTAAAAAACAGAGTCCTTTATGTAGTCCTAAAAAAACAGGGTATAACCATGCCACACTCAAATAAAACAGGCAATAAAAAACCCGCAAACCTAACTGGAATGCGGGTTTTTCTTGGTTTACCGGTACTCGCTGGTAAGTGCCGATAGTTTATTTGGTGGAGCTAGACGGGATCGAACCGTCGACCTCTTGCATGCCATGCAAGCGCTCTCCCAGCTGAGCTATAGCCCCAAGGCATCAATGTATTTGCTTTGAACCGGCCGGCATCATATGAAACCACTGAAATGCTGTCAATGATTAAATCCAAATCCTAGGTTTAAACGTTGTAAAAAACATCAATTTGCGGTGTATAGCCAAATCAAGTTACGGCAAGGCGGCAATCAATCGAACCCCGTCACAGATGGTCTATACCCTTCGCCTTTCAAGTTACGGCGGCGTTGGCTGCGGGTGCTCGCCGAATCACGTAGTATGTCTACGCTCATCAGTCTCACACCCTTGCCGCCTTGCCGTAACTCGAAATTCATTGGGTATATGTGATGCAGCATTTCGGCAAAAATTTGATTTTAAAAATCGAGCTTAATTTTTTATAGGCTGTTTTTCCAGCCTGAACTGAATGACTAACTAGGCTGATAAAAATTGACACCAAGCGGGTTTTCTTTACGTGTCCGAGTGATAACGGCGCCTGGTGATTCATTCACCCGCAATGCCATCTGTGCTTCAGTACGTACTGGAACGCCGCGCAATGAGCTAGCGTAAACACTGACGATTTCTACATCAACAAATTTACCTATCATGTCAGGTGACCCTTCGAAATTAACCACGCGGTTATTTTCAGTGCGGCCGGCCAGCTCCATCAGGTTTTTCCGTGAGGGGCCTTCAACTAAAACACGCTGTATCGTGCCAACCATCGTGCGGCTAAAATGCATAGCCTGTTGACTAATGCGTTGCTGTAAAATATGTAAACGTTGTTTCTTTTCTTCTTCAGAGACATTGTCTGGCAAATCCGCAGCTGGCGTGCCAGGACGCGGTGAATAAATAAAACTATAGCTGGTATCAAAATTAACCTCGGCGATTAATTTCATGGTGTGTTCGAAATCGTCTTGTGTTTCACCAGGAAAACCAACGATAAAATCGGAACTAATCTGAATATCCGGGCGGGCTTTACGTAATTTTCGAATGATTGCCTTATACTCCAATGCGGTGTGAGCACGTTTCATCATCGTTAATATACGGTCAGAACCACTTTGTACCGGTAAATGCAAAAAACTCACTAGTTCAGGGGTATCTTCGTATACTTTAATAATATCATCAGTAAATTCGATGGGATGACTGGTGGTAAAACGCACGCGATCAATGCCATCAATCGCTGCTACCAAACGCAATAATTCAGCAAAGCTGCAAATATTACCGTCATAGGTCGCCCCACGATAAGCATTTACATTCTGCCCCAGTAAATTGACTTCACGAACGTTTTGTTCTGCCAATTGAGCAATTTCGAATAAAATATCATCACAGGGTCGACTCACCTCTTCTCCACGCGTATAGGGCACCACACAAAAAGTACAGTATTTATTGCACCCTTCCATAATGGAGACGAACGCAGATGGCCCGTTAGCCCGCGGTTCTGGTAAACAGTCAAATTTTTCAATTTCAGGAAAACTAATATCAACGACAGCGCTACGACTTCCCTGCACTTGGTTGATCATTTCAGGTAAGCGATGTAGAGTTTGTGGTCCAAATATAATATCAACACAGGGCGCTCTCTGACGGATGTTTTCTCCTTCTTGTGATGCAACACAACCGCCGACACCAATCAGTAGGTTCGGGTTACTGTCTTTCAACAGTTTCCAACGCCCCAATAAATGAAAAACTTTTTCCTGTGCTTTCTCACGTATTGAACAGGTATTAAGTAGCAGAAGATCAGCTTCTTCCGGTACTTCAGTCAGTTGATAGCCGTGAGTTTTCGCTAGTAAGTCTGCCATTTTCGATGAATCATATTCGTTCATCTGGCAACCCCAGGTTTTAATGTGTAGTTTTTTAATCATTGAGAGCCTATCTGCTTCGTGCGGTTGGAAAGGTTAGCGGCTTATACCGTTCGCCTTTGAAGTTGCCGCTAGGCGGCCAGGGCGACCGACCGATGAGCGTAGATAGACTACGTGATTCGGCGAGCACCCGCAGCCAACAACGCGGCGGCTTCAAAGGCGAACGGTATAACATTGTATTCATTTGCTAGCATCATAACCAGAGGAAAAAAAGCATAATTAATATGAGTGATATTCAACAAAATTATGAAGTAATAGTCGTAGGCGGCGGCATGATCGGCGCCGCTACCGCACTCGGTTTAGCGCAATGTGGTTGGTCTGTTGCTTTGTTAGAACCACAATCCCCTTTACCTTTTGATCGTCAGAGTGCGCCAGATTTACGAGTATCGGCTATAGGCTGCTCAGCGGTGGGCTTACTTAAACAACTTGGCGTATGGGCAGAGGTACAAAAAATGCGCTGTACGCCTTATCGCCGCCTGGAAACCTGGGAATTAAGCGGTTGTGAGGTGGTTTTTGATGCCGCAGCGCTGGCGCTGCCAGAACTCGGATTTATGGTTGAAAATCGATTATTACAGCTGGCGTTATGGCAACAAATGATACTGTGTTCCAATTTAACATTATTATGTCCAGCACAATTGCAAAATATGCAAAGAATCGATGATCACTGGCAGCTCACTCTCAGTGATCAACAACAACTACAAACACGTTTAGTAGTGGGGGCTGATGGTAGCCATTCGCTGGTACGGCGTTTATCGGGGATCGGCACCTGTGGCTGGCAATATCGCCAATCTTGCCTACTGATCACAGTGAAAACGGAAGCGCCACAGCAGGAGGTAACCTGGCAACAGTTTTTTCCATCTGGCCCGCGTGCTTTTTTACCCTTGTCAGATCACCGGGCATCCTTAGTTTGGTACGACGCCCCACAGCGGATCCGCCAATTACAAGCCATGCCTCTGGAGAAGTTGAATCGAGAAATCACTGCCGCATTTCCTCCTCGGCTTGGTAGAATAGAAGCTATCGCAACAGGTTCATTCCCACTCCTTCGTCATCACGCTCAAAATTACGTTAAATCTGGATTGGCACTCTTAGGCGATGCGGCACATACGATTAATCCCCTTGCAGGACAAGGGGTTAATCTAGGCTATCGAGATGTTGACGCGCTGATTGATGTGCTAAACCATGCACGTGATTTAGCACAGGAATGGCATAGTGAAAAAGTGTTATTGCGCTACCAACGTAAGCGCAGAACCGATAATTTGATCATGCAAAATGGCATCGATTGCTTTTATGCCACCTTTAGTCATTCATTACTGCCAGTAAAAATAATGCGTAATATGGCGCTAATGGCCGCTCAGCGATCCGGTAAGTTAAAAGAGTATGCGCTAAGGTATGCTCTTGGTTTATTTGAGTATCGCTAAGCGCCTGTTCAAAATCTCTTGTGCTCGCTGATACTTCGTCAAAAACGCGCTCAAAATGCTCATTTACTCATGTAAACTGCGCTTTCTCACCTATTTTTTCCTCAATTGAGCATCGCTCAAGAAGATTTCGAATGGGCGCTAAGGAAGATTTTGCACAGATTTTCGGATCAAAGACATTTTACGGGTTTAGGGAGCCCCGCGATTTTGCTTGCTTGTTGCGCGGGCCCCTTAGGAAATAAACGATGTAAATAACGGCTGTTACCTTTATCGTAGCCAAATTTTTGTGCTAGCGCAGTGACCAACAAACGAATTGCAGGCGAAGTATTATACTGCTGATAAAAATCACGCATAAAAAGGAGCACCTCCCAATGTGATTCGGTGAGTATAATGCCTTCCCGTTCTGCTAATAGAGAGGCTAAATGGGTAGACCAGTCGGCGCTATTTTTTAGATAACCTTGCTCATCAGTATCAATGACGCGATCGTCAAGCACTAACATAGTAGACCTCATCGACAATAGAGTGTTTGCAAAGCTTAACTAAAGAATTAACCGTTTCACAAACAGTCTACTCAATAAAATTTTAGTAAAGTATCAACGAGCAGAAGAGATTTCGAATAGTCTCTTAGACAGACTCAAAAAGGCTCGCGTCTGCGAGCCTTAATAATACCAAACCAAAGTCTATGGACGTTTAGCGAATTTTTCCGGTGATTTCATAAAACGGAAAAAATCACTGTCTGGACTGAGAACCATCACGTCATTACTGCTGCTAAAGCTCTGTTCATAGGCGCGCAGGCTCCGAATAAATGCGTAAAATTCAGGATCTTTACTGAAAGCCTCAGCAAACAATCTAGCGGCTTCAGCATCGCCTTCACCGCGCGTGATACGCGCTTGACGCTCTGCGGCTGCCAATGTACGCGTCACTTCATAATCAGCAATGGCACGTAATTTTTCCGCTTCTTCCTGACCTTGCGAGCGATGACGACGAGCGACGGCTTCACGTTCCGCACGCATACGTAGGTAAATGGCTTCAGAGACTTCCGTGGGTAAATTGATCTGCTTAATCTGTACATCAATCACCTCGATCCCTAACGCTGCCATGCTATTTGAATTGAGCGCTGCTTGTTTACCGTGCGTTTCCTGTTCAACACGTGCCGCCGCAACAGCAATAGCATCGTCCGCCTCCGTCGTCGTCATTGCATCATCATCTGCAGTACCCGTATTTAACGCACTACGTACATCAGAAGTGAGTTTGCCACGAGAGTCAGTCACAATCTCTTTCACATCTAAACGACCAATGGCGGAACGGATCCGGTCACTGGATTTACGCCGCAACATCACTCTAGCTTGATCAAAATCCCCACCACCAGTGGCTAAATAATAACGACTAAAATCACTGATACGCCATTTCAAATAGGAGTCAACAATAAGATCTTTCTTCTCTTTAGTCACATAACGATCGGCTTGGCTGTCCATGGTTTGAATGCGAGCATCCAGTGTTTTTACCGTTTCGATCAACGGAATTTTAAGGTGCAAACCTGGCGTATAGACCAGTGGCTTATTGTCGCTATCACGTAGTACCTTACCAAAACGCAGCACGATACCCCGCTGACCTTCCTGTACGACGAAAAGTGAAGCGTAAAGCGCTATCATCAGCAAAGCGATGATAAGTAAAAAAGGTTTACGCATAGATTATTCTCTCCCTACCCGAATGGGTATGCTATCTCGACTTTGATCCATCATCTTCCCCGAGATACTTCCCGTATTCATATTCTTATTTTGACTACGGTTCACCGCCGAAGAACGATCCAGATCAGGTAAATGATTATTGGTATTTCTGTCTACCTTATTCCCGCCGGTTTGCCGCAGCATTTGGTCTAAAGGGAGTACCATCAGATTGCCGCCTTTGTCATTAACCAGGACTTTACGGCTATGACTTAGCACTCTTTCCATCGCTTCAATGTATAAACGTTCACGGGTAATTTCAGGTGCAGATTTATATTCCGGCAATAATTTAGCAAAACTGGCCACTTCACCTTGTGCCTCTAGCACGGTACGTGACGCATAAGCTTTACCATCTTCTAGTAGGCGTTCTGCCTGACCATTGGCACGAGGTTGAACTTCATTAGCATAAGCCTCAGCTTCACGAATATATTGTTGTTCGTTTTCACGTGCTGCAATCGCATCATCAAAAGCGGCTTTTACTTCTTCCGGTGGACGGGCAGCCTGGAAGTTAACATCAAGTAAAGTAATCCCCATTTTATAAGGGCGAATCGTTTCTTCTAGTACTCGTTGGGTATCACTACGAACAATAGTACGCCCTTCCGTCAGGATTTTGTCCATGGTGTATTTACCAATAACACCCCGCACTGCGGCATCAGTGGCCTGACGCAGGCTATCATCCGGATGAGTGACACTAAAGAGATAAGCAGCCGGATCAGTCACCCGGTATTGCACGTTCATTTCGGCACGAATGACATTTTCATCAGAGGTCAACATCACACCGGCAGCGGCCAATTCACGAACTGATTCAATATTCACCGCTCGAACTTTGTCAATAAATGTCAGTTTCCAGTTCAATCCCGGCTGCACGATATGGCTAAGCTTCCCCAAACGGGTTACAACACCCCGTTCTGCTTCCCTGATAGTGTAAAAACCACTGGCCGCCCAAGCAATGGTCGCCACCACCGCCGCAATAACGACCATGCGACCGCCATTGCCTCCCTGCGCTAATGTTTGTTTGTTATCGTTACCCCCCCCACCGCCAAGTTTTTTACTCCACTTACGAAATAGAGCATCAAAATCGGGTGGTTTTTTATCGCGATTATTTTTATTGCTATTTCCGCCAGAGTTGCCGCTATTATTACTGCTTCCCCAGGGATCGCGGTTCTGTCCGTTATTACCTGGCTGATTCCACGCCATGTTTTAACTCCATTATAATAGTATGATTATTTTATTTATCTTAGAGCCTATTCGAAATCTCGTTCGTGGTGCGAAGCCCGCGCGCTGCAACCACAGTGTAAACAAAAGTATATGCGACAGGTGAGCATCGCGTAACGCAGAATTCGCGCCACTCAGTAGGTTATGCAAGAAATCCACTCTATAAAAAAATCTAATTCGAGCAATAATACACTATTAGTGTTACCTGTGGCTCAAACAATATAATTCACTAATTTTTTTTCTTTTTTACACAGGCGCTGCCATTTAGCCACCGGCATACGAACCCGCATACCGATATGGCCACTCTGTGCTATTGGCCAAACTTTTTCAATAGCCTTCAGCTGATAGAAACGACTGATAAGACGGCCTTCCTGTGGTGGTAAATCCAATTCATATTGCGCTATCTCATCCCCGAGACATTCCGTTAACGCTTGAAAAAGCAACGGAATACCCGCACCGGTTTGCGCTGAAAGCCAAACCCGAACAGGGATATTTTCTTCGTTACGATCAATACGCGGCGTAAAATCTGCCAGTCGATCAATTTTATTCATCACTAATAGCCTAGGGATTTCATCAGCAGCAATTTCTGCTAACACCACATCTACTGCCGTGATGTTTTCAGCCACACGTGGATCACTGGCATCAATAACATGCAGTAACAATGAAGCTTGCCGTGTTTCCTGTAATGTCGCTTTAAAAGCAACCACCAAATCATGGGGTAAGTGCCGGATAAAACCGACTGTATCCGCCAATACGGTATCACCCACATCGGTGACATATATACCACGTAAAGTAGGATCAAGAGTGGCGAATAATTGATCAGCAGTATAGACATCTGCTGCTGTCATACTATTAAACAGGCTTGATTTTCCCGCGTTAGTATAACCAATCAGCGAAACCGTTGGTATCTGTGCACGACAGCGGGCTTGCCTTCCCTGTTCACGCTGTTTAGCGACACGTTCCAATCTGCTGAGGATAAGGCTAATACGCTTACTAAGTAAGCGACGGTCGGTTTCTAGTTGAGTTTCACCGGGACCTCTCAGACCAATACCGCCTTTCTGACGTTCAAGATGTGTCCAACCTCGTACCAATCTAGTAGCAAGATGACGAAGTTGCGCCAATTCGACTTGTAATTTACCTTCATGAGTACGCGCACGTTGGGCAAAAATATCTAGGATCAAACCCGTTCGATCAATGACACGACATTGACACAAGCGTTCAAGATTTCTTTCCTGAGCCGGTGAAAGTGCGTGATTAAATAGCACCACAGAAGCGCCCATCGTTTTAACAGTATCGGCAATTTCTTCTGCCTTACCTTTACCAACAAAATATTTGGCATCGGGTACTTTACGACTGCCCGTAACCGTTTTTAACACCTCAACACCAGCAGAAAAAACTAAGGATTCGAATTCTTGTAAGTCTTCATTATTTTTATTTGATGCGTCGGGGTACGGTGAAAAAGAGATATGCACCAATACAGACTGCTCTCCCACTTCGTAACGGTCAAACAAACCATAACCTCTCTGGTATTATTCAATGTTCGGTTAATAAAAAATATTATTCAATCTGTCTTTCCGGCGGCGATGGTGGCATAACCTGCCCAGTATTAGCATGAGAACAATGAGAACCATGCAAACCATGAGGATCATGTGAACCATGAGAATCATGCGGACCGTGCGAACCATGCGAACCGTGCGAACCGTGCGAACCGTGCGAACCGTGCGAACCGTGCGAACCGTGCGAACCGTGATTAGGGTATGGTACTAGCCGAGAAGGAACAACAGTAGAAATGGCATGTTTATAAACCATTTGACTAACCGTATTTTTTAATAAAATGACAAACTGATCAAAAGACTCAACATGTCCCTGAAGTTTAATACCATTGACCAAATAAATAGAAACTGGAATACGTTCACGACGTAACACATTCAGGAAAGGATCTTGTAAACTTTGTCCTTTAGCCATTCTATTTTTTCCTTATTTGTTGTTTTTAAGTAAAAACCTGACGGTTCGAAAATAATCTATGTAAAAATTTGAGCCCTGGCTATACCGTTCGCCTTTGAAGTTGCCTTCGGCTGCCAGGGCGACCGACCGATGAGCGTAGACATACCATGAGGCGAGAGCTGGCAGCCAACAACGCGGCGGATTCAAAGGCGAACGGTATATAACCAACTGTACACAATCATTCAACAGCTGTACCAAGCACCTATGCGAAATTTTGGGACGCGCTAATACTCTATCAAAATGGACACAACATGATTATTTACCTACTTGAGTTGTAAAAAATAACAGCGCTTCTCGGCTATCTTTCAGTCAGTTCAGCGTTGCTAAAGAAGATTTCGAAGCGGATCTAACAACCTGTATAATCGTTTCTAAAATCTGCTGTGGGTTATCATTATCAAAGTAATGAACATCAGGCCATCCCCTGAGCCAAGTTATTTGACGTTTTGCCAATTGACGTGTCGCACAAATGCCACGATAAACCATCTCATCATAACTATAATGATTCGCAAGATAAGACCACATCTGGCGATAACCAACACAACGAATAGCAGGCATGTCTTCGTGTAAATCACCACGTTCAAAAAGTATCTTAACCTCTGCTGCAAATCCAGCAGCCAGCATCTGATGAAAACGAGATTCAATCCGCTGGTGCAAAAGATGACGGTTACTAGGCACAATTGCAAATTGATAAACGTTATAAGGCAAGGGATTACCCGAAACAGTTACCAGTTCCGTTAAAGTGTTACCCGAAATAAAAAAAACTTCCAGTGCTCTGATCAATCTTTGAGGATCATTAGGATGAATTCGTTGTGCAGCCGTCGGATCAATTATCGCTAATTGTTGGTGTAGCGTTTCCCAGCCCCACTTTTCTGCTTGCTGTCCGATATACGCTCGCACAACAGGATCGGCGGCAGGCAGCGGCGATAACCCTTCCAAAAGGGCTTTAAAATATAACATCGTGCCACCCACTAATAACGGAATACGCCCTGCGGCGGTGATATCTGCCATTGCCTTCAATGCATCTTGACGAAAATTAGCTGCCGAATAAGATTCGCTGGGATCACGAATATCAATCAAACGATGCGGAATTTGTGCAAGTAATTGAGCACTGGGCTTGGCAGTACCAATATCCATACCACGATAGATCAGTGCAGAATCAACGCTGATTAATTCTACCGGTAGATGTTGCCATAACTCTATTGATAATACTGTTTTACCTGACGCTGTTGGCCCCATAATAAAAATGGCCGGCGGTTGAGTCAGGGGCTCAATTTTGTTCATGTATCAATATTGCCAATGGAGCTTGTATGTCAATAAACTGTAAAAGTCTTGCCGGTGGCGACTGCACCAAATGTGGGCAAAGGCGTTCAACATCCGTTAATAACTGTATCGCTTGAGAGACGCTCCACTGCTCATGTTCACTGCCGAGATGTTGAGCAATCCATGCAGCCAATTTCTCTGGTGCTATTTTTTCATGTTGAGAAAGATAACTTAACAATTCCGGTATCAATTTTTGTAAATTTTGCTGGCGTAATGGCAAGGATACCGTGCGCAACGTGGCTCGATTTTGCTCGAAAAGCAATTCAATCCCCATCGTAGATAATAAATCTTTATGATATTTACCCGCCGTGATTTCTGCCTTATCCAAATTAAGTTTTAACGGAATAAGCAATGGCTGTGCTCGTAATCCCTCACGCGGGGGAGTGAGCTGCGCCTGTTTTAAGCAACGTTCTGCCACTGATAAAGCCAATAATGCAATTTTTTCATCACCCCGCTTAATTAACGCATAACAAGGCGGAAAAATACCTAATACTGGACCAAAGCTACTGCTACCATGAGCATCCAACGAAGAGCAAGCTGCCTGAGGTAATTTATATTTCACCGTAGCGGTATTACTCGGCGTAGTGGATTGCAATAATTGGCCATACAATTCCCCCTGCCGTGATAAATACTCTCGTGGACTATTAGCAGCACTATACTGACGACAGGGCTCAGATGGCGCATATTTGTTAACCCCCGCCGCCACACGTGTTTCGGGCTGCCTGTGAGGCGATTTTGACTCAGTATCGCCATTCCCTGCGGGAATGGAAGCTGGTTGCAACCCCTTGTCTTGTAAAGCCATCGTCACGGCTTGATAAATAAAATCATGCACTAACCGCGCTTGGTGAAAACGGACTTCATGTTTTGCCGGATGTACATTAATATCTACTTGACTCGGTTCGATAGTGAGGTAAAGAACATAGGCGATCTGCTGACCGTCTTTTGATAATCCTTGATAAGCTTGGCGAATAGCGTGATTTATTAGTCGGTCACGTATCACACGATTATTAACATAACAATATTGTATTTCATTTAAGCTCCGCGCATTGTGTAACATCTGCGGATCCGCTAACCAACCATGAATCGCTAAATCTTCATGCTGCCATGAGATAGCTAACATATGTTGTAAAAATACATTACCGCAAACACTCGCTAAACGCTGTGAATATTGTGCGGGATCAGAAACCGCTCGATATTGACGTATTAATTTTTCATTATGGTGAAGATGGATGGTCACATCGAAACGCGCTAGCGCAATACGTCGTACCACTTCATCAATATGAGCAAACTCTGTTTTTTCCGTACGCATAAACTTGCGACGCGCGGGCGTATTATAAAATAAATCAAATACCTCCAGCGTACTGCCAACCGGATGCGCAGCCGGCTTAATCTTGACAAGCATATCGCGGCCTTCAGCATAGGACTGCCAAGCTTCAGTTTGTTCAACAGTACGGGAAGTTAACAACAAACGAGATACTGAACTGATACTGGCCAGCGCCTCTCCACGGAATCCCATGCTACGTATCGTCATAAGATCGTCTAATGCACTAATTTTACTGGTAGCATGGCGAGCCAACGCCAAAGGCAGATCATCCTTAGCAATACCAGTGCCATTATCCTGTATGCGAATAAGCTTACTACCTCCCCCTTTGATATTAATATCAATCCACTTTGCACCCGCATCTAAACTATTTTCTAACAACTCTTTGACCACCGAGGCAGGGCGCTCTACCACCTCTCCTGCCGCGATTTGGTTAGTGATTTGTGGCGGTAGCATTTTAATCAGCATCGCCATTTCCTCCTCCCATTTTGGCTAATTCGTGAGAACGCGCAGAGGAATTAACCCTATGATCTTCAACTTTATTCTTTGGTGAAGCTTGTAATGGATGGGCTAAAAAATAATGTCGAAGACCCTGATAGATAGCTATGGCAATTTTATTTTGGTAGATATCATTACTTAATAGCCGCTCTTCCATACTATTGCTAATGAAACCGGTTTCTACCAATACCGAGGGAATATCAGGTGAACGCAATACCCCAAGGCTAGCGTGTTCAGGTTGTGTTTTATGAATTGATCCGACGTGACCTAATTCCCGTAGCATATCAACCGCAACCGCATAACCCACACGCTGCGAATGACTAAATTGCAGATCTAACACTGTTTTACTAAGATACGGATCTACTGCCGTATTCGCCAGTAAGTCACCCGCCCCTCCTAATAATTCGGATTGTTTTTCATGTTGTTCTAACCAATTACCCATTTCACTGTTAGCTCGGCGATTAGACAATACCCAAACTGACGCGCCTCTAGCAGCGCGATTAGGTGCCGCATCAGCGTGAATAGAGACCAATACGTTAGCACGCTGCTTACGTGCCACATCAGAACGCCCCATTACGGAAAGAAAATAATCACCATTACGGGTCAGTATGGGTTTAAACAATGGGTCTTCTTTGAGTAATTTTTCTAGCTTACGTGCTACACCCATCGTTACCCTTTTTTCTTGCAACCCATTTTGACCAATAGCACCTGGATCCTGGCCACCGTGTCCAGCATCAATGGCAACAATAACTTGATGATTAGCCGCCTGTTCGGCAACAGATGAAGCCGATTTTTTCACCGCACTGCGCGGTATTTTAGAATGTACAGATTGACTATTAAATGGATTATTCCGTTTACTGGGTAGCTGAGATTGTGTATCCGTTAGCGGTGACAACGTTTCTCCCTCGGTCACAAGGGTAAAAATCACCTGATACAAGTTGCTTATTTTCTGGGTAGTTGTCCCAATTTTTGCTTTTTGTGTCAACTCAAAAACTAAACGCGTACTTCCTTTCTCTTTGGGCTGACTATAACGAATTTTTTTCAGTAGATTTTGTTCATTAAACACCAAAGGCAAATCTAACGAGTGACTACTATCTGGTATATCGAGCACAATACGTTCAGGGTTATGCAATAGAAAAAAATCATAATGAGGAGATTGATCAAAGCTCAATATCACTTTGGTTCCCGGATGCCCAATACTGAGATCGATAGCAGGCAACGTCACCGCCCACGATGAAGTAGATGCGGCTACAATAAAAAAAACAGGAGCCAACAGCAGGATGATAAAATGTCGAATACTATAGATTATCGTTTGCATATCTTTGCGCATCCAAACGATCTAATATTTCAGCACCATAATCAGAGCGCACTATTAACTGTGCTTGGCGCCCTTGTTGATGATAACTCAAATAAAGTTCAACATCCGCTTTAGGCAGAATTCCCGCACCTCGTTGCGGCCATTCCACTAAACAAATCGCCTGTTGGTCGAAATAATCACGAATGCCCATAAACTCTAATTCTTCCGCGTCAGCCAAACGATACAAATCAAAATGATAAACCGTTCTTGGTGTTAAAATATAAGGTTCGACCAAAGTATAAGTGGGGCTTTTTACCTTCCCGTCATGACCTAAAGCACGAAGAAAACCACGACTGAAAGTAGTTTTTCCAGTCCCCAAATCACCTAATAAGTAAACAATACTGGCATTATTACAAGCGTGTGCCATCGATGCACCCAACGCAGCGGTTGCCGCTTCATCGAATAAAGATATAACGCGTTTTTTCATGCTGTAATATCTATATATCACTTAACATGTTGCCAAACCGAAGGTGGAATTTTATCATAAAGTTTATTCATGATAAGTTCTGCTAACCGGTGATCTGCAGCTGAATAAAATAATTCTAGTTCATTATCAGAAAGTTTGTATTTCTTATTTTCAATTACCCTGTCTAAAGTAGCAATAGTTCTACACTTCCTTAAACGCATTAAATGGTCTGTTTTTGTCATGATGAATAGTCTTCTCGATATATTAATAAATATAGGATAAATATCTGTTAAATTCTGACTCTGATGAAAAATATTCCCTAATAGCCTATTCGCGATCTTTTTTAGCAAGACGAAAAATAAGAAAAAATAGGCAAAGAAGGTAGTTAGCCCTTACAACTTTAAGGAAGCAAATGAACATGTTGCATTCCCTTTAAGTAAAAAATTAGCCAGCAACAAGAGATTTCGAATAGGCTCTTATACAACACCAAAGCATCAACGAACGTATTGAACTCTTTATAAAACCAAGTATCAGCAAATACAATAATTTTTTATACTTCCTTAGCAAAAATATACTATATTGTTTTCTAGTTCAGTCTTGAATTCATATTATTGATCTCATAACCGCTGAACAGCGTTATATACACAGCTTCCGAACATGCATCGACTCACCGAAAAAAATCCTTTCATTTAAATAGATTTATTTAAAAAAACTTAACAGGAAATAGTAATCTGTCAACTAAATCCAGGTACTTCATAGAGGAAGGCCAATCATCAGTTCAAAACTACTTTGATAGTAAGAATTTTTGCATAAGAATTTCAATTCAGCAATAGGGTCTCATTTATTATGCAAACAACTAGCAATTTTACCCACTCCATTATGTTTTGCTCCATTCTAATAGAATTCAATCATTAAAGTAAGTGTAAGAAGGAGATCAAAAGCTAAATAAAGTGATTATACGGAATGTAAATCACATTTTTTGGTATCACATCTAATTTTATTACTTAATTTTACATTTTATCAAGAATGAATTTATTCGCTGTCACAGCCGATAGACTGCTTAAAATAAATTCTCATCCTATTTCAGTTAGCGTTAATAATCATTCGTTTTTTTATTAAAAAAATATTATAATCCGATGCCATATAGATTAAGATGTTTATATTCAATTAGTTAATAAAATTATCACCCAATCGCTTTTCTACCGAAGCAGAAGGTTCTGGTTAAAATTAACTCGATTTAATGGATTCCAGTTATTAGATTGATATCTTTATTATTCTTCATGTACTCAATGCAATCACCACGCTCTATAAATGCTAAATCAACTTTTTGATGCGTAATCCCTAGGAATAATCCATTTAGGGGCTAGCCAATATAAGGATAGAAAAAAAATGTTGAGCATTGATTTTTGCGTTCGATTTATTTTTAGGCGTAGACAACGTGGCATAGGTTCTTTTTCTGTCACAACTTCTTCAACACCCAATGTTTTGATAGTTATGTTTCCTAGCACTTATTTTATCCTACTAGGGATCAACACCCTAAAGTACCAGACCATAGATAGTGTATGGATACTGTAGAGAAAAAGGTATACTCGCAGCATATACATAGGAGATAGATTAATGCTAGCAAATATGCCATCGATTCCTCATCAAGAACAACAGGAAGCCGCTGAACAAATTCACCAATTAATATCAACAGGGATGCGCAGCACCGAAGCAATTGCATTGGTAGCACAAAAAATCCGCGAACAGCATCAAAACCATCGTGAAGGACAAAGTATATCAACAGGTTTTAGGAAATTACCGTGAGTATTAACCCGTGTTTTTTCCCAACAACCCTGCCTCCCAAACAATTGGCCAATCTTAACGCGCTGGGTTATAGCTCGATGACACCGATACAGGCTGCAACATTACCGGCGATCCTTAAAGGGAAAGATGTTCGAGCCCAAGCCAAAACAGGCAGTGGTAAAACAGCAGCCTTTGGTATTGGTTTGCTAGATAAAATCGCTGTAGAGCAGTTCGTCACACAAGCACTGATACTTTGTCCAACTCGTGAATTAGCAGATCAAATCAGTAAGGAATTACGGCGTTTAGCGCGTTTTACACAAAATATTAAAATTTTGACCTTGTGTGGAGGTCAATCGATGGGGTGCCAATTAGATTCTTTGGTACATGCTCCACATGTTGTGGTAGGCACACCTGGCCGTATTCAAGAGCATTTGCGAAAACATACCTTAGTATTAACGAATTTGAAGGTGTTGGTTTTGGATGAAGCTGATCGTATGTTAGATATGGGCTTTAACGACTCTATTGATAATATTATTGATTACGCGCCAAAAACACGTCAAACCTTATTATTCTCAGCAACTTATCCTGATAGCATTGAGCAAATTAGCAACCGTATACAACATCAACCATTAAGTGTCGTCGTTTCACCGCAAAAAAATGAAACCGCTATTGAACAACTTTTTTACGAAAGTACTAATGAGAAACGTTTGCCGCTACTGATTAAGATACTCAAACATTATCAGCCCGACTCCTGTCTGGTTTTTTGTAATACAAAATTAGATTGCCAGCGTCTCTATCAAGCCCTCAAATCTTGCCAGATGAGTGTGTTAGCTTTGCACGGTGATTTGGATCAGCATGAACGAGATCAAGTATGGGTGAGATTTGCTAACCACAGCTGCCGAATTTTAGTCGCAACCGACGTAGCAGCCCGTGGTTTGGATATCAAGCAGTTAGCATTAGTGGTTAATTTTGAAGTGGCTTTTGATCCAGAAGTGTATATTCATCGTATAGGTCGTACCGGACGAGCAGGGATCGGAGGTTGTGCTGTAACACTTTGTACGCCACAAGAAATGCATAGAGCACATGCTATAGAAGATTATTTACAGACTAAATTGACTTGGCTATCACCGGAAAAAATAAACGATACTGATGGTATCAATAATAGTGAAAAATTAGCAGCAGAGATGATGACCTTATGTATCGACGGGGGGCGTAAAGCAAAAATACGCCCTGGGGATATTCTCGGCGCCTTAACAGGAGAGGCCGGGTTAGCCGCCGCTGATATAGGAAAAATCGACACCTTTACACTGCATACTTACGTTGCTATTCGCACAAACAATGCTCAACACGCTTTACAACAGCTACAACAAGGAAAAATAAAGGGTAAAAATTATAAAGTGCGTTTGTTGTAATATACCCAATAAATTTCGAGTTACGGCAAGGCGGCAATCAATCGAATCCCAGGGGTGTGGTACGTGACAGAGGATGAATGATCGCTGCCAAAAACGCGGCGACTTGAAAGGCGAAGGGTATAGACAATAAAAAAACAGCGAACAGATGATCTGTTCGCTGTACTATAGATAGTGGACTTTGTAGAAAGTAGAAACTTTCTACACAGCGGAGATTACATCATTCCGCCCATTCCGCCCATACCACCCATTCCGCCCATACCAGCAGCGCCCATATCAGCACCTTTGTTTTTATCATTCGGCAAATCACCAATCATACAAGCAGTAGTAATCATTAGGCCGGCAATAGATGCAGCATATTGCAATGCAGAACGTGTCACCTTGGTTGGATCCAAAATGCCCATTTCTACCATATCACCGTACTCTTCAGTCTGTGCATTGTAGCCGTAGTTACCTTTACCACTTTTTACATTATTAGCGATAACAGAGGCTTCTTCACCCGCATTGATCACGATTTGACGTAATGGGGCTTCCATCGCGCGTAAGGCAACTTTAATACCGACATTTTGGTCTTCGTTATCACCTTTCAGATTACAGATCAACGCAGCAGCACGGATCAAGGCTACCCCACCACCAGCAACCACACCTTCCTCTACTGCGGCACGAGTGGCTTGCAGCGCATCTTCCACACGCGCTTTTTTCTCTTTCATTTCTATTTCAGTAGCAGCACCTACCTTAATCACCGCTACGCCACCAGCAAGTTTCGCCACACGCTCTTGTAGTTTTTCTCTGTCGTAATCGGATGTGACGTCTTCAATCTGTTTCTTGATAGAACAAACACAGTCAGCTATAGCAGCTGGATCACCTGCGCCATCAATAATAGTAGTATTATCTTTAGTGATAATGACACGTTTTGCTTGACCTAAATCTTCCAAAATAGTTTTTTCAAGCTCTAGACCAATCTCTTCAGCAATAACAGTACCTTTAGTTAGTACAGCAATATCTTGCAACATGGCTTTACGACGGTCACCAAAGCCAGGTGCTTTAACCGCAGCTACTTTGACAATACCACGCATGGTGTTAACTACCAGTGTTGCCAATGCTTCACCTTCAACATCTTCAGCAATAACGAGCAGTGATTTACCTGCTTTCGCGACAGCTTCCAAGATAGGCAGCAGTTCACGAATATTACTTATTTTCTTATCGACTAACAGGATAGACGGAGTGTCAAGCTCAGCAGTCATAGTATCTTGCTTATTACAGAAATAAGGAGACAAGTAACCACGATCAAACTGCATACCTTCTACCACATCCAGCTCATTTTCTAAACCGGAGCCATCTTCAACGGTAATAACACCTTCTTTACCGACTTTTTCCATCGCTCTCGCAATCAATTTACCGACGGTTTCATCAGCATTAGCAGAGATAGTCCCAACTTGGGTGATAGCTTTGCTATCGGTGCAAGGCTTAGAAAGTTTTTTCAGCTCTTCTACAGCAGCAGTCACCGCCTTATCAATACCACGTTTTAAATCCATTGGATTCATGCCGGCAGCAACGGCTTTTAAGCCCTCAGTAATGATAGCTTGTGCCAATACAGTTGCTGTAGTAGTACCATCACCCGCGGCATCATTAGATTTAGAGGCAACCTCTTTTACCATCTGCGCGCCCATGTTTTCGAACTTGTCTTCGAGTTCGATTTCTTTAGCAACAGAAACACCGTCTTTAGTGATAGTAGGGGAACCAAAAGATTTATCTAACACCACATTGCGGCCTTTAGGTCCCAAGGTTACTTTTACTGCATCAGCAAGAATATTCACACCGCGCAACATTTTTTTGCGGGCGTTATCGCCAAATTTTACATCTTTAGCTGCCATGGTTCTTTCCCTCAAATTCGTTCAGTTCAGAAAATTGATTGATCGTACTACTTACGCTTTACGCTTCAACAACTGCCAAAATGTCACTTTCTGACATGATCAAAACTTCTTCATTATCGATTTTTTCTACTTTTACGCCGTAGCCATCATTGAAAACAACAACATCACCTACTTTTACATCTAACGGTACGACTTTACCGTCTAAGATACGACCGCTACCGACGGCAATGACTTCACCACGGTTTGATTTACCCGCCGCTGAGCCAGTCAGAACAATACCACCCGCAGATTTGCTTTCAGCTTCTTTGCGCTTGACGATAACACGGTCATGCAATGGACGAAATTTCATCTTTATCGCTCTCCTGTAGAAAAGTTCGTATCGAATTTAGAATTGATACCCGTTTATTTTAATCAGCGGGACCATGGTTCACTAAGTGGGGGCATTATCACTTCCTTCAAGGGAGAAGCGAAAAAATTTTTCAGGAGCAAACATTTCTTTGAAAAAGGTCAAAAACGCGCTCAAAAAGCTCCTATTTTTCTTACTCTTTATCGTTTTGACGCTTTTCTAGCCGATCGGGAACGTCATCTTTACGTTGATATTCACCATCAAAAATCTCGCCAGTACGAGAGCTCCCTGTAGTAGCAGAAGCATAAATATTTAAATGAGGCATTAATTTAATTATCAATAACTTTTGCACTAATGGTAATAACAATAATAATCCCAAAAAATCAGTAAAAAATCCTGGTATCAACAATAAAAATCCAGCTAGAATTAATGAAACACTTTTCACCATTTCCTGGGCTGGGCTCTCACCTGTCGCTAATCTTTGTCGCATTTGTATTAACGTTTTTATCCCCTGATTGCGTACCAAAGAAATACCAACGCAGGAGGTAAAAATGATTAATAATAACGTGATAGCCACACCCAAAACCGCAGCGACTTTAATAAATAAAGAAATTTCTATGTATGCTAATGAAAATATTACGATAAACGGTAACCAACGCACCCTGCTCTCCCTAATGATTTAAAAAATCAAGCTTATATACCCTTCGCCTTTGAAGTTGCCTTCGGCTGCCAGGGCGACCGACCGATAAGCGTATACCCAATGAATTTCAAGTTACTACGGCAAGGCGGCAATCAATCGAATCTCAGGAGTGTACAGGTAGTACATGACAGAGGATGAGTGATCGCTGCCAACGCCACCGTAACTTGAAAAGCGAAGGGGATACAAATAAATACTATAAACACTGGAGGTAAAATTTGAGCCAACCAGATTAACATTGTGGGTGTTTAGGATGCTTTCAAGTCTAACGGTGCGAATTTTCATTATTGCTTCACTCAGGAAGCTATACCATACCAGCAATAAATAAAACGCTTTATTATTACACTAATCGCCTACACCAACTAAAATTAACCTGTCAATAATCACCCCAAATTTAGATAACACTTACCGAGGGTTTTATGTCAAATAGCATGGGTATCAAAAAAAATCAGGCAGCCGCAGAATACCGTACCGAAAAGGATTTATTAGGTGAGAAAAAAGTCCCCATAGAGGCATATTACGGTATTCATACTCAAAGGGCGATTGAAAATTTTTGTATTAGTGATAGTAAAATCAATGATATCCCTGAATTTATTCGTGGCATGGTGATGGTAAAAAAAGCAGCGGCCATGGCAAATAAAGAACTGAACGCCTTTCTTTCAACAGAAGAAGAAAATGATCAAGAAAAAATAAAAAATGCAGAAAGAATAGCCCACGCCATTATAGAGGCTTGCGATATAATGCTCGAAGGAAAATACATGGATCAGTTCCCCATTGATGTGTTCCAAGGTGGGGCGGGCACTTCATTCAATATGAATATTAATGAAGTGCTTGCTAATATTGGATTAACATTGATGGGACGTAAAAAAGGAGAATACCAATATCTCAACCCCAATGATCATGTTAATAAATCTCAATCGACTAACGATGCTTACCCCACAGGGTTTCGAATCGCCGTTTATAATTCAATCCTGAAGTTAATCGATGCAATCGCATGTCTTAGGGAAGGTTTTGGCAGAAAATCGGGAGAGTTCTGCGAAATTTTAAAAATGGGACGCACCCAGTTACAGGACGCCGTCCCAATGACATTAGGACAAGAGTTTAAGGCTTTTCAGGTATTAATGAGTGAAGAAATAAAAAATATAGCACGTACTGCTGAATTTTTACTTGAAGTAAACCTAGGGGCGACTGCGATTGGAACCAAACTTAACACACCAGACAATTATCAAGATAAGGTGTTAGAAAAATTACGTGAAGTGAGTGGATTGAAATGTGTCCCAGCGGAAGATTTAATTGAAGCCACATCTGATTGTGGTGTTTACGTTATGGTACATAGCGCACTCAAGCGCTTAGCGGTTAAGCTATCGAAAATTTGCAATGATTTACGTCTACTCTCATCAGGCCCACGGGCAGGCTTGAATGAAATTAATCTACCGGCGTTGCAAGCTGGCTCTTCGATCATGCCAGCTAAAGTCAATCCAGTGATCCCTGAAGTGGTTAATCAAGTCTGTTTCAAGGTGATAGGTAATGATCTTTGTGTAACAATGGCGGCGGAAGCGGGTCAACTACAGTTAAATGTCATGGAACCGGTCATCGGACAGGCAATGTTTGAATCGATCCATATTCTGACAAATGCCTGCTACGCTCTGCTGGATAAATGTGTTATTAGTATCACCGCCAATAAAGAAGTTTGTGAAAATTTTGTTTTTAATTCAATAGG
This sequence comes from Candidatus Regiella endosymbiont of Tuberolachnus salignus, assembly GCF_964020115.1. Taxonomy (NCBI): domain Bacteria; kingdom Pseudomonadati; phylum Pseudomonadota; class Gammaproteobacteria; order Enterobacterales; family Enterobacteriaceae; genus Candidatus Regiella; species Candidatus Regiella endosymbiont of Tuberolachnus salignus. The sequence goes on from NZ_OZ026542.1 coordinate 82,553, forward strand.
GATCGTCACTTATCTTAACCCGCATATTGGTCATCATGAAGGTGATGAGATCGGTAAAATTTGTGCTGAAACCGGTAAAAGCGTGCGTGAAGTAGTATTAGAGAAAGGTTTGCTATCCGAAAAGAAACTTGACAGTATTTTCTCTGTCGAAAATCTGATGAATCCAACCAACCTATAAAACGATAAAAAAATGACTAGAACCACTATCACTTTTATACCCAATGAATTTCGAGTTACAGCAAGGCGACCAGGGCGACCGACCGATGAGCGTAGACATACTACGTGATTCAGCGAACACGCGCAGACAACAAAGCCGTAACTTGAAAGACAAAGGGTATAAGTCTCGCTTCATAGGGAAATCAATATCACTGTTATGATGCATCGTATTTTTTCCTTGACGCTACTGCTCTGTAGCGTCTTTTTATCGACACTACAATATCTCCATGCTGAGTCTATCAAACCATTGAACCAAGAGGCTGAACAGAACGAATTTATGCCTTCCCAACGTGCGTTTGCCTTTGATTTTAAGCAACAAGACAATCAACTTGTGCTGCATTGGCAAATTCAGCCCGGTTATTATCTCTACCGTCAACAATTAAAAATAGTACCGCAACAAGCCATATTAGGCGCATTTGTGATACCTGATGGCATCAGTTATCAAGACGAATTTTATGGCGCAATACCTATTTTTGAACAAGAATTGACGGTAACCCTCCCCATCACGCGAGCAGCAGAAGGCTCCCATATCCAAATAACTTATCAAGGATGCGCGGCGGCAAGATTTTGCTATCCACCAGAAACCCGTACTATTCCACTGCATGCTATTACGCCTAAAGAACCACAACTTCCCTTACAGAGATCGCTCAACCCCACTGAACTGCCTTTCTCTCCGTTTTGGGCTTTATTGATCGGTATAGCCATTGCCTTTACCCCTTGTGTATTACCGATGTATCCCCTAATTGCCGCGATTATTTTGGGGTCTGAAAAGCCTCGAAGTCCGCGGCAAATCTTCTGGTTAGCTTTAACTTACGTGCAGGGCATGGCACTGACTTATACTCTTTTGGGATGGGTTGTCGCGCGGGCAGGACTACAATTCCAAACTGCGCTACAGCACCCTTACGTGCTTTTTACTTTATCTGCACTTTTCATCCTATTGGCACTATCGATGTTTGGCTTTTATTCAATCAATTTACCTAGCCACTGGCAGACGCGCTTAGTAGCGTGGAGCAACCATCAAAAAAGTGGTTCAGTGGCAGGCGTTTTTATTATGGGAGCATTAGCGGGTCTGATCTGTTCTCCCTGTACTACAGCGCCCCTCAGCGCTATCTTGTTGTATATTGCACAGAGCGGCAATACACTCGCCGGGGGAGCTACCCTATACCTGTATGCATTAGGAATGGGTCTCCCTTTAATTATAGTGACCCTCTTCGGCAACCGAATATTACCCCGTAGCGGCCTGTGGATGCAGTACACTAAGGAAGCATTTGGTTTTGTTATTCTGGCTTTACCCGTATTTCTGCTCGAGCGAGTATTAGGCAACATTTGGGGAGCGCGGCTTTGGAGCTTATTAGCTGTCATCTTCTTTAGTTGGGCATTCGTCTCAAGTTTAACCTTCCAGCAACGTTGGAAGCGTTTGATCCAAATATTACTATTAGTTAGTTTGTTAATCGCAGTACAGCCGCTACAAAACTGGGTATTTACTGCGGATTTATTTTCTAGAAACATTAATCATTCTTTACGTTTCCAGCGTGTTGAAAATTTATCACAATTACATGAAGCACTCAGGCAGGCAAAAGGAAAATCGGTGATGTTGGATTTATATGCCGATTGGTGTGGTGCTTGTAAAGAATTAGAAAAATATACCTTTAGTGATCTAGAAGTACAGAAACGATTGGCAAATACGGTATTATTACAAGTCGATCTGACCAAAAATAGCCCCGAACAATTGGCAATACTAAAAAAACTACAGGTATTAGGATTACCCAGCATCCTCTTTTTTGATCCACAAGGGCAGGAGATAAATCAAGCACGGATCAGCGGATTTATTAATGCTCGCGACTTTACCATTCATCTACAGAATATTTTATTCTGACGCAATGGCCAATAGGCTTTAAGCGCTTATTCGCAATCGCCTAAGCCTTGCATAAGCTGACAAAGCATACGCCACTCCCTTTCTGTCATACTGTCAGATGCCAACCACAAACGCTGATATATACCCTTCGCCTTTGAAGCTGCCGCGTTGTTGGCTGCGGGTGTTCGCCGAATCACGTAGTCATCTACGCTCAGCGGTCTCACCCCCTGGCCGCCTAGCGGCAACTGCAAAGGCGAAGGGTATATTTTATGATTAGCTTGCTGTTTTAGCGCTAGCAATACGCCATAACGGGTGATCCAAGGAGGTTGGATGATGTTCCATTGTTGCTGATTCCATTCCAACACATTATCAGTATTCAATTTTATTATCATGGGACGGTACTTTATCTGACACTGAAAATATTCAAATGTAATCAACGTCAATAATAGAAAACAAACAACGGCACCACCTGTCGGCCAAGGCGTAAGCAAAACCAAGCAGGCTAACCCTACATATATCAAAAGTGAAAACCAACGAGTGCGCAATGAAACACGCAACTTACATTGCCAGCGAGCCACGCGCTTTATTTCTCATTTGAATTAATTTAATCATTCTTTGTAACTCGCTATCTTGTGGCTCTCCATAATTCATTAACCAATTAAACAAATCGGGATCATCACTCTTTAGCAAGCGCATAAACAAGCCTTTATCATCATCACTTAAAGTCTCGTATTCATATTCAAAAAACGGCATAATGACGATGTCTAACTCACGCATACCACGGCGACACGCCCAGTAAACACGGGCTTTATTATCGATTTTCACATTCTGGATTTTCATATCCTGATAGATACCTCAGGTAATATCATTATGGCTCATATAATTTCGTTTCCTGCACAAATTCCTCATGCTTCATCCCAATTACCCTTAACCCTTATGACTTTAGATGACTGGGTTTTAGTGACAATAACAGGAGTGGACAGAGTAAACTATCTTCAAGGTCAAGTCACCGCTGATGTCGCAGCAATGACAGCTGAACAACATATTATGACTGCACATTGCGATCCGCGTGGAAAAATGTGGAGTAATTTACGTTTGTTTCATCGAGAAAAAGGACTCGCGTTTATTGAACGCCGTAGTGTATTGGACAATCAACTAAAAGAATTAAAAAAATATGCGGTGTTTTCTAAAGTTAACATTAGTCTAGATACAAAAGCAGTACTATTGGGCGTTGCAGGATTAACGGCAAGAGAAACATTAGCCACTTTATTTTCAACGCTACCAAACACAAAGCATCCCGTGGTACAGCAAGGCATCACGACATTATTACATTTCACTCAACCTACAGAACGTTTTCTGCTAGTAACTGACGCCTTCCAGGCACAGCAATGGATAGAAATATTGCGTTCTCGCACTCAATTTAACAATAGTAATCAGTGGATGGCATTAGATATCCAGGCAGGCTTTCCTATTATCGATGAAAAAACCAGCGCATTATTTATACCTCAGGCAACAAATATCCAAACTTTAGGTGGTATTAGTTTCACTAAAGGCTGTTATACCGGGCAGGAAACTGTCGCGAGGGCGCAATACCGGGGCGCTAACAAAAGAGCGTTATATTGGCTGGCGGGCAACGCCAATCGTGTTCCCCTACCTGGCGACGATCTTGAATGGCAATTAAATGAAAATAGTTGGCGCCGAACAGGAACGGTATTATCAGCAGTACAACTGAGTGACGGCACCCTGTGGATCCAAGCGGTGCTCAATAATGATTTCACTGAAAACACGAATCTGCGCGTACGAGACGACAACAGCAGCCAGCTCAGGATACAACCTTTATACCCATAGCCCTTCAAGTTGCCGCTAGGCGGGGTCAGGGCGCGAGACCGATGAGCGTAGACATACTAGCTGATGGGACGAACGCCCGCAGCCAACAACGCGGCGACTGCAAAGGCGAAGGATTATACCCTACTGATTACCCAACACCAGCGTCGCTGTTGGCCGGTTTCGGTGAAAATTATGCATCACGTGGTAAGCCTTTCTCAACGGTGCGGATCAGACGACTCGTTTGTGCAGATTGCACTTTAACCGCTTGTGCAGAACGGCGCGCTAATTGCTGATCAATCGCCCATTGAATATGCTCATCCAACATGGGATCTAATCCTCGACGTTTTTCCAAGGCCAATACCACACTGGATTGGTAAGCGGCATTACCTAATGCCACCGAAATATTACGCAACCAGCGCAAATGACCGATACGCCGGATGGCTGAGCCTTCCGTCATTTGCAAAAATGTTTCTTCATCCCAAGCAAAGAGATCCAACAATTTCGGTGTATGTAATTGAGCGCGAGGATTAAACGCTTTTTCATCAGTAATAGGTGAAAAACGATTCCACGGACAGATTAACTGGCAATCATCACAACCATAAATTCTATTCCCCATTAACGAACGAAACTCTTCTGGAATAGCCCCTTGTAGTTCGATTGTAAGGTAAGAAATGCAACGACGCGCATCGATGACATAAGGTGCCACAATCGCTTTTGTTGGGCAAATAGTCATACAAGCCACACAACGTCCACATTGTTCCGGTAATGGCTTATCAACCGGAAGAGGCAAATCAATTAATAATTCGCCAAGAAAAAACCATGAACCCGCATCGCGATTTAAAACTAAAGAATGCTTACCTACCCACCCGAGCCCCGCTTTTACTGCTAATGAACGTTCCATAATGGGGGCGGAATCAACAAAAGGACGGAAATGGGTATCGCTCCCCTCAGAATATTCACTGCAATACATTTGGATTTTATCGCCTAATTTTTTTAACCGTTGGCGAAGCAATTTATGGTAGTCTCGACCCAATGCATAACGACTGATATAACCCAATTCAGGGTTATTTAAAGTACGAGCGAAAGAAGCTTCGGCGGGTAAATAATTCATACGCACGCTAATGACACGCAAGGTACCGGGCAGTAATTCGTGTGGACGGGCGCGTAACATACCATAGCGTGCCATCCATGCCATTTCACCGTGGTATTGTTTATCTAACCATGCCTGCAATCTCGGCTCTTCTAAAGACAAATCGGTATCACATATCCCCACCTGCTGGAAACCGAGATCCTGTCCCCATTGTTTGATATTTCTGGCAAGTTGATTTAAATCAAGTTGATCTGTCATAAAAAACCATCGAAACAGAAAAAATTCCAGTCTATCACACTGAATTTTTCTACTGAATAAACACTACAGAATCGGGCGGCACTGGCTTCAATCTCGCTTAAGCAGTGCGTTTTTCTGGCGACCTCAGTTATACTCTTTCAATAAAATTATACCCAATGAATTTCGAGTTACGGCAAGGCGGCCAGGGCGACCGACCGATGAGCGTAGACATACTAAGTGATTCGGCGAGCACCCGCAGACAACAAAGCCGTAACTTGAAAGGCGAAGGGTATAGAGTCTGAAAAGAGACATTAATAAGTTAGTTAAATCAGGAGATAGAAATGCCAGAAAATAAAAACAATATCGCTCATTATGATCTAGAGTTATGGAAGGCGATGCAAAGTGAAGTAACACGTCAAGAAGAGCATATTGAGCTGATTGCTTCTGAAAACTACACTAGCCAGCGCGTTATGCAGGCTCAAGGCTCGCAATTAACCAATAAATATGCTGAGGGTTATCCAGGCAAACGTTACTATGGCGGCTGTGAGCATGTCGATGTTATTGAAGAACTTGCCATTGAGAGAGCGAAAAAATTATTCGGCGCTGACTATGCCAATGTGCAACCTCACTCCGGTTCACAAGCAAATGCGGCCGTTTATATGGCGTTACTGCAACCGGGTGATACTGTGCTCGGCATGGATCTTAATCACGGGGGGCATTTAACGCATGGTTCACCGGTCAACTTTTCTGGCAAATTATATAATATCGTCTCTTATGGTGTTGATGCAGCAGGCAAGATCGATTACGACGCATTAGCAGAGCTAGCTAAATCGCATAAACCTAAGATGATTATCGGCGGTTTTTCTGCCTATTCTGGCGTGGTTGATTGGGCGAGAATGCGGGAAATCGCTGACAGTATCGGTGCTTATCTGTTTGTTGATATGGCGCATGTCGCGGGTTTAGTAGCCACGGGTGTTTATCCTAACCCCCTGCCTCACGCGCATGTAGTGACCACCACCACCCATAAAACATTAGCGGGTCCTCGTGGAGGATTAATCCTGGCTAAAAATGGTGACGAAGCCTTCTATAAAAAACTCAATTCAGCCGTCTTCCCCGGTTCACAAGGCGGTCCGTTAATGCATGTCATCGCTGCTAAGGCAATAGCCTTTAAAGAAGCGATGGAACCTGAATTTGAAATTTATCAGCAGCAAGTAGTGAAGAATGCGAAGGCAATGGTTGAAGTCTTTTTAGATCGAGGCTATAAAGTGGTTTCAGGCGGGACTGAAAACCATCTCTTTTTACTCAATTTAGTGAATAAAAATTTAACAGGTAAAGACGCCGATGCTGCTTTAGGACGCGCTAATATCACCGTTAACAAAAATAGCATTCCTAACGATCCTCAAAAACCGTTTGTTACTTCTGGCATCAGAATAGGCACCCCGGCGATAACACGCCGTGGTTTTAAAGAAACAGAATCTAAGCAACTCGCGGGTTGGATATGTAATGTTTTGGATAACATTAACGATGAAAACCTGATCCAAAAAACTAAAAATCAAGTTGTGGAAATCTGTCGGCGTTTTCCTGTTTATTCAAATACTACAAAACTTTAAGAGCAACAATCAGCGGTATTTCTGAATAGATCTCTTTGGAAACCGTAGTTCATTATGCGGAGTCAAGGCGCCCGGCGCACAGCAACCTTCGTTAACATAAAGTACATGAGGATTGCGCGCCCCGGACAACGCAGGAGCCGTATCACGCAGTAGGTTTCCGAAGAGGTCTAGTGTTAAAAGCGAGTGTAGCTCTTCGCACGAGCCACGCCCTTGAAAGTTAGAGACCTCACAATAACTGGAAACTGTCACTATAAATTTCAATTAATACGGAGTTTATTATGCTTTTGGAGCGTTTTACCCAAAAATTTCAGGAAGCCTTAGGTGGTGCTCATTCTTTAGCGCTCAGTTGTAATCATCAATTTATTGAACCACTTCACGTCATGAGTGTTTTGCTTTGTCAAGAGGGAGGAACCGTTTTCCCCTTACTCACTTCCAGCGGCATTGACGCTCAAGACTTAGAGGATAAAATCGATCAAACCCTAGATCGACTTGCACGTGTGGAAGGTACCGCTGATGTTCAGGTATCAAAAAAATTAGAAAGAACACTTAATTTGTGTGAAAAATTAGCACAAAAAAGAGGTGATAAATTTATTGCCTCAGAACTGTTTCCGTTAGCAGCGCTTGAAGAGAGCAGCACCTTAACGGATTTATTAAAAGCAGCAGGAGCCTCAACAGATAAAATCACTAAAGCGATTGAAGAGCTACGAAATGGTAATACCATAAAAAGCGCCAGTGAAGAAAATCAACGGCAGGCGTTAAAACAATTCACTATCGATCTAACCGAACAGGCAGAACAAGGCAAACTTGACCCTGTTATCGGTCGAGATGAAGAAATTCGTCATACCATGCAAATATTACAACGCCGCACCAAAAATAATCCCGTGCTCATTGGTGAGCCCGGTGTAGGCAAAACCGCGATTGTTGAGGGGCTAGCACAACGTATTATCAATAGTGAAGTGCCAGAAGGTTTAAAAGGTAAGCGTGTATTGTCATTAGATATCGGCGCATTACTGGCCGGAGCCAAATTCCGTGGTGAGTTTGAAGAACGCCTGAAAGCATTACTTAATGAATTAGAAAAACAAAAAGGCAACGTGATTTTATTCATTGACGAACTGCATACACTGGTCGGTGCAGGGAAAAGTGACGGCGCAATGGATGCCGGTAACATGCTAAAACCCGCCTTAGCACGTGGAAAACTACATTGCGTTGGGGCAACTACTCTGAATGAATACCGCCAATATATCGAAAAAGATGCTGCTTTAGAACGTCGTTTTCAAACAGTGTATGTTGCAGAACCAAACGTAGAAGATGCCATTGCCATTCTACGCGGTTTAAAAGAGCGCTATGAACTCCACCACCATGTCCAAATCACAGATCCGGCAATTGTAGAAGCGGTGACCTTATCACACCGTTATATTTCAGATCGTCGATTACCTGATAAAGCCATCGATCTGATCGATGAAGCAGGCTCTAGCATCCGAATGCAGATCGATTCAAAACCCGAACTGCTTGATCGCCTATATCGTCGAATTATTCAATTAAAATTAGAACAACAAGCATTAAACAAAGAATCTGATGATGCCAGCAAAAAACGCTTGCAAGAACTCAATAACGAATTAGAACAAAAAGAACGGGAATATTCGACCCTGGAAGAAAAATGGAAAGCCGAAAAGGCTGCATTGAAAGGCACCCAAAAGATCAAGACCGAATTAGAACAGGCTAAAATTACCTTAGAGCAAGCACGACGTGTCGGTGATCTAACAAAAATGTCTGAGCTACAATACGGCAAAATTCCAGAACTAGAAAAAGAACTCGATACAGCCAATCAACTCGAAAACGAAACAATGAAACTGCTGCCTAATCGAGTCACTGAGGAGGAAATTGCCAAAGTGGTAGCACGCTGGACAGGCATCCCCGTATCCAAAATGTTGGAAGGTGAACGAAGTAAACTATTACGCATCGAACAAGAGCTGCATAATCTGGTGATTGGGCAAGATGAAGCCATAGAGGCAGTGTCTAATGCAATCCGACGGAGCCGTGCTGGACTTGCTGATGATAATCGCCCGACAGGCTCCTTTTTATTTCTCGGTCCAACGGGAGTAGGTAAAACAGAATTATGTAAAGCCCTAGCGGTTTTTTTATTCAACACTGACAAAGCAATGATACGAATTGATATGTCTGAATTTATGGAGAAACATGCTGTATCACGCTTAATTGGAGCACCTCCTGGTTATGTTGGTTACGAAGAAGGAGGTTACCTAACAGAAATAGTACGTCGTCGTCCCTACTCTGTTATCTTATTTGATGAAGTGGAGAAAGCACATCCCGATGTGTTCAATATTTTATTACAAGTCTTGGATGAGGGGCGTTTAACGGATGGGCAAGGGAGAACTGTCGATTTTCGTAACACTGTAGTTATTATGACATCTAATTTGGGTTCTGAGTTAATTCTAGAGCATTCCACTGAAACTGATTTCTCTAAAATCAAAAATAAGGTAATGGAAAATGTCAGTAATCATTTTCGCCCTGAGTTTATTAACCGTATAGATGAGATCATTGTTTTCCATCGATTAGAACAACACCATCTCATCTCCATTGCAAAAATTCAGGTGCAACGATTACAGCAACGCTTGGCAGGGCGAAATTATCAAATCAGTGCGACTGAAGCTGTATTAGACTTATTAAGTCAACGAGGCTTTGACCCTGTGTATGGTGCACGACCATTAAAACGAGTTATCCAAAAGGAAATCGAAGACCCGATGGCTCAACAAATCCTTGCTAATAAATTAAAAACGAATATGCCTATTGTCATAGACACTAAAGATGGGAGTATCATTATTAAGCAATAAAAAAGGATCCTACTTTATAGGATCCTTTTTCATAGTCAGCGGTATCTACAACCGATGCTAGGGAGTTTCATTTCTGAGATTGATGTACTTGACCTAGGACTACACCATTACCTAGAGATTCTTCACCAAGCTTTATTCGCCCATAGGAGCTTTAATCTGTCTGGTGCTGATACCCAGATTTGAACTGGGGACCTCACCCTTACCAAGGGTGTGCTCTACCGACTGAGCCATATCAGCACTAAATTGGTAGCCTGGCGGTGACCGACTCTCACATGGGGAGACCCCACACTACCATAGGCGCAACGGTGTTTCACTGCTGAGTTCGGAATGGGCTCAGGTGGTGCCACCGCGCTATAGCCGCCAGGCAAATTCTGTATGCTGCGTACACAGCTAATCTGTTAACAAGCGCGTAAACCAAAACACTTTCGGTGTTGTGAAGTTAAGCCTATCGGGTCATTAGTACTGGTCAGCTCAATGTGTCACCACACTTACACACCCAGCCTATCAACGTCTTAGTCTTAAACGTCCCTCAAGGGAAGACTCATCTCGGGGCAAGTTTCCCGCTTAGATGCTTTCAGCGGTTATCTCTTCCGCATGTAGCTACCGGGCAATGCCATTGGCATGACAACCCAAACACCAGTGATGCGTCCACTCCGGTCCTCTCGTACTAGGAGCAGCCCCCCTCAATCTTCCTACGCCCACGGCAGATAGGGACCGAACTGTCTCACGACGTTCTAAACCCAGCTCGCGTACCACTTTAAATGGCGAACAGCCATACCCTTGGGACCTACTTCAGCCCCAGGATGTGATGAGCCGACATCGAGGTGCCAAACACCGCCGTCGATATGAACTCTTGGGCGGTATCAGCCTGTTATCCCCGGAGTACCTTTTATCCGTTGAGCGATGGCCCTTCCATTCAGAACCACCGGATCACTAAGACCTACTTTCGTACCTGCTCGAGCCGTCACTCTCGCAGTCAAGCTAGCTTATGCCTTTGCACTAACCTCACGATGTCCGACCGTGATTAGCTAACCTTCGTGCTCCTCCGTTACGCTTTAGGAGGAGACCGCCCCAGTCAAACTACCCACCAGACACTGTCCTCGCACCGGATTACGGCGCTGAGTTAGAAAACCAAAACTCACAGGGTGGTATTTCAACGGCGACTCCACAACAACTGGCGTCATCGCTTCAACGTCTCCCACCTATCCTACACAGTCAGTTTCAACTCCCAGTGTCAAGCTATAGTAAAGGTTCACGGGGTCTTTCCGTCTTGCCGCGGGTACACTGCATCTTCACAGCCATTTCAATTTCACTGAGTCTCGGGTGGAGACAGCCTGGCCATCATTACGCCATTCGTGCAGGTCGGAACTTACCCGACAAGGAATTTCGCTACCTTAGGACCGTTATAGTTACGGCCGCCGTTTACCGGGGCTTCGATCAAGAGCTTCGTATCTCTACTAACCCCATCAATTAACCTTCCGGCACCGGGCAGGCGTCACACCGTATACCTCCACTTACGTGTTTGCACAGTGCTGTGTTTTTAATAAACAGTTGCAGCCAGCTGGTCTCTGCGACTGACTTCAGCTACAGGGAGCAAGTCCCCTCACCTAATGCCAGCGTGCCTTCTCCCGAAGTTACGGCACCATTTTGCCTAGTTCCTTCACCCGAGTTCTCTCAAGCGCCTTAGTATGCTCTACCTGACCACCTGTGTCGGTTTCGGGTACGATTGACTGTAACCTAAGCTTAGAGGCTTTTCCTGGAAGCCGGGCATCAACTACTTCTGCACCTAAGTGCTTCGTCATCACGCCTCAGTGTCTATGAAAAAGCGGATTTGCCTACTCTTTCCACCTACACGCTTAAACCGGGATTACCGTCACCCGGATAGCCTAGCCTTCTCCGTCCCCCCTTCGCAGTCACAACCAGTACGGGAATATTAACCCGTTTCCCATCGACTACGCTTTTCAGCCTCGCCTTAGGGGTCGACTCACCCTGCCTCGATTAACGTGGGACAGGAACCCTTGGTCTTTCGGCGAGCGGGCCTTTCACCCGCTTTATCGTTACTTATGTCAGCATTCGCACTTCTGATACCTCCAGCTCGCCTCTCAGCTCACCTTCTACGGCTTACAGAACGCTCCCCTACCCAATAACGTCGTCTCCAACGCTACTGCCGCAGCTTCGGTGGAGGGTTTAGCCCCGTTACATCTTCCGCGCAGGCCGACTCGACCAGTGAGCTATTACGCTTTCTTTCAATGATGGCTGCTTCTAAGCCAACATCCTGGCTGTTTTCGCCTTCCCACTTCGTTTCCCACTTAACCCTCACTTCGGGACCTTAGCTGGCGGTCTGGGTTGTTTCCCTTTCCACGACGGACGTTAGCACCCGCCGTGTGTCTCCCGTGGTCACATTCTTCGGTATTCGCAGTTTGCATCGGGGTGGTAAGCCGGGATGGCCCCCTAGCCGAAACAGTGCTCTACCCCCAAAGATTAACCCACGAGGCGCTACCTAAATAGCTTTCGGGGAGAACCAGCTATCTCCCGGTTTGATTGGCCTTTCACCCCCAGCCACACGTCATCCGCTACTTTTTCAACAGGAGTCGGTTCGGCCCTCCAGTTAGTATTACCCAACCTTCAGCCTGCACATGGCTAGATCACCGGGTTTCGGGTCTATACCCTGCAACTATTCGCCCAGTTAAGACTCGGTTTCCCTACGGCTCCCCTATTCGGTTAACCTCGCTACAGAATATAAGTCGCTGACCCATTATACAAAAGGTACGCAGTCACCCTTACCACACTCGCGTATGATTCAGGCTCCCACTGCTTGTACGTACAGGGTTTCAGGGTCTATTTCACTCCCCTCCCGGGGTTCTTTTCGCCTTTCCCTCACGGTACTGGTTCACTATCGGTCAGTCAGGAGTATTTAGCCTTGGAGGATGGTCCCCCCTTCTTCAAACAGGATTTCTCGTGTCCCGTCCTACTCTTCGAGCTCACACTATTGCTACCTTCGAGTACGGGGCTATCACCCTCTTTCGCAGGCCTTTCCAGACCCTTCCTCTGATAACAACAATGATGCACACTCTGGGCTGCTTCCCTTTCGCTCGCCGCTACTCAGGAAATCTCGGTTGATTTCTTTTCCTCGGGGTACTTAGATGTTTCACTTCTCCCGGTTCGCCTCGTTAAACTAGTTTATTCATCTAACGATAGTGCAACTGCTTGCACTGGGTTTCCCCATTCGGGTATCAACGGCTAATAACGCTTCCTATCAGCTCACCGTCGCTTTTCGCAGATTTGCACGCCCTTCTTCGCCTCTGACTGCCTAGGCATCCGCCCTGTACGCTTCTATCACTTAACTTCACAACCCGAAAGTGTCTTACTAATAAACACTTCTCGCTGTTCATTACTCGCTTGTTCCAGATTGTTAAAGAGCATATTCAATACGCATAGACCCTTGTCTTTGCAAATTGGCGTCCCCTAGGGGGTTCGAACCCCTGTTACCGCCGTGAAAGGGCGGTGTCCTAGGCCTCTAGACGAAGGGGACATGGCTACATCGTCCCTATGAAGAACGCTCTCTCCATAAAAACCACTAGCTACTTTCATCAGACAATCTGTGTGAGCACTCAGCGTAGCCGCCATCTTTGGTAAGGAGGTGATCCAACCGCAGGTTCCCCTACGGTTACCTTGTTACGACTTCACCCCAGTCATGAACCACAAAGTGGTAAGCGCCCTCCCGAAGGTTAAGCTACCTACTTCTTTTGCCGCCCACTCCCATGGTGTGACGGGCGGTGTGTACAAGGCCCGGGAACGTATTCACCGTAGCATTCTGATCCACGATTACTAGCGATTCCGACTTCATGGAGTCGAGTTGCAGACTCCAATCCGGACTACGACGCACTTTATGAGGTTCGCTTACGTTCGCACGCTCGCCGCTCTTTGTATGCGCCATTGTAGCACGTGTGTAGCCCTACTCGTAAGGGCCATGATGACTTGACGTCATCCCCACCTTCCTCCGGTTTATCACCGGCAGTCTCCTTTGAGTTCCCACCATCACGTGCTGGCAACAAAGGACAAGGGTTGCGCTCGTTGCGGGACTTAACCCAACATTTCACAACACGAGCTGACGACAGCCATGCAGCACCTGTCTCACGGCTCCCGAAGGCACTTAAGCATCTCTGCTAAATTCCGTGGATGTCAAGAGTAGGTAAGGTTCTTCGCGTTGCATCGAATTAAACCACATGCTCCACCGCTTGTGCGGGCCCCCGTCAATTCATTTGAGTTTTAACCTTGCGGCCGTACTCCCCAGGCGGTCGATTTATCGCGTTAGCTTCGGACGCCATAACACTAGGTCACAACCTCCAAATCGACATCGTTTACAGCGTGGACTACCAGGGTATCTAATCCTGTTTGCTACCCACGCTTTCGCACCTCAGCGTCAGTCCTTGTCCAGGGAGCCGCCTTCGCCACCGGTATTCCTCCAGATCTCTACGCATTTCACCGCTACACCTGGAATTCTACCCCCCTCTACAAAACTCTAGCCAGCCAGTCTCAAATGCCGTTCCCAAGTTAAGCTCGGGGATTTCACATCTGACTTAACTTACCGCCTACATGCCCTTTACGCCCAGTTATTCCGATTAACGCTCGCACCCTCCGTATTACCGCGGCTGCTGGCACGGAGTTAGCCGGTGCTTCTTTTGCGGGTAACGTCAATCGATAAGCATATTACTCTTACCTCCTTCCTCCCCGCTGAAAGTGCTTTACAACCCTAAGGCCTTCTTCACACACGCGGCATGGCTGCATCAGGCTTCCGCCCATTGTGCAATATTCCCCACTGCTGCCTCCCGTAGGAGTCTGGACCGTTTCTCAGTTCCAGTGTGGCTGGTCATCCTCTCAGACCAGCTAGAGATCGTCGCCTAGGTACGCCATTACCGCACCTACTAGCTAATCTCATCTGGGTTCATCTTATGGCGTGAGGCTCTAAAGTCCCCCACTTTGGTCTTGCGACATCATGCGGTATTAGCCACCGTTTCCAATGGTTATCCCCCTCCATAAGCCAGATCCCCAGACTTTACTCACCCGTCCGCCGCTCGCCGGCAGAGTAGCAAGCTACTCCCCGCTGCCGCTCGACTTGCATGTGTTAGGCCTGCCGCCAGCGTTCAATCTGAGCCATGATCAAACTCTTCAATTTATTACTTTTTTAACAACTTCATAAACCCTGCTTTCTATTATGTTTCCATAAAAAAACAAAATCCAATCCGCTGTTTGTTTTTATACTGCTTCTACTGCCCCAATATTACAGCGCAGCACAACAGCGCACTCGCCAGTGCCCACACAGATTGTCTGATAAATTGTTAAAGAGCTTCTCGTCTAGCCTTACAACGAGAGGGCGCATTCTACCCTTTCTTCTCACAGAGTCAAGGCCTTCTTTTACTAAGCTCCCCTTCTTCTGTGGGGTCGCATTATAGCCCCTTTATTAACGCCCGCAACCTTTAATTTAAGAAAAAAAATTAGATGGTCTTTATTCCATCAATTGAACCTTATTCGCCTATTTTTCAGGCGATATAGCCAAACCATTTTAATTTGATTTTGTGTTGTCGTCGCTTGCCGTACTATTTGTATTGTCTGTGCTCCTCCGTCTTTAATCAAATTAAAATGATTTGGCTATAAGTGTAAAAATTACGGTTAAAAAACACTAATAAGTAAGATCGATACTCCGTCAAATGATTTTATGGGAGCCAAAGCATTCGTAGTGCATTTTTTCAGTTTTTACACCCATAGTTATCAATTGTCGACTTAAATATTGCATAAATTGTACTGGGCCACAGAAGTAATAATGCATATCGTTATCAAAAATCATTGACTGATGGTTTGCAAGATCCATCAAACCTTGTGTGTGATAATCAATACCACGCACATCTTGTTCAGTAGGTTCACGGTACCAAATATGACTATTAAGGTTAGGCATTTTTTCAGCAATAGTAGCCACTTCATTAGAAAATGCATGAACACGACCATTTTCTGATGCGTGTAACCAATATACTGATGCCTTATGCTGACTCAAATATAATGTATTTAACATACTGAGCATGGGTGTTTGCCCCACTCCAGCAGATATTAAAACCACTGGTGTATTTGACTCTACATCTAGAAAAAAATCTCCACGAGGAGGTGAAACACGAATAATGTCACCTTCTTGTAGTTTATGGTGCAAATAATTTGAGACAGTTCCCCCCACCTCGCGTTTAACAGCAATACGGTAAGATTTACCGTTAGCGGCCGTGGTTAGAGAATACTGGCGGATCTCTTGAAAGGCTAAGCTATCATCTTCAATGTAAATACTAAGATACTGTCCCGGTTTAAAATCAGCTACACACTCTCCATCTAGTGGCGTGAATTCAAAACTGCAAATGACTTCGCTTTCTTGCACTTTTTTAATAATCCGAAAACGACGCAAAGAACGCCAACCACCCGTACTCATTTCACCTTTTTGATAAATTTGCTCTTCACGTTGGATAAATATTTCAGCGAGCACACCATAAGCTTTCGCCCAAGCATCTAAAACTTCTGCCCCAGGATGAAACATTTCATCAAGTGTTGCGATTAAATGTTCACCAACTACCTGATAATATTCGGGTTGGATATTGAGACTAGTATGCTTTTGCGCTACACGTTCAACAGCGGGTAACAATGTTTTTATATTTTCAATATTATTAGCATACGCACAAATTGCATTAAATAAGGCTTCGCTCTGATTACCATTAAACTGATTACTCATATTAAAAATATTTTTAAATTCTGGATTATGAGTAAACATTCGCTCATAAAAATGAGTGGTTAATTTCGGGCCAGTAGCAACAAGCAAGGGGATAGTCGATTTTACTACGGCGATAGTTTGGCTATCGAGCATAAAGAGATTCCTTAATATGTACTTTAATGTGTCATCTAATCAGTGCATTGTTAATATATCTGAAATCACTTTTCATTGCTGTAAATGAATATTTTTTTAGAAGAACATATACCGTTTGCCTTTGAAGTTGCCGCTAGGCGGCCAGGGGGTGAGACCGATGAGCGTAGACATACTACGTGATTCGGCGAGCACCCACAGCCAACAACGCGGCGGCTTCAAAGGCGAATGGTATATTAATTATTACCTTGCCAACGTTTAAACAAATCCTTAGGCAATGGGATATCGAATTGATCAATGATTCGATTAACACTTTGATCGACAAGATCTTTTATTGTCTGGGGGACGTGATAGAAGGCGGGGGAGGGTGGCATAACAACAGCGCCGAGCTCAGCTGCCTGTGACATTAAACGTAAATGTCCCAAATGTAACGGGGTCTCTCGCACACATAACAGTAAGCAGCGGCGTTCTTTCAATACCACATCAGCCGCTCGAGTTAATAAATTATCGGTATAACTATGAACAATACCCGATAGGGTTTTTATCGAACAAGGTAATATCACCATCCCTAGTGTTTTATACGAACCCGAGGAAACTGAGGCAGCAAGATCACCGACTTTATGTACTACATTGGCCAGTCCCTGCACTTCCTTCACGGTTATATCTTTCATCTCTGCAGCTAGCGTTTGTTCCGCACCATTGCTCATAATCAAATGAGTTTCTACCTCGTCGACATCTTTTAATACTTCTAACAATCGAACACCGTAAATAGTGCCGCTAGCCCCTGATATACCTACAATAAGTCGCTTCATCATAAATTGCCTTGCTTACATGGCGTAGCGCACCACAAAATTTATACTTTTTTAATAAAAAATCAGTATGAGATATACACAACTAGCCTTCGTTATACATTTCAAGGTTTTCTGCTTCATGCTGCTGGCTTAAGGCCTGAGCATCATCAGAGCGCAGTGATTGTAGATATTTCAAGTATTCTTTATTAACATCTTTGGTAACATAATTACCGTCGAATACAGAACATTCAAACTCTGTGATATCAGGATTACCTTCTGTCACTGCGGCCTTCAAATCCTCAAGATCTTGGAAAATTAGCGCATCAGCACCGATGAATTTTTTAAGATCATCCGGTGTTCGATTATTCGCGACGAGCTCATTAGCACTTGGCATGTCAATACCATATACATTGGGAAAGCGAATTTCTGGCGCTGCTGAGGCAAAATAAACATTTTTAGCACCCGCTTCACGTGCCATTTGCACAATTTGCTTAGAAGTAGTGCCACGTACAATAGAATCATCGACGAGTAATACATTTTTATCATAAAATTCGGCGCGGTTAACATTCAATTTACGGCGCACTGATTTACTGCGTTCCTGTTGACCAGGCATAATGAAAGTACGGCCTACATAGCGGTTTTTGACGAATCCTTGACGATAGGGCTTACCTAGAATGTGAGCAATTTCGAGCGCGATATCACAAGAGGTTTCCGGAATCGGAATAACTACGCCAATGGCTAAATTCTTCCACTCTTCAGAATTCTTAATCTTATTCCCTAATTTTTTCCCCATCGATATCCTAGCACTGTAAACCGAAATTTTATCTATGCAGGAATCCGGGCGGGCAAAATAAACATATTCAAATAGACAGGGTCGGTATTGTGGTTTTTTTGCGCATTGTCGATAAAATAATTCGCCTTTTTCTGTGATATACACCGCTTCACCGGGTGCTACATCACGGCAAAGTTCAAAACCTAATGTATCAAGGGCGACACTTTCCGAAGCGACCATATATTCATATTTAACGTTGCCATCTTCTAAAATGTGTTTTCGTTTTCCCATCACCAATGGCCGAATACCATTAGGGTCACGAAAGGCGAGCATGCCATGGCCGATGATCATAGCGACACAAGCATAAGCACCTTTCACTAATTCATGGGTTCTCGTTACAGCTGAAAAAATAGCTTCTTCTTCTTTTTTTTCAGCTGTTTCCAGTTCACTCGCGAAGATATTCAACAAAATTTCTGAGTCAGATGTCGTATTGATATGACGACGTTTTTGTTTAAATAAATAGTCTTTTAGCTCGTTAGCATTCGTCAGGTTACCGTTGTGTGCCAAAGTAATGCCAAACGGTGAGTTGACGTAGAAAGGCTGTGCTTCTGAAACACTGGCACTCCCTGCCGTTGGATAACGTACATGGCCAATCCCGCGGGTGCCTTGTAAACGCAGCATGTGGCGAGTTTCAAAGACATCTTTTACCAAGCCATTAGCTTTACGCAGACGAAATCTATTATTTGCATCAAGGGTGACGATCCCTGCCGCATCTTGGCCTCGGTGTTGAAGCACCATCAAGGCATCATAAATCGACTGGTTTACTGATGTAAAACCAGTAATCCCTACAATACCACACATGTTTGTCTATCCTTTATTGATGTTAATCGCTCTTCAATTGATTGGGCAAAAAACTCGAAGTACTTTGCAAGTAGTTAAAGAGCCATCTAATTATTTCACTAAATTTTGGGATGAGAAGTGAATTTTTCCAATCCATACTTTGTGCGAAACCAGTGAATGTATCGAGAAAAAACAAGACAACAGAGACAATAAAAACACCGCGCAATACGCCGAACAATACACCAAGCACTCTGTCCGTTCCTGATAATCCAGTACTCATAACCAATGAGCTAATAACAGAATTAACAATAGCGCCAACCACCAAAGTAGCGATAAACAAAATACCGATCGCGATACCCTGGCGGATCAATTCATTTTCAAAACCCGTTAAATAAACAGCCAGGTATTGATAAAAATGACTGGCGATATAAAATGCACATCCCCATATCACCAGTGACAGTGCTTCGCGAACAAACCCCCGTTTCAAACTGATTAGCGCTGAGAATCCGATAATGCTAACAATAATGTAATCAATCCAGGTCATGATCACTCCGATAAAATTATGTTAGTTTAAAGTCCAACACCATATTCCTTTACCTGACCATCAAGACCACTAAGGGAATTCAGCTCAGGCAATGTTAATTGTAATTTCTGCTTCGACACATTAGGTCCCACCATAATGCGGGTTATCTGCCCCTGTAAAGGGATCGCCGGTAGAGTATAAGCGTTGTAACCAGACAAACGTAATTTGGCGACAATCTCATTAACTTTAGCGGCATTTTTCAATGCGCCAAGTTGTACCACATAACTCGGCTTGGTTAGTGCGTTTTCTTTTAATGGGGGGAATTGGGGATTTAATTCGGCCACTATTTCCTCTGGCTGTTGAGCGGGAAAAAATTGATTGACTGGCATCACCACATCATTTTCTTCCAGAAAATCAACAGTGGATATGAGTGGAATAGCGATAAGCTGATCTTCATAGTGCTTTTTTTTGCCATCAAATAACATTGGCAACACTGTGACACCTAATACAACCAAAATAATAGTGCCAACCAAACGGTTTTTAAACTGATTTGCCACTGGGCTCACTCTCGCTAACAGTTTATCCGAAATCTTATTTAGCGGCACTAGACGAGGAGTAGTAAGCTGTCATCACCTGTGCAACCGTATGGAAAGAACCACAAACAATCACTACATCTTGCGAATCGGCATCTTTCATTGCCTGATACCAACCACTTTCAACATCAGCAAACAAGCGTGGTTTTGACACATGTTGCGCCAATAATTCAGCACTGGCACCCCGCGGCTCGGTCAATGATACACAATACCATTCGTCAACCCTTTCAGATAAGCAAGTCAGCGTACTGGCAATATCTTTATCAGCTAACATCCCCACTACTGCACGTATTTTTCCTGATCGTTTTGGCAATTGATCAAACCGCTCGATTAAATAACGGGCAGCGTGAGAATTATGAGCAACATCCAAAATTAACAGCGGCTGTTCAGTGAGTATTTGGAAACGCCCTGGTAAAAAAGCAGTCTGCAAACCTTGATAAATTGCTGAGTCATTCAGCGGTAATGCTAAGTAATGCAATATTGCTAACGCCGTGGCGGCATTTTGCAGTGGTACTTTAGGCAAAGGCAAATGAGTGAGTATGCGTGAACCACTTTGCCAGCACCAGTCGTCAGTCTGCCGGCTAAATTGCCAGTCATCATTACAGTGATAAAGTTTAGCCTCGATCTCTGCCGCAATGGTTGCAACAGAGTGAGGCATATCAGGCTCCCCCACTATTGCCGGTTTACCCCGCCGAAATATTCCTGCTTTTTCACGACCAATACTTTCTCGATCAGCACCTAACCTATCTATATGATCAAGACCAATACTTGTAATCGCAGCAACATCTGCATCGATAATATTAGTCGCATCTAGCCTACCGCCTAACCCTACTTCTAGCACCAGGACATCAAGTGCGGCCTGTTTAAACAGATGCAGTGCTGATAACGTGCTGAATTCGAAATAAGTCAACGAGACCGTGCCTCGCGCAGCTTCAATGTCAGCAAAAGAATTACAGTGCGCGGTTTCAGGCAATTCCAAGCCCTGAATGCGTATTCTCTCGGTATAGCGCAGCAGATGGGGTGAGCTATAAACGCCTACTCGTAAACCCGCGCTAAGTAATATCGCCTCCAGTACACAGCAGGTTGTACCCTTGCCGTTAGTGCCCGCAACAGTCAGTATTTTAGCTGCAGGTTTAAGCAAGTCGAGCCGTTCAGCCACTGTTCTGATGCGTTCTAAACTTAGATCAATAGCCTGATGATGTATGGAACCTATATAAGAAAGCCATGACGTCAAAGAAGACCGGGTTTGAGGAGGCTGATAATTATTCATAGCTATCTCTTTTCAAGAGGCGATAAAGTGTTGCCTTTTTTATTATTTACCATAACGACCCATTTACTCACTTTTTATTATATACCCTTCGCCTTTAAAACCGCCGCGTTGTTGGCTGCGGGGGTTCTGCCGAATCACGTCGTCTATCTACGCTCATCGGTCTCACGCCCTTATCGCGACGCTGCAACTTGAAGGACTGTGGGTATATGCATCAGCTTAGATAAGATACTCGCCAATGTCTGGCGCATGTCTAAACGACGTACAATCATGTCAATCGCCCCTTTTTCGATCAAAAATTCACTACTTTGAAAACCCGGCGGCAATACTTCTCTTACCGTTTGTAAGATAACCCGTGGTCCAGCGAAACCAATCAGTGCCTTCGGCTCTGCAATATTAATATCACCTAACATCGCTAGACTGGCAGAAACCCCACCCATCGTTGGGTTAGTCAATACTGAGATATAAGGCAGACCACGTTCTTGCATTTTGGCCAGAGCAGCGCTCGTTTTTGCCATTTGCATCAGCGAAATCAATCCTTCTTGCATACGAGCGCCCCCACTAGTAGAAAAACACACTAACGGGCAATGATCTGTCAATGCTTGTTCAACTGCCGCGACAAAACGCGCTCCAACGACCGATCCCATGGATCCGCCCATAAAAGAAAAATCAAACGCGGCTGTTACAATAGGCATATCAAACAAGGTGCCTTTCATCACCACTAGCGCATCTTTTTCTTTAGTAATTTTTTGTGCCGCAGTCAGTCTATCTTTATATTTTTTATTGTCCTTAAACTTCAGGGGATCCTTTGGCTCTAGCTCAGCACCCAATTCTATTCTTTCTTTTTTACACTTTGTTGTACAGGCTTCTTCTCTACACTCTTTTTTACAGGATCCATCACAAGGTTTATCTAGCAACAAATCCAAACGTTCACGGGCAGAGATGCGCATATGATGATCACATTTAGGGCAAACTTCTAAATTTTTTTGTAATTCAATACGATAGAGTATTTGCTCGCAACTATCGCATTTTGTCCATACCCCTTCAGGTATATTCGCTTTACAGGCTTCTAGGGTACTTTTATTAATAATTCGCTCAATCCAGCTCATCGCTATTCTTTCCTGTCATCATATCGTGCGTTAAACCCTATTGGCCTAACAAGCTAGATAAAAAACTAACCGAATTTAATTGACTCTCATCATCAGTCTATTGATTTTTTTGATCGGCCACCGCACGCCGATGTCTATAGATTTCAAGTATCGCCGGTAAAATAGACAGTATAATAATCATAACAATAAATAATTTCAGATTTTTTTGTACTATCGGCAAGTTACCAAAAAGATACCCTGCATAAGTAAATGACATGACCCATACTAATGCCCCTATCACGTTATAGGCAGTAAAATGACGATAAGACATTTTTCCCATTCCTGCGATAAAGGGAGCAAAAGTACGAATAATAGGGGCAAAACGAGCCAAAATAATGGTTTTAGCTCCATATTTTTCATAAAAAAGATGCGTTTTATCCAAATAGACCTGACGAAATATTTTTGATGTTGGATCCTGAAATAATTTTTTGCCAAATCGTCGTCCCAGCGTGTAATTAAGTGCATCACCTGTAATAGCCGCAATCAGCATCAGAGCCACCATTAAATGCACATTCAGGTCATTAGAAGGCAGGGTTGCCAAAGCACCTGCGGCAAAAAGAAGTGAATCACCCGGTAGAAACGGAGTGACGACTAAACCGGTTTCACAAAATAGAATCAAAAAGAGTATGCCATAAACCCATACACCGTATTGCGCCACCAATTCCGCTAGATGGACGTCAATATGCAAAATAAAGTCGATGATGAAAACGATAATATCCATTTGTTATTCTCTTAAATAATATTCGTCCAAGAAACTAGTTATACCCTTCATCTTTGAAGTTGCCTTCGGCTGCCAACAACACGGCGGCTTCAAAGGCGAAGGGTATAAATGGCAAAAAATAAGAACCTAATGATGTCTGAGGCAACGCAAAACAGGCAGGATAATCGACCGCTACCAAATATAAGCCTTCGGCTTTCGCTGTCGCAGCAGCTTGCTTGCGATCTTTTAATGCCAACAATTGCTTCAACCAATCTTCATTTTGACGACCGCTACCAATTTCTATCAGGCTCCCGACAATATTACGCACCATATGATGCAAAAACGCATTAGCCTTTATTTCGACAACAATATAAGCGCCATAGCGGCTAATATTAATCTGTTGCACGTTGCGCAACGGCGTTTTCGATTGGCACTGTAACGCTCGGAATGAAGTAAAATCATGTTCACCCAGCAAATGTTGAGCCGCGCGAGCCATTTTTTGTTCATCCAGTGGCAGATGATAATGACTAATACCACCGGCAAGGATCGCCGAACGATAGCAATGATTAAAAATAATATAACGATAACATCGAGCCAGGGCACTGAAACGAGCGTGAAACTCTTCTGGAACCGATTTTACCCAACGAACAGCGATATCTTGAGGTAAATTCGCATTGACTCCCATCGTCCATGCATGTTCGGGGCGCATCGAATGGGTGGTAAAATGAACGACCTGACCCGTCGCATGCACCCCTGCATCAGTGCGTCCGGCACAGAATACCGTGACGGGATGATCAGCCACCTTAGATAAAGCGTTTTCCAAACAACCCTGTACACTGCTCGCGTCTTTCTGGCGCTGCCAGCCAGAATAGTTACTACCACTATATTCGATTCCCAGGGCAATTTTATTATTGTTAAACATGTTGATTTATATCATCTCAATAGAGAAACCTATTTTTTGCAAAAGATCGGCGTCGGCCATGCTGTCACATTGAATACAAAAAGATGACCATTCTCGACGGATCCCATATCGCTTACGCAAGTCATCAAACTCACTGCTACCTTTACGGCGCAAATTGCAAGCATCAAGGCGCACATCATACACTAAGCGCATTAATCGTTTTAATTGCTTCTCATTGAGTGGGCTATCAAGCCGAAAATGCCCAAGTTTAGAAGGCGGTAATAAAGAGCTGCATTCAACCGATTGTGGGCATCCACAAGAATGACTAAATGCTTCAAATAATTGCGTTGTCCCTCGGGTTTTCCCCTCCAAAGTGTAACCTGCGATATGGGGTGTACCAATAGCCACTTTCTCCAGTAAGGACTGAGGAATATGGGGTTCGTTTTCCCAAACATCCAATACTACGCCCAGTTTTTTTCCTTTTTTTAATCCTTGCAACAAGGCAGTATTATCCACCACCGCACCACGACACGTATTGATTAAAATGCGATCATCCGGTAAAGCTGCCAATACATCGTCATTAATTAAATGAAAGCTTTGGTAAGCACCGGTTTGATGTAATGGCGTGTGTAACGTTAATATATCCGCTTCACGCACCAGTTTTTCCAATGGCCAAAATTGCTCTTTATCCCCTCGATCCGCTCGAGGTGGATCACATAATAAGGTCTTTATTCCGAGTGCCTTTAAACGCGCATTCAGGCGGGATCCTACATTACCCACCCCAACAATCCCGACCGTTTTACCACTCAGTGAAAAATTACCGCGTTCAGCCATCGCTAACAAAGCAGAGAAAACATATTCGACCACTGCGATGGCATTGCAACCGGAGGCAGAAAAAAAATCGATGCCCTGCTGACGTAGCCATGCCTTATCGACATGATCAGTACCCGCAGTAGCAGTACCAACAAATTTAATCGCAGTGCCTTGCAATAATTCAGCATTCACTGACGTGACCGACCGTATCATCAAAGCTGATGCTTCACATAACGCGGTACGTGGAATAGCGCGTCCAGACACTATTTCAACGTTACCTATCCGCTGAAACAGCTGTTTCGCATGCGGCATATTTTCATCAACTAAAATTTTCACTTACTATTCTCCAGCGAAGGGTTAATTCGCAAATAGACCTCTTTCCAAACCTACTACGTGACGCCAATCCTGCGTTGCCCGGTGCTCGCAATCCTCATGTACTTTATATACATTCCGGTTGCTGTGCGCCGGGCGCCTTGACTTAGCATAACGAACTACGGTTTGGAAAGAGGTCTAATGATATTTTACCGTACCATGATTTTGCGAGCAGTATTATTGGTGAAAATGAAAAAAAAAGTC
Source organism: Candidatus Regiella endosymbiont of Tuberolachnus salignus (assembly GCF_964020115.1). Classification (NCBI taxonomy): domain Bacteria; kingdom Pseudomonadati; phylum Pseudomonadota; class Gammaproteobacteria; order Enterobacterales; family Enterobacteriaceae; genus Candidatus Regiella; species Candidatus Regiella endosymbiont of Tuberolachnus salignus. The sequence continues at coordinate 108,053 of NZ_OZ026542.1, forward strand.
TATCCTCTTTTGGTGCGTTTAAGAGCCTATTCGAAATCTTCTTTAGCAACATTTAAAAGAGGAAAATAAGTAAAAGGGCGCAGTTTACACGAGGTAAATGCGTATTTTAAAGCTCATTTTGGCTAATTGTCAGCCAGCACAAAAGACTTGGATCTTAAGATAAAAGATATGTATATAATCTATCCTCTGTTAGCGGTCATAATTTGGTCGGCCAATGTGGTGGTAAGTAAAATGGCGGCAGGCGTGATAGATCCAGCGGCTATCTCTTTTTACCGCTGGTTTTTGGCATTAGTGATTTTAACACCATTCGTATTCATGAGTGTGATTCGTAATTGGCCAACTATCCGAAAATATTGGTGGAAATTAATGACCCTCGGTCTATTGGGGATGGTGCTCTTCCAAAGTCTAGCTTATTATTCAGCACAGAGTGTTAGCGCAGTATTTATCGGTATATTCAGCTCAGTCATTCCTCTATTAACCGTATTGATCAGCATTATAATATTAAGAACCGCACCCACTCTGGGGGTTGTATTAGGTAGCATATTGTCTTTAGTCGGATTAGTTTGGCTAGTCAGTGCAGGTGATCCTACACAATTACTGCATCAAGGTGTTGGTAGCGGTGAGTTTATGCTGCTGTGCGCCTCTGCTTCTTACGCTTTGTACGGTGTGTTAATCGCACATTGGGCAATAAAACTTCCTTGCTGGCAATTGTTATATATGCAGATTGTCTTCGGCGTGCTGTTGCTGCTACCTAATTTTTTACTCACTACCGATATAAAACTAAACACACAAAATATTCCTCTCGTGCTATATGCAGGGATCCCTGCCTCAATCATTGCACCCTATTTGTGGATTTTAGGTGTTACACGTATCGGAGCCAATATCACCGCTGTGCTGATGAATCTTACCCCGGTGTTCACTGCTATTATTGCCATTAGTTTTTTGAATGAAAAATTGATGACTTATCATCTAATCGGCGGCAGCCTTACTTTGGCTGGAGTCGTTTTGGCACAATATTTGTCTAAATCAAGCCAATAAACACCACAGAGTATCCCACCCATGCCGCTCTAAAATACCGTAAGAGCACATTCGAAATATTCTTGAGAGAAGCTGATGAGACAACGAGGAAAAAATGGGCGAAAAGCCCAGTTGCTTTTTTATAAAAACAAGGACGTAAATGAACATTTTGCGCCCTTTTTTGACAAACGAGCACAAAAGATTTCAGCAAGCTCTAAAGGAAAATCAGGGAATGGTTTTTTCTATATCAGAGCCTGATTGTGCTTCTGGTGTATCAGAGCCTAATTTTGCTTCTTGTATACCAGAGCCTAATTTTGCTTCTTGTATACCAGAGCCTGATTTTCCTTCTAACGCTTCTAATTTTCTCTCCAAAAGGGTTAATTTTTCACTGATATCTGACAATATTTTGCTTTGAGCGTCAAATTCTTCACGATTAATCAAATTAAGACGTGGCAGCTGAGCCTGCAATGCATTCCCGACTTTTTTTTCAATATTGTCTTTAAATCGATTAGCAGTTTCAGGCAAAGACCCCTGCACTTTTTTGGTGATCATTTCAACTATTTTTAGACCAAACATATATGCCTCTCTAAGCGAAACTACCCTGTAATGAGAATATAGTAGACTTCTCGCATAATGTAGAATTCGCGCCACGCAGTGGCATTATGAAAGAAGTCTATTTCAGTGTAATACCCACTTCATTATAAGATAAAGCGCTATCTGTGCAATTTTAATGCAATACAAAAAATTTCTAACAGACTCTAAGATTGCTTGGGTAAATGATTAACGCTATAGTTCTGCACCTTCTTTTCAAGGTGGTACCCTGTGATATACCCACAGTCCTTCAAGTTGCCGCTGGCGGCCAGGGCGTGAGACCGATGAGCGCGTAGATAGACCATGAGGGCAAACACCCTCAGCCAACAACGCAGCGGCTTCAAAGGCGAAGGGTATAACTCCGTTGTAACAACCTGTAATGGCTCATTCAATGAGGTTTTTGCTGTGAATCAATCACCACTTTTTGAATTCGGGGATGCTCCCAAACGGGTAAAACAAGCATTGGACGCTTTACGTGAGGGACGTGGCGTCATGGTGCTGGATGACGAAAATCGTGAAAATGAAGGTGACATAATTTTTGCGGCAGAAACAATGACAGAAGAACAAATGGCACTGACTATCCGTCATGGCAGTGGCATCGTGTGCCTTTGCATCACCGATGAACGCCGTAAACAACTCGAATTGCCCATGATGGTCAGTCAGAATTCGAGCCAATTTCAAACCGCATTTACCGTAACGATTGAAGCGGCAAAGGGCGTCACAACTGGCGTTTCTGCCGCTGATAGACTGAAAACTATCCAAGCTGCCATCGCGGATAATGCTAAACCGACTGATCTACACCGGCCTGGCCATGTCTTCCCATTGCGTGCCGAAGCAGAAGGTGTCATCAAACGCCGTGGGCACACAGAGGCGGCTATCGATTTAGCACAATTAGCCGGTTTCAACCCCTTTGGTGTGTTATGTGAATTGACTAACGACGATGGCAGCATGGCGCGCATGCCAGAAGTTATTCAATTTGCCAAGCAGCATAATATGCCCGTTTTGACCATTGAAGATCTTGTCAGCTATCGGCTAGCTAATCCAAAATAATATGTGGATAAAAACGTGATAAATCTTGGGTGATTAATGATCGGTCTTCACGTAAGCCGATACCGCAGGGCTTATCATTAACCAACCAACTACCAATTAAGGTGTGGTTTTCACCAAACTTAGGTAATGAATGGAATTGCTGCACAATCATGCCTTCCTTGCCATAAGGACCATCGACTTGCAATACTTGTTGGCCGTTTTTGATGATCTGAATATTAGCCCCTTCGCGTGAAAATAACGGCTTGATAACATAGCTATCCATTGATGGGTGATCATCGTCAGCGAAATAAGCAGGCAACAAATTAGGGTGACCAGGAAACATTTCCCATAACAAGGGTAATAGTGCTTTATTGGAAATGATGCTTTTCCAAGCCGGTTCGAGCCAACGTGCGCCGGCGTTTTTTAACTTGGTGGAAAATTCATCACGAAACATGAATTCCCAAGGGTATAATTTAAAAAAATTACAGATTACCTGATTATCTAAATCGATAAATTGTCCCTTTTCTTTATTTATACCAATCTCGTTTATAAACAAAAATTTAGTCGATAAACCCGCTTCCTGCGCACAATCTTCTAGGTATTTTACCGTAGCGCGGTCTTCTATCGAATCCTGGCAGCAAGTCAAATGTAATGAATGAAATCCCTCCTTTTCCTTTAATTCAATAAAACGTTCAATCAATTTATCTTGTAAGCTATTGTATTGATCGGCATTCACAGGCAAATGGCCGGCTTTAATCTGATCTTCCAACCACATCCACTGAAAAAATGCGGTTTCATATAACGAAGTGGGGGTATCTGCATTATTTTCTAACAACTTAGCCGGGTTTTTACCGTCATAAGCCAAATCAAGACGAGAATAAAGACAGGGTTGCCGGGGATGCCATGAAGCGCGTAAAAAAGACCAACAATGTTGAGGGATGCTAAATTTAGTCAACAACTTATCACTATGAATAACTTTTTCCACTACGTCTAAACACCTTTCATGCAACTCAACGCTAGTGTCTTCCAGCTCTTCAATTTGAGCCGAAGAAAATTGGTAATAAGCGTCTTCACACCAGTAGGGTTGATCATACATCGTATGAAAATCGAAACCGTATTCGTTGGCTTTTTCACGCCAATCAGGGCGTTCACTAATCTCTACACGTTTCATTTTTTAAACCTTAACTCCCCATACTACGAACACGAGAGCTTGATGAAGTGCGCTCATTCTTACGCTGCATTGATGCCTGCTTGGCTACCGATTCACCGAATCCACCGCGCGTAATGGTATTCGTCACCGTAGGTTTAGGAGCCATTGCTGTTTTAGGTACTGTCATAGTGCGACCCGGTGTGGCGGCACCATAGCTTTTACCACTGGCATCAACAAATTTACCGTTAGCAGGGCTGTTAGGCGCTTGAGAAGTAAACAAGGGTTGTGGAGAACCCCCGCCCCCCATCAAACGCCCCATCATATAACCCGCCAATAATGGCATCCACGGGCTACTTCCTTCAGTAGCAGCAGTAGCAGTTGTCCCCCCTGCTTGAGCAGGAGCTGGGGTACTAGTCGAAGGTTGAATACATTGATTTTCACCAAACTCAGCCACACAATCAGCACGGCTGGCATACTTAGGCGCTGTTCTTTCTGCTTCTTTCAACGCATCATGATAGGCTTTAGCGCACTGATTTTCTTTCGATGGATTGGCTTTTGAACAATCGTCAGCATTTTGATACATCGCCACCGTTTCATCCGTTTGTTCACATCCGGTTAATATAAAAACGGCACTCATGGACAAAGCTAAAGGAGCAAGACGATAATAGCGCCAAGATTTACGAAATTTTTCTCGATTAATATTTTTACTCCGTTTCATCGTAATTCATCCTATTGTTATTGATAGAGTGGCTCAAAAATAGACGCCTTGCCAGGGGTTTGAAGTCAAAGCGCCCGCGGAACACAGTAACCTCAGTGTACAATCAGTACATGAGGATTGCGAGCACCGGTAACGCAGAAATTCATACCGCGCAGTAGGTTATGTAAAAGCCTGTTCGAAATCTAAAGTATCAGCAAGCACAAGAGATTTCGAACAGGCTCTTAGAGCCCGTTTTGACCAAGTATCGATGGAATGTTAACATTCTTTTTTAAGCAAGCTGGTGATTATTCAGATGGGAAAAAACGTCGTCGTATTAGGCACTCAATGGGGTGATGAAGGCAAAGGCAAGATTGTAGACTTATTGACAAAACAGGCTAAATATGTCGTTCGCTATCAAGGCGGTCATAACGCCGGGCATACATTAATAGTCAATAATGAAAAAACCGTTCTTCATTTGATCCCTTCCGGCATCTTGTGTGAAAACGTGACCAGTATTATCGCTAACGGTGTCGTTTTGGATCCCGCCGCTTTAATCAAAGAGATCGATGGGCTTATAAAACGTGGGATCCCTGTAGAAGAGAGACTTAAAATCTCGGCAGCCTGTCCTTTGATCCTGCCTTACCATGCTGCTTTGGATAACGCGCGGGAAAAGAAACTGGGAGGGCAGGCAATTGGCACCACGGGTCGAGGTATCGGCCCCGCTTATGAAGATAAAGTCGCGCGGCGCGGATTACGGGTTTGTGATTTATTAAATAAAGAAACCTTTGCTACTAAACTCAAAGAAATTGTCGATTACCATAACTTTCAATTAGTCCATTACTACCAAACAGACGCCATTGATTACCAAAAAGTATTGAATGACGTATCCACCGTTGCTGATCGTTTAATTGCCATGATGATTGATGTAACGCAAATATTAGATGAAGGTCGTAAAAAGGGAGAGGCGATTCTGTTTGAAGGTGCTCAGGGTACGTTGCTCGATATTGACCATGGTACTTATCCCTATGTGACTTCTTCTAACACCACTGCCGGTGGGGTTGCTGCGGGTTCAGGCATCGGACCTGCTCATATCGATTATATTTTGGGTATCGTTAAAGCCTATTCAACACGTGTAGGCGCAGGGCCTTTTCCTACCGAGCTCAACGATGAAATCGGTAGCTATCTAAGTGAAACAGGAAAAGAACTCGGCGCCACAACCGGGCGTAAACGCCGTACCGGCTGGTTAGATATAGTCGCGGTACGCCGCGCGGTTCAAATCAACTCACTTTCCGGTTTTTGTTTGACTAAATTAGATGTGTTAGATGGTTTGGATGAAATAAAAATCTGTACCGGCTACAAAAATAAAAAGGGTAAAGAAATCGCAAACACCCCGTCGTCAATAGAAATCTGGCAAACAATAGAACCCATTTATGAAACTCTGCCAGGCTGGTCAGAAAAAACTCATAGGGTAACAGAGTATGAAAAATTACCCCAAAATGCGCGGAGTTATATTGAACATATTGAAAAGCTGACAGGGATACCAGTCGACATCATCTCTACCGGAGCGGAGCGGAGTGAAACCATCATCCGTCGTAATCCATTCAACACATAGCATTAGACTTCATTGCAAAACCGTGGTTTGGGGCGCGCGATCTATACCCTTCGCCTTTGAAGTTGCCGCTAAGCGGCCAGGGGTAAGGCCGATGAGCGTAGATAGACCATGAGGGCAGCACCCGCAGCCAACAACACTGCGGCTTCAAAGGCAAAGGGGATACAGGTAGTACATGACAGAGGATGAGTGATCGCTGCCAACGTATATTTAATGCAGCGCTACATTCCATACACCACATACGCAAAAGTCAAATGAAAACATTTCATGCTGATGATAATGGAGAGACCAGTTTAATGTCACAGGATCCATTCTTAGAAAGAGAAAGAGAAAAATACGGCTCACCTATCCCCAGCCGCGAGTTTATTTTAGCGCATCTGACAAAACGTGAAACCCCCGCCCGACGTGAAGAAATAGCTAAAGAGCTGAATTTATCCAGTGATGAATCCCTTGAGGCACTTCGGCGACGTCTACGCGCAATGGAGCGTGATGGCCAATTGGTGTTTACACGCCGCCAATGCTACGCCTTACCAGAAAGGCTTGATCTGTTGCGTGGTACTGTTATTGGTCACCGTGACGGATATGGTTTTTTACGCATTGAAGGCAGCAAAGATGATCTTTACCTCTCCGCTGAACAAATGAAAACGGCGATCCATGGCGATCTGGTGTTAGCTCAACCTTTAGTCTGCGACCGCAAGGGGCGTCGTGAAGCACGGATTGTCAGGATACTCGTTCCCAAAACAAGCCAAATTGTTGGGCGCTACTTCACTGACGCAGGTACCGGTTTTGTCGCTCCTGATGATAGTCACCTCAGTTTTGATATTCTGATCCCTGCTGATGATGCTATTTGCGGTGTGCGTATGGGCACTGTGGTAGTTGTTGAACTCACCCAACGCCCAACGCGCCGCACTAAAGCGGTTGGCAAAATAGTGGAAGTATTAGGTGATAAGATGGGCACTAGCATGGCGATAGACATTGCCTTACGTCGCTATGAGATCCCTTATATATTGCCATCGGCAGTAGAAAAAGAATTAGCGAAGCTGCAAAAAGACGTGCCAGAAGAGGCAAAAAAAGGACGGGTTGATTTACGTCACCTCCCATTGCTCACCATTGATGGCGAAGATGCCCGTGATTTTGATGATGCGGTTTATTGTGAAAAAGAATGCAGCGGAGGCTGGCGCCTGTGGGTTGCTATCGCTGATGTCAGTTATTACGTACGCCCACAAACCGCATTGGACGATGAAGCACGCAGTCGCGGCAATTCTGTTTACTTTCCGTCACAAGTGATCCCGATGCTACCAGAAGTATTGTCTAATGGTTTGTGTTCACTTAATCCACAGGTCGATCGCTTGTGTATGGTATGTGAAATGGTCATCGACGTGCAGGAACAACTCTGCTCTTACCAATTTTATGAAGCCGTCATGAACTCTCATGCACGTTTAACCTATACCAAAGTCTGGAAAATCATTGAGGGTGATCCAGCGTTGCGTGCGCAATATCAGCCACTGGTGCCACATCTGGAACAACTGCATGCAATGTATAAAATATTGGATAAAGCCCGAGCAAAACGAGGGGGCATCGCTTTTGAAAAAGAAGAAGCTAAATTTATCTTTAACGCCGAGCAACGCATTGAGCGCATCGAACACGTAGTACGTAATGATGCGCATAAATTGATCGAAGAATGTATGATTTTGGCCAACATTGCCGCAGCATCTTTTGTAGAAAAACATAAAGAGCCGGCGCTATTTCGTGTGCACGACCGACCAAGTGATGATCATATTGAAGCACTGCGTAGCGTATTAAATGAGTTAGGGATAACCTTAGGCGGTGGTTTAAAACCACAATCGAAAGATTATGCCGTATTGATGGATGAAATCGCGGATCGACCCGATCATCATAGGCTACAAACTATGTTATTACGCTCGATGAAACAGGCAATTTATGATCCGGAAAATCGAGGGCATTTCGGCTTAGCGCTCAATTCATATGGGCATTTCACCTCACCCATCCGACGTTATCCTGATCTCGCTCTGCATCGAGCGATTAAATATCAATTAGCACAGTCAATAACCGCCCAGAAAGAGTGCTGGACAGCAGGGGGTGGTTGGCACAGTGATCACAACGATATGTTACAGTTGGGTCAACATTGCTCAATGGCAGAACGCCGAGCGGATGACGCTACGCGGGATGTTGCTGACTGGCTGAAATGTGATTTTATGCTCGATCAAGTAGGGCAAACATTTACCGGTATTATCGCTGCGGTGACTGGATTTGGCTTTTTCGTCCGTTTGGACGATCTTTTCATCGACGGTTTAGTCCATGTTTCCAGTTTAGATAATGATTACTATCGTTATGACAACATTGGTCAACGCCTTACCGGCGAAGCCTCAGGGAAGGCCTACCATTTAGGCGATACAGTAGAAATTCGGGTAGAGGCCGTACACCTCGATGAACGTAAAATTGATTTTTCTTTGGTTTCTAGCCTCCGTAAGCCACGAAGAGAAGGTAAAACCAAACGAGATAAAGCGAAGAAAAACAACACAAGAATGTCACGCGATGATGGTTTAGCAATAAGTAATACAACCGTCACAAAGAAAAAAGCCAATAAGGCACGGAAAAAATGAGCAAGCAGAAAAAATTCCGACAGGCTCTAATAAAGCAAATCATCTCGTTGAGAAAAATGAATAATCAATGCTAAAAAATCATCCGGATGAGACATAAACGGAACATGAGCCGCGTTATCTATAATCGCTGATTGTGTTGTTGGCCATGCACCATCGAGCAAGGTAGCCACTCTAGAAGGGACTAACTCATCTCGATCACCATAAATACGTAAAAAAGGCACTGAACAATGAGCCAATGCCGAACGCAGATCGGTGGTTTGCACTATTTCTAATCCCCTTATCAGCACCTCAGCACTTTGCTGATAGCTCACCAATGATTTCAGAAATTTGGTATCTTTTCGTGCACTGGCAATACCCAACGTCTGTAATGATAAAAAGCGTTCAATAGTACGCGGAAAATTATCATGCAATTGTTGCTTAAATCCAGCCAGTATTTCTGGCTTGATCCCAGGCCAATCACCTTGTGCACTAAAACAAGGTGAAGAAGAAACCGTGATAAGTCCTTATATCTTGATCATTAGCTTTCAAAGGTTGATGCTCCCCGACTGATCATCGCGATGTCACCGGTGAGTTTGGGTAAGTCCTTAAGCTTAAAGCTTGTTGAATAGATAAAACCCCGGTGACATATTCATCATCGCCTTCAAGACCGAACGGTATCTTGTGCTTCGAGCACCTATTTATAAGGATGATCTTGGCGAATTCTCTGATTTTTACTGTCATGTCTGGAGTGTCTCTGATGGACAAAACCCCCGTCGGTATTGATATAGCAAAATTAAAGTTCGATGTGGCTGTCTGGATTGAAAGAAAAAAATACAAAACAAAAGTGTTTGATAATACCCCCTCCGGTTTTAGCGACTTGCTGAAGTGGCTACTTCCTTACGGTGACTGCCACATTTGTCTGGAAGCAACCAGCCATTACAGTCTGCCACTGGCCACTTTTTTGGTGGATAACGGGGTTGAGGTCAGTGTGGAAAACCCCGCCCGCATTCATGCCTTTGCTCAAAGTGAGCTGAGTCGTAATAAAACGGACCAAGGGGATGCGAAGATGATTGCCCGTTATTGCGCGCTTTATTCACCCGCACGCTGGTTTCCCGCCCCGTTAAATGAACGTCAGCTTACTGCACTGATACGTCGTCTTAATCATTTAGTCGAAATGAAACAGATGGAATATAACCGAAAAGAGGGCGCAGATGAAATCGTCCAGCCTTTTTTGACAGAAAGTATCTGTGCATTAGAAAAGCAAATACGCGAGATAAAACAAAAAATTAAACAGCATATCAATGACTCCCCCGAGCTGAAAAAAAATAAGCAGCTCTTGGAAAGTATTCCCGGTATAGGCGAAATATTGAGTGCCACTTTATTGGCGTTTGTCGGTGATGTATCAAAATTCACTAGCAGCAAGCAAGTGGTAGCCTACGCAGGGCTTAATCCGAAACTGTGCGAATCAGGCGTATTTAAAGGACGAAGCCGTCTCTCAAAAATCGGGTGTACAGAACTCAGAAAAGCACTATACATGCCAGCCCTTACCTCAATCACTTATAACCCAATAATAAAGTCTCAATGGGAACGGTTGGTAAAACGCAATAAAGGAGGAAAAATAGGCGTCTGTGCTGCAATGCGCAAATTACTTCAACTGGCGTATGGCGTGCTGAAATCAGGCGTCCCTTTTGATGAAAAAATAGCGCTTGCAAAGACGTAGGCAAGACGGTATCTATCACCTGTTCTGGCTGGTTCAGTGCAATCTGACTCGCAACCAGTCCTCCCATCGACCATCCTAACCACAGTGCTTTTTCTGGCGCTTGATTCAGTACCACAGTCGCCATCTCGCTAAGAGACATATCACCATATCCACTACTGCGGCCATAGCCAGGAAGATCGACTAAATGCAAGCGAAAATGCGGCGCAAGTCGATTAATTATGCAATGCCATATATCAGCGTTCAGTCCCCATCCGTGTAACAACACAAAATCACGCTTTCCTTCACCACAAGTATGCCAATAGAGCGCTGTCATAAACTATTATACCCTTCGCCTTTGTGTTGGCTGCAAGTGCTCGCCCTCATGGTATTTCCAGGCTCATCGGTCTCACCCCCTGGCAGCCGAAGGCAACTTCAAAGGCGAAGGGTATATCCTTTTTATATCCATCATTGTTTTCATCATCAAGGAAGAAGATTATGTTCACTATCGCCAGCCAATGTTGGCTTTGCCGACAACCCTTATATTTGTTCCATCATGGTATTTGCTGTTTTTGTCTACGGAATTTAATCAATCAATCGTCATGCTGTATTGGTTGTGGCTTGCCTTCAACACAGCGGTACTTACTCTGTGGGCGTTGTTTACGTGACCCGCCTTGCTGGCAAAGCCTTACCTTTGTCAGTCACTATCAACCCCCTATCAGCACGCTGATAAAAAAAATGAAATTTGATGGAGTGACACAATTGGCTCCGATACTGGCGCGGCTACTGTTGTTACGCTGGCTACAGGAAAAGCATCGTGGATCAATGATAAAACCGCAACGTATCATCAGCACTCCCCTACATAAATATCGTTGTTGGCGACGGGGATTTAATCAAAGCGATTTATTAGCCCGCCCCTTGGCGCGTTGGCTCAATTGTGATTATCACCCTGGCAGTTTAATACGTTTATACCCTACGCCATCACAGCGGGAATTGAGTGCTACCACCCGCCGAAAAAATTTACGCGGGGTATTTCATTGTACTGATAATGTTCGTGGACAGCATCTCGCGCTATTAGATGATGTGATAACCACCGGCAGCACGATGAAAGAAATGGCTAAATTACTTCTGGCGCAGGGAGCGACATCCGTACAAGTATGGTGTCTTTGCCGAACCTTGTAGTTTACCTTGGCCTTTCAAGTTACGGCGGCGTTGGCTGCCGGCGCTCGCCTCATCAGGTAGCATGTCTACGCTCATCGGTCGGGCGCCCTGGCCGCCTTGCCGTAACTCGAAATTCATTGGGTATATGTCATCAAGCAGCGTATCATATGCCCTTCGCCTTTGAAGTAGTATATCTACGCTCATCGGTCTCACACCCTGGTAGCGGCAACTTGAAGAACTGTGGGTATAACCAGCATAGCAGGAAATTAATTAGCGAGTTAATCTATGATTAAAATAACAGAGCAGGCGCAAAACCACTTTAGCAAATTATTGGCCAATCAAGAGACAGGCACTCAAATTCGAGTATTTGTTATCAACCCAGGCACCCCCACGGCGGAATGCGGCGTGTCTTATTGCCCGCCAGATGCCATCGAAGCCAGCGATACTGAGCTGAAATTTGATCCTTTTTCTGTCTTTGTTGATCAATTGAGTGCACCTTTTTTGGTTGACGCAGAAATTGATTTTATTACTGACCAGCTAGGCTCTCAACTCACGTTGAAGGCACCTAATGCAAAAATGCGTAAAGTGGCCGATGATGCGCCCTTGATGGAACGGGTAGAGTACGTTTTACAATCAAAAATCAACCCACAATTGGCCAGTCACGGCGGGCGAGTAACGCTAATGGAAATTACCGACGATGCCTTTGCTGTTTTACAGTTTGGTGGAGGTTGTAACGGTTGTTCTATGGTTGATGTCACTTTAAAAAATGGTATTGAAAAAGAACTATTACAAACCTTCCCTGAATTAAAAGGCGTAAAAGATTCAACCGAGCATCAACGGGGTGAGCATTCTTATTATTAATCATTTTTAATTTACTGATCAGTATCAATTAATCCAAAGCATTTTATGGTGTTGATTATTGTTAATGTCCTTAGAGCCTATTCGAAATCTTTTTTGACGAAGTTCAGTTTAATTTTATTCCGTGTTGTCGTCGCTTGCCGTACTATTTGCACTGTCTGTACTCCTCTGCCTTGAATAAAATTAAACGGATTCGGCTATATCAGCGAGCATAAGAGATTGAAAATAGGTTATTAGCTAATTAGGATCTTGATCACAGAAAGTAGCACAGGACTTTTCAATATGGCTCTCATAAAACAACATGGTAACTTCGCAAACTTTTTTACTCAGCATATTTAATTCAACACCTAATTTGTCTATATTGTCTTGATACAATAGCCCGCTTGTTCCTTTTATAACATCGGATAACATTTCTGATGAAATAATGTTGTTTTTTAGTTGAGCGATAAATGCTTGTTTACTCGCAGCCGATAAAACACTGTGTTCAGAATCCAATTCAAACATTTTGCTAATAGTCACCAAATAACAGGGGATTTTTTTCGCTATGTCTGTCAAAATTTTCATGATACTTGTTGTCATCGTTATTTGCACATAACTACAGATTTGATTCTTGTCTTTATCAGCGGAAAAGTTATTAATTTTTTGATAGTCTTTAACGATCTTTCTCATATCATTAATATCAACAAGTAATTTTTTCAAACCAAGATTGAGAGCAGTAAAAAAATAGGTACCATTAAACTTTTCTTCTATTTTAAATCCACCGTATTCTATAAATTCTTCAAATTTATTTTGTCTAACATCGTCAATTTTATTTTCATGTAACTCTATCACACTGGCCGGTAATTCTATTTTTTTTAATAAAAAACCATCATAGCTCACTTCAATACTTTTCATATTAGTTTCAACATAATCTTCACCGTAAATAACAGTGACTTTATAGTTATTTTTTAATGCAGGACACGTATTATTTTTTAATTCAATTAATGCATTCAGTTGGTCATCTAAACAATTAGAATGTATACGTTTATACAATTTAATCAGTCGTTTTTCTTTATCTTCTAGTAAAAATATTTTTTTGAAAAAATTAACGAATGCATCACGAACCGTTAAATCAGGTTTAAAATCTTCACGATAGACGCCAGTACATAGAGAAAGAACATTGTGATGATTAAAATGTAATGAGTTGTGTGATACATTATTAGATATCATCATATACATTTCCTCACTGTATCGTAAAAATAGTGGTAGTCATAAACCAAACTATTTTTATTAAAAACTTTTAAATCCTTTTAATTAAATATAGAAAAAAAATATTGACCTATTTTTGAAAAAAGGTCATTTTTATTAAAAAAGGAATAGGCAGAACAATCGCGCTATATACCCAATGAATTTCGAGTTACGGCAAGGCGGCCAGGGCGACCGACCGATGAGCGTAGACATACTACGTGATTCGGCGAGCACCCGCAGACAACAAAGCCGTAACTTGAAAGGCGAAGGGTATATCTCCCTAGCGGATTGCCCTGAGATAATTTACTTAACTAAAGCAGATATCATGTGGTTTTACCGATTCAGGCAAGCATGTCTTGCATTATTATTTCCTTGGTTATTGGCTGTTCTTACGCAATCTGCGGGCAGGGCTTATCTGCTGTTCACTCACGGAGCATCTAAAACACTCGAGGATTTTTCTCTAGATGTAACACGAATGTTTTGGATTGGCGGCCTGTTTGATATACGTATCGCCAGTTTGCTTTTTGTTCCTTGCTTATTGATGGCGGGCTGTCTTGCGGTCAGCAACCACAGTTTTCTTATTTGGCAGCGTTTTTGGCTCTGGGTGGCGGCTATTTTAAGCGTAATAGTCCTTATTATGACGGTAGTGAACGTTTTCTATTACGCAACCTACGAACGCTTCATTGATGTTTTTGTATTCGGCTTAATTGAAGATGATACCGTTGCCGTATTAAGCACGGTGTGGCAATCCTATCCGGTTATTGGTGTTTTGTTTTGCCTCGGGCTATTTTCCATTATTGTTTTCTGGTTTTATCGCCGCTGGCAACGTTGGCTCGGCACTAAACCAGAATATAAAATAAGCTTATCGATATCTATTATCATTACCATGGTTATTCTTTTCATCTGCTTTCTTGGTATGCGTGGCTCTGTCGGCACTTTTCCCCTACGTCAGCATGATGTACAGGTTTCAACGATAAAAATGCTGAATATGCTAACGCCAAACGGTTTGATAGCGATGTACTGGGCGGTCAATGCCCACCAAAAAAATAACCAATTTGTCACCGCTACCAATGAAAAAGGCACGGAGTTATTAAGCCGTTTTCTAGAGCGACCTACGCAAGCCAGCTTGACGCCGTTTATCGCTAAGACAGATACAAACCGAGTGGCGAAAAAAAATCCGCCGAATGTGGTGTTGGCTGTTATGGAAAGCATGGGTTACCACTTGCAAAGTTTAGATCACCATCAGCGTGATCTACTTGGAGCACTCCGGCAACACTGGTTAACCGACTGGCATTTTGAGCGTTTTATTTCTGAAGGGGATGGCACCATTGATAGCCTAAATCGCTTCTTTGTCCGTAGTCCAATGAGCAGTATTAGCCAATCTAGCACTCAAACGGCTGCCTTTATCAGTAATATGTTTACACCTTATTTGGCTAACGGATATAAAATTATCTTCGTCACTTCAGGTAACGGCGCATGGCAGAATCTCAACCAATTTCTTCCACGCTTAGGTGTCAGTGAATTTATGGAGCAAAATGGTTTAAAAAAACGCTATCCTGATGCTTCTATCGGAACATGGGGTGTTCCTGATGAATATATGTTTCGTTATATGAAAGAGCGTTTGGCGGAAGCAGACAAAAAAGGCGAACCTATTTTCATGATGTCTATGTCCACCACACATCACCCTCCTTACAAGACACCGACGGGTTATCGCAAAACCGATGTTGAGCTGACTGAAACA
Source organism: Candidatus Regiella endosymbiont of Tuberolachnus salignus (assembly GCF_964020115.1). Lineage (NCBI taxonomy): Bacteria > Pseudomonadati > Pseudomonadota > Gammaproteobacteria > Enterobacterales > Enterobacteriaceae > Candidatus Regiella > Candidatus Regiella endosymbiont of Tuberolachnus salignus. Next base: position 123,432 of record NZ_OZ026542.1, read on the forward strand.
GAAAAACAACGTTTGCGTAATTTAGCAACCGACGATGAATTGAAAACCGTGCTGAATACCTTAGCGTACGCCAATGATCAGTTAGGTCTGTTCATCAGTTGGGTTAAATCGCAAGCCCTGGGGACTCACACCATTATCGCTGCTACAGGAGATCATAATATACGTGGTATTGGTTATCCTGATACGCATGAATTGGTTTTAGGTCATGCCGTGCCGTTTTACCTTTATGTTCCTCAGGACTATCGTCAAAACAGTTATTTTGATTCTTCTCGGGTGGGAAGCCATAAAGATATTTTGCCAACGCTCTATCAGCTCAGCCTGTCAGAGACGACATATTATCAAACGGGATGCAATTTACTGTCGAAAACATCAGATAACACCTGGTGTCAAGGTTATAACCCTGAAGTCGCTATCACAGCAGAAGGGGCTTGTATCCTCACAGGGCACAAAGAATTCCGTCCATGGGCAAACCAGAAAGGGCTGCTTCTTGGCGACCCAAAAGACATGACACCTGCGCAGGAGAAACAGTGCAACCGCTGGAGTACTTTTACCGATCTATTGTGGTGGCAGTTAAATCGTCAGGTGGGTGGACAAAAATAACAAACACGCTATGGCATGATGACGGGAAATTTTGTATCACACTAAAATAGAATCGGCCAATAGACCTCTTGGCCGATCTCTTTATCGCTCACAGGAATCAACGATCATTCTGGTTGATCGTTCACGACATTTTCTTCATTCACGATATCATCGTCTTGTTCGGCTACACGTTGCAAACCAACCACATGTTCATTTTTTGCCGTACGAATCAATCGAACACCTTGAGTGTTACGCCCTTGAACATTGATTTCTGATACGCGGGTACGCACCAAGGTGCCTGCATCAGTAATGATCATAATTTGGTCGCTGGTCATCACCTGAATCGCAGCGACAACGTTACCATTACGTTCACTGGTTTTGATTGAGAGTACACCTTTAGTCGCACGACCTTTTGTCGGATATTCTTCTGCCAAAGTACGCTTGCCGTAGCCGTTCTTGGTTATCGTTAATATTTCGCCCTCTTTCTGTGGAATGATGAGTGACACCAGGCGATCATCATCATTAAGCTTAATACCACGCATCCCGGCTGCCTTACGTCCGACTGATCGCACCTTACTTTCTGAAAAACGTACCGCCTTTCCATCGGTAGAAAACAGCATCACCTCATTACTGCCATCAGTTAAAGCGACACCGATTAACTCATCGCCTTCATTCAAATTAATAGCGATAATGCCATCTTTACGTGGACGACTAAAACAATCCAGTGCTGTTTTTTTCACTATACCGCAGGCCGTCGCCATAAAAACGTGATGCCCTGCGTCATATTCACGCACCGGTAAAATGGCGGTAATGCGCTCATTTTCTTTCAACGGCAATAAATTGATGATGGGACGTCCGCGTGCACCGCGGCTGGCCTCGGGTAATTGATAAACTTTCATCCAATAGAGACTACCTTTACTGGAGAAACACAAGATAGTGTCGTGTGTGTTGGCAACCAAGAGTTGATCAATGAAGTCTTCTCCTTTTATACGGGCAGCGGATTTACCCTTACCTCCCCGCCGCTGAGCTTCATAATCCGTCAATGGCTGATATTTAACATAACCTTGGTGAGATAGCGTCACTACCACATCTTCCTGATTAATCAAATCTTCATTATTAATTTCTAAATTATTAACAATGATATTGGTACGACGTGGATCTTTATATTGCTCTTTAATTGCGTTCAACTCATCCTTAATGATTTCCATCAAGCGTTCAGGCGTTTTTAAGATAGAGATTAATTCGACAATTTTTATTAACAAATCCTTATATTCATCAAGCAATTTGTCATGTTCCATGCCGGTCAATTTTTGCAGACGTAGATCCAAAATGGCCTGAGCTTGTTGCTCGGTGAGATGGTAGCTTTCGTCGTGAATACCAAATTCTTTTTCCAACCATTCAGGGCGAGCGTCTTCATTACGACCGATGGTGATTTGTTCACCGGAAGAACGTTTTAACATTTCATCCACATCGCTCAGCGGCCATGCATTTCCCATCAAACCATTTTTAGCATCAGCAGCAGTGGGGGCATGGCGAATAAGCTCGATAATCGTATCAATATGTGCCAATGCAACCACCAAGGCTTCCAAAATGTGCGCCCGATCACGTGCTTTGCGCAGTTCAAACATCGTGCGTCTTGTCACCACTTCGCGGCGATGACTGACAAATGACTGCAAAATTTCTTTCAGAGGGAGTATTTTTGGTTGCCCTGCATGTAAGGCCACCATATTGATACCAAAAGTGATTTGCAGCTGTGTCAGCGAATAAAGATTGTTCAAGACAACCTCACCCACCGCATCGCGTTTAATTTCAATCACCACGCGCATTCCATCTTTATCAGACTCATCACGCAAGGCACTGATACCTTCTACACGCTTCTCTTTTACTAACTCAGCAATTTTCTCAATCAGTTTCGCCTTATTAACCTGGTAAGGTATCTCATGAACAAGAATGGTTTCACGCTGAGTTTTAGCATCGATTACCACCTCAGCACGCGCCCTGAGATAAATTTTACCGCGGCCAGTACGATAAGCTTCTGCAATCCCCCGACCGCCGTTAATAATAGCGCCGGTAGGAAAATCGGGCCCTGGAATATGCCTCATCAGTGCTTCAACGCTTATATTTTCATCATCAATATAAGCCAAGCACCCTTCAATGACTTCAGTAAGATTATGCGGTGGAATATTCGTTGCCATGCCCACGGCAATACCCGATGAGCCATTAACCAATAAATTAGGGATCCGAGTGGGCATTACTGCTGGAATTTGTTCAGTACCATCATAATTAGGTACAAAATCGACCGTTTCTTTATCTAAATCTGCTAGCAGTTCGTGGGCGATTTTTGCCATACGAATTTCGGTGTAACGCATGGCGGCGGGAGAATCACCATCCACTGATCCGAAATTACCCTGCCCATCTATCAGCATATAGCGTAGTGAAAACGGTTGAGCCATACGTACAATGGTGTCGTAAACGGCACTGTCGCCGTGTGGATGATATTTACCGATTACGTCCCCAACGACACGAGCTGATTTTTTATATGCTTTATTCCAATCATTACCTAATACACTCATCGCAAACAGTACACGACGGTGTACGGGTTTTAATCCATCACGAACATCAGGTAACGCACGCCCGACAATCACGGACATGGCATAATCCAAATAAGAGCCTTTTAACTCTGCTTCGATATTGACTGGGGTAATTTCTCTGGCAAGATCGCTCATTAAGCCGCTATCCCTCTACAATAATTACTGGATTTAAAAGTGGTGAATTGTACCATAAAGCATAAATTTTAGCAGAGTTCCTATCTCAGAGCCTGTTCGAAATCTTCTTGAGTGGCGCTAGGCACGCGGCCAGGGCGACCGACCGATGAGCGTGGACATACTATGAGGGCTCGCAGCCAACAGCTGCAAAGGCGAAGGGTATAAATTAAATTGGAGAATACTATTTTGAACTACCGTTTGATCACAACTGACCACGCCTTGAAAAACATCTGCGATCAAGCTTGTACTCATACACAGGTAGCGCTAGATACCGAGTTTATTAGAACCAGAACCTATTATCCGCAATTAGGTCTTATCCAGCTGTACGACGGCCAGAACCTTTCTCTTATTGATCCATTGCAGATTAAAGAATGGCAACCATTTTGTGCATTGTTACAAAATCAAAATACAGTAAAATTTTTGCATGCAGCCAGTGAAGATATTGAAGTATTTTTAAATGCTTTTAATCAGTTACCTACCCCTATGATCGACAGTCAAATTTTAGCGGCTTTTGTTGGGCATCCGGTGTCCTCTGGTTTTGCTACCTTAGTGGCACAGTATTGTCATGTTGAACTCAGCAAAAGTGAGACACGAACCGATTGGTTGATAAGACCACTTAGCCAAAAGCAATGCCATTACGCGGCGGCAGATGTATTTTATCTGCTGCCATTAGCCAGACAATTGCTCAAAAACACTACCGCTGCAGGTTGGTTGGATGCCGTTAAAGACGAATGTGCATTACTCTGTCAACGCCGTAGTAAAATTTTGCCGCCAGAACTCGCCTATCGTGAAATTGCTAATGCGGGGCAATTGTTGCCCCATCAGTTAGTGTGTTTACAAAAATTGGCCGAATGGCGTTTAGTTGAAGCACGAAAACAGGATTTAGCCGTGAATTTTGTGATCAGGGAAGAGCACTTATGGCAAATTGCACGTCACCGCCCTTCTTCTTTTAGCAAGCTAAGTTCGCTAGGATTAAGTGAACGAGAGCGAAGGCTTTACGGTCAAATATTGTTGGCTTTGGTCAAGCAAGCCAATGCACAATCAGCCACACCATTACCCCCTTTAGCGAACAACCTGATCGAACAACCCGCTTATAAAAAGGTATTCCAAGATATTAAAACCGTGATACAGCAAATCAGTACCAGCAGTGGGTTGAGCAATGAACTATTAGCTTCCCGACGCCAAATTAATCAATTATTAAAATGGCATTGGCAGCTAACAACGACCAGCGAGACACCCGAATTAATGACAGGATGGCGTAGTAAGTTATTAGCACAGTCCCTGCAAGAAATACTCAAACAGTATTAGCGTCTATTATTTTAGTGCTTCCTCGGTATCCGGCAAAATAACATTAAGCTCCAATACCGAAATATCATCCTCTTTTTGCTCAAACTGTACTTGCAGCATGTCAGGATCGATCTGAACGTATTTACAGATTACCGCCAAAACATCGCGTTTTAAATCAGGTAAATAACGGGGTTCATGCTCCCCTCTACGCCGTTCGGCAACAATAATTTGCAGCCGCTCTTTGGCTACATTGGCCGTTGGTTTCTTCCCAGATAGAAAAAAATCTAATAAAGCCATAGCATCACCCCCCAAAAAGCCGTTTTAGAAAACTTTTTTTATCTTCCTCAATGAAACGAAAGGGAAGTGTTTCTCCTAATAAACGAGCAACGGTGTCTGCGTATGCCTTACCCGCATCAGATTCAGTATTTAGGATCACCGGCTCGCCTTGATTTGAAGCACTCAAAACAGACGGGTCTTCCGGAATAACACCAACGAGCGGTATGCGAAGTATGTCAAGAACATCTTCCATACTTAACATATCACCACGACTGACACGACCTGGGTTATAACGAGTCAGCAATAAGTGCTCTTTAATGGGATCTTCGCCTTCTTCAGCACGGTGTGATTTAGATGACAAAACGCCAAGAATACGATCAGAATCACGAACCGAAGAAACCTCAGGGTTAGTGGTAATAATCGCCTCATCGGCGAAATACAACGCCATTAATGCCCCTGTTTCAATACCAGCGGGAGAATCACAAACGATAAATTCAAAATCCATCTTTTTTAGATCATTCAAAACTTGTTCAACCCCTTCTTTGGTCAGTGCATCCTTATCGCGGGTTTGTGAAGCCGGTAAAATATACAAATTTTTGGTACGCTTATCTTTGATTAATGCCTGATTCAAGCTAATTTCTCCTTGGATCACATTGACAAAATCGTAAACGACACGCCGTTCACATCCCATAATTAAATCGAGATTACGCAGGCCGATATCAAAATCGATCACCACGGTTTTTTTGTTATGTTGCGCCAAGCCAGTCGCAATGGCAGCGCTGGATGTCGTTTTACCAACGCCGCCTTTACCTGATGTAACAACAATGATACGGGCTGCCATGAAATAAATTCCTTGTCAAAGGTTTGGATTCAGTAATTCTATCTTTAACGCATCGCCCAATAAATGCAAGCGCACCGCTTTACCAATGTATTTTTCATCTATATGTTCTTTCAACCAATAGGTTCCCGCGATAGAAACCAGCTCTGCGTCTAAAACCATGCAAAAAATACTAGCTTGAATATTACCGGAGGCGCCGGCCAGTGCCCGCCCCCGCAATTTTCCATAAATATGAATGTTACCATCGGCGATAACTTCCGCCCCAGCACTGACATTACCGATAACAACCAGATCACAAGGAGCACGAACTTGTTGACCAGAGCGAACAGGAGCGTTGATGACACGTGTTTTTGTCGTGCTCTTTGCGGGGAAATTCACCGCTTCACTTTTCTTTTCATCTTTTTTATGTTGACCTTCGCTGAGCAACGGCAGACCTGCTTGTATCAGCGCCATTCTTTGTGCACTATCATGACCATTGACACCAACGATATGCAAGCCTACTGAGCTCACTGCCTGCCGTAACGCTAGCCAATTTGTATCCTGAGGCAACAGCGCTACATTAATCACAATGGGCGCATTTTTAAAAAAATTCTTGGCAGCAAGCATTTTTTTTTCTAATGCTAGCCGAATGACCTCTGGCCGTGGATCGTACAAATGCAAGACCGAAAGGGTAAAATTACTACCTTTGAATTCAATGTATTGACTTGACAATGATGACATCTATTATTTTTACTCAGTTTCAGATAGGTTAATAGACTTTACATAATCGCTATTCGTGGTGTGAAGTCAAGGCACCCGGAGCACAATAACCTTTGTTAACAAAATACATAAGGATTGTGAGCACCGCGTAACACAGAATTCACGTTACGAATAGCGGTTATACCCACAGTCCTTCAAGTTGCCGCTAGGCGGCCAGGGTGTAAGGCCAATGAGCGTAGAAATACTACGTAATTCGCTCTTACACCCGCCGCCAACAACACGACGGCTTCAAAGACGAAGGGTATACCCAGAAATCTAATGAACAGCAAACCCTATATCGATGACATTCTGATCTACAGTAAGTATGGTATAGGTAATAAAAAAATACAGTCTGGAAAATCTATATATTGCTATTTGTTTGCATTTTGTATTTCAGCGTGCTGTATCAGCTTGATTAGTTTATCTTTATTATTGCTTTATAAAAGCATATACCCTTCGCCTTTGAAGTTACGGTGGCGTTGGCAGCGATCACTCATCCTCTGTCATGTATCGATTCGATTGATTGCAGCCTTGCCGTAACTCGAAATTAATTGGGTATAAAACAAAGAAAAAGAACGAAAAGAGAGAATAGAAAAAATGAAACGTAAAAAAGGAGAGAAATAATTGGATCCTGTTGATGAAAATTTATATTGGTATTATTATCTGTAATTTTTTATTTATTAATCTTATCAAGATGAAGAATCATCCATTTTTATTATTTATTCTATTTTTTAATGCCACTGCTTTTACCTAAAAATTAGGTTATGCCATAATCCGATACCATTTTACAGTAGATGAAAAATAATCTAATGCGAAATTTAAAAATCGTTGTTATTTTTTTAGCACATCAATAACATTGAGTTTAATTATTTTTTGCTAAATATAATTCAGTAGAAACAAATAAGAATGAGTTAGTAAATAAACTGTATTTAATTTGTAAAAGTTTGAATTTAATCTGACATTCTAATATGTTTAGTATGAGATAAAGGAGTGTTAGAGATGAATCAAACAGCAAAAATAATCAAACCGAAATTAGGCTTATTGGAACTGGCGAAACAATTGGGTAATGTTCAGTCAGCGTGTAAAGTCATGGGCTACAGTAGGGACAGCTATTACCGGTTTAAAAAGCTGTATGAGCAGGGAGGTGAACCAGCGCTGGTAGAGATAAGTCGTAAAAAACCTATCGAAAAAAACCGGGTAGAACCGCATATAGAACAAGCGGTGGTGAATATGGCTTACGACTATCCTGCTTATGGACAACACCGCGTAGCGAATGAACTCAACCGACAGGGGATAATGATTTCGGGCAGTGGTGTTCGCTCGGTTTGGTTGCGCCATGACCTAGAAAATATCAAGAAACGCCTTTCTGCCTTGGAAGCTAAGGTAGCGCAGGAGGGATATTTACTCACCGAAGCCCAGCTGCAAGCACTGGAAAAAGTGCAAGATAAACGGGAAGCACAGGGTGAAATTGAAACGCAACACCCGGGCTATCTCGGCTCTCAGGATACTTACTACGTGGGGCACATTAAAGGCGTCGGTAAAATTTATCAGCAGACCTTTATTGATACCTATTCCAGAGTCGCCTTTGCTAAGGTCTATACAGAGAAAAATGCCTTGGTTGCAGCAGATGTGTTAAACGACCAGGTGCTGCCATTCTATGATGAGCAAGCGGTTCCCTTATTGCGTATCCTGACTGACAGAGGCTCAGAATACTCGGGTAAAAAGGAAAACCATGCCTATCAGCTTTACTTGGAGCGAGAAGATATCGAACATACGCGGACAAAAGCGTACAGCCCGCAGACCAATGGGTTCTGTGAGCGGTTTCATAAAACGATGAAAAATGAATGTTATGACGTCATGTTTCCGCGTAAAATTTATTCATCATTGGAAGACATTCAGCAAGACATCGATAAATGGCTCACATTCTACAACACAGAGCGACCTCATTCAGGCAGGTATTGTTATGGCAAAACCCCCTGGGAAACTTGGATTGCATCAACAGAGTTAGTAAAAGAAAAACAACTCGATAATTTATTTAAACCATCGGACAGTCAGATTCATCTGACAAATTCCATGGCTTAGCTTGTGTCTGTCAGGTTAAGTTTGAGCTACTACACCTGTTTCACTCAGACCAAGGCTGTCATTACAGTAGCCTATCGTATAGACAACAGCTCTGGAAATATCAGATAAAACAGAGTATGAGCCGCCAGGGTAATTGTTGGGATAATGCCCCAATAGAGCGCTTTTTTGGCAGTTTAAAGTCAGAATGGATACCAAAACAGGGCTATAGTACCGTTCAACAAGCACAAGCTGATGTACTTCCCTACCTCACTCATTATTACAATCAAGTCAGGCTACATAGTGTTAATGATTACCAAACGCCAATGATTAAAGAATACCAGGCGGCATAAAACACCTGAATTTGTGTCCAAAATTATTTGACCAGAGCAATGCATTTGGTGGGCTAATGACTCGTCATAAATGAACCATTTTTTTTACACAGTACAAATATACCTATCTATTTTAAATATCATGGGATAAACTGTACATGTACATATTTATGGGGGAATATAACTCATTAATCTGCTTTCACACAGACATGCTTAAATAGTGAGGTATAAAATGAACGAAATAACCTATACCCGTTTGAGACAGAATCTCGCTCATGTATTAAATAAAGTGAGGAATGGAGAGGAATTCATTGTTACTCAGCGCGGGAAGTCGTCGGTTAGGCTTTCATCAAATGACGAAATGATAGCACCGTCTCTCATCAAAGATATCTCAAACCAATTAAAATTGAAAACCAATTGGAAAGATGTTTTCAATACCAAAATAAAACCAGTAATGAATCTTAAGCATTCAGAAATGATTAAGACTGATAGTGATTATTTTAATAAGCAAAAAATAACCATAGAAGATGCAGTAAAAGAAGTCCGAATGCGCCATGCAAAAACGATAAAAGCTTTAGAAGATAACTAATGGAAGAGATCGTTTTATTAAGCATTGAACAAGTAATTAATATTCAAAAAAATACTTTACCGCAAGGCGCTGTGGTCGATTACAACAAGCTTGTTGGCGCATTAAACCGTATTCAAAATCGGCAACATTATGAAAACTGTAATGGTAAATTTGAACTTGCAGCCTTATATTTAACGGCAATAGCTAAAGCACACGCTTTCGTAGATGCGAATAAAAGAACAGCCTTTATATCTTGTGCCACCTTTCTGCGAGCAAATGGCATCCAATTACAGGAAATGACATTTTATCTAACCAAGCTAACGGTTATGGTAGCAACCGATAAAGTCACTGAGAAAGAGACAGCGATACTTTTGGCTCTTCTATCCGATTACTATACTCAATTTACTGATTATCAATGTGAATTTACTGATGAAGAAGAGTGTATTTATTATAATTTAGCAATAGCAATGGTGCTAAATGGCAACAATATAAAAAAATTAAAAATGATGGCTGAAACAGTAAAAAAATTACTTGATGATGGTGAACTCAACGTCATAACAAAGCAAATCTTGGAACGGTATTAACCGACGAATAAATAATCCCCCGTTTATTTAATACTAATTCATTAAAAAAATTAGAAAACTGACCGCACTTAGTTAATCTCCCCCTGTCCCACTCTGCTCTGGTCAAATAATTTTGGACACAAATTCAGGTGTTTTATGCCGCCTGGTATTCTTTAATCATTGGCGTTTGGTAATCATTAACACTATGTAGCCTGACTTGATTGTAATAATGAGTGAGGTAGGGAAGTACATCAGCTTGTGCTTGTTGAACGGTACTATAGCCCTGTTTTGGTATCCATTCTGACTTTAAACTGCCAAAAAAGCGCTCTATTGGGGCATTATCCCAACAATTACCCCGGCGGCTCATACTCTGTTTTACGGTGTTTGTCAATGTAGTTGTCGCTTGAAACTGTTTTATGCAGCACTTACTTCCGGATTCAGCATCACTTCATGAATAAAATTCCAGTTACGACAGCCTTTGCTCCAACGTTCGGGTTTTTTAGCTCGAGCTAATTCATAGATGGCTTTCCGTTTAGCTAATATTTCTTTATCTGCCTCCCTATGACGTTCATCTGGAGTAACGTACTTGATACCACTGTGTTTATGTTCAAGGTTGTACCCGTTCACAAACTGAGCTACCCAGGCTCTGGCATCATTGAGTAAAGTAAACCCCTCGGCTGGCCACTGGGGACAATATTTCACCGTTCGAAACAAGGATTCGGAATAAGGGTTATCATTGCTGACTCGTGGGCGAGAATATGAACTGATTCCCCCCAGATCGTACATTTTCGCCAACAGGGTATAACTACGCATGGGGCCACCATTATCTGAATGAAGAATGATTTTTTTGCCCGCGCATTTTTCTTTCCAGATGCATCGTTGCAGTAGCTCTGCAGCCTGTTCGCCGGATTCTTGTTCAAAAACGTCTGCCCCCACAATTTTCCGACTGAAAATGTCCATCATCATGTAGAGGTAAAGATGCCGACCTTTTATAGGTGTTGGCAAATAACTACTATCCCAGGACCATACCTGATTCGGTGCTGTCGTTTTTTGTGCGCCTGGACGTTTATAACTTCTCTCTCGACGTCTAGGTGTTAACAGTTTGTTCGCTTTGAGCACGCGATAAAACGTAGACTCAGAGGCGATATAAATTCCCCTATCAGCCAGCGTCGGAACGATGACATTCGGAGGGAAACTTGAAAACTCTGGTGAGTTACAGATTTCCATGATCCGCTGTCGTTCAGCATCAGACAATTTGTTGCTGGGGGCATTGCGAACGGCCGTTGACCGTTTGTCGGCCAGGGGAGCGTTGTGACAATTGTTGCGCCAGCGTTGCAGTGTTCTGACTGAAATCCCAATGACCTGGCAGGCTTGCGCCTTACGAGCCCCCTGTTTCATCGCATTCCTAAGCATATCAACTATATTAAGCCGCTCCGGGAGAGGTATTAGACGTCCTCGCTGTTGTCCCAGAGGGCATTGAACTTTTCCCTTAATACCAGTAGCGCTGCGGTTTCCGCCAGCGCCTTTTCTTTTCTGGTGAGTTCTTTTTCAAGTTCACGGATCTTTTGTCTGTATTCTTTGACGACTTTATCAACTTTATGATTATTCAAGGCTTTCGGCTCATGAGCCCGGAGCGAAGCCGTTCGCCATTCCTTTACCTGTTCAACAAACAATCCTTTGTGCCGACAGTATTCGGCCAGCTCAATTTCAGACATCACTGCGCTTTCAATGACCACCGCAAAACGCTGTTCGGGCGACCAACCTTCGTTATTCTTTAAAAACTGCTCATCTTCACATAACAGGCCATCACTCATTAACTCGTTTCTCCATCTTGAAACAACCGAAGGGCTCACGTCTAGCTTCTTCGCTATTTGCCGGTGAGACCAATTATACGGAGGTTGAAGCCAGAGCAACCCTTGTTGCTTGATATTGATAGGCACGGGGTTTGCCGGCATGGTGTTCTCCTTAATATTAACAGGCGACAACTATGCTGACACAGGGGGTTATTCGGTGATCTTCTTGATGATAATATGCACCACCAAAGAACGCTATCAGCAATGTCAACGCTACTTTAGATTGACCACTTTTTGCTACTTTAAAATGTCCAGTTTTTGCTAATTTTCCTGTTGGGTTTCTATTCCAGGCGCCTGGATAATATCAGTCGTTTTTATAGGCAACATGCCTGCTTTGCGTTTATTTTTGAGTCGATAGCTTTCTCCTTTAATATTCAATGTGGTTGAATGATGTAAAAGCCTGTCTAAAATCGCAGTTGCTAAAATGTGATCACCGAATACGTCCCCCCAATCAGTAAAACTTTTATTTGATGTGAGAATGATGCTCGCCTTTTCATAACGACGGCTCAATAACCTGAAAAATAGGCTAGCTTCTTCGCGATTCATCGGTAAATACCCGATTTCATCCAGTATTAATACCCTGGCATAGCACAGTTGCTGAAGTTGGCGTTCCAGACGGTTTTCTTGCTTTGCCTTCATTAAGGTACAGCAGAGTCTATCCAGAGGCATAAACAATACCCGATGCCCAGCTGTAGCTGCCTTGACAGCCAGCGCTATCGCCAAATGCGTTTTCCCTACCCCAGGTGGGCCTAACAAAATGACGTTTTCATGATGTTCGACAAACCTCAGCCCCGCCAGCTCGCGGATAATTTTCCTGTCTATACTTGGTTGGAAAGTAAAGTCAAATTGCTCCAAGGTTTTTATCCACGGCAAACGTGCTTGTTTTAACCGCGATTCCAAGCCTTTTTGGTGACGCCCGTTCCATTCCTGGGCTAATGCCTGCTGGAGAAATTCACGGTAGTTCAGTGCTTTCTTGGTGGCTTCTTCACATAAACTCTCCAACGCATCGCCCAGGTAATCCATTTTTAACCGTATCAACAAGTTTTCCATTTCCATCAGAGTAGCTCCTCATACACACTGAGCGAACGAGACGCTACTCGATTGACCTGTTGCCAAAGGGCTTGATGATGTTCTGGCACCTTTTGCCAGCCCTGCGTTACCTCCTGCAAGAGATGCGTCGCGAGCAGTTGCTCATCGCCGTAAATACGTAGCGTATTATCTAAACCGATACGAATATTAACCGCACGACCACACCAGAATGAAGGCACGCTATAGCGATTACCTCTGACATCGATATAGCTGTCCCATGCCACTTGTCGTAGGTCGAAGTAGCTGGTATCGAAATCAGTCGCAGGGAGTGGCATCAAGGCTATTTTTTCCTCAGCAAAACGATTTTCCGGTGTCTGCTTGAATTGACGAAGATGACGCTGGTCTGCCACTTTCGCCAGCCACATCGCTAGCAGTTGATTAACATGAGCGAAACTCTCAAACTGACGGTAGCGAGTGAAAAAATTGTGTTTAACATAGCCCACCATCCGTTCGGTTTTGCCTTTCGTTTGCGGTCGATAAGGCTTACAGGCGCGAGGGCTAAACCCATAGTGATTAGCCAGTTGCAGGAAGCCCGCATTGAACTCGATGTGGCCATTTTGTCCATGTTTGATAACAGCGGCTTTTTGGTTATCTACCAAGACATTTTTTACGCTGCCACCGAAGTAATTGAAGCTGCGAACCAGCGATTCATACGTGTGCTCAGCATCTTGCTTAGGGGCAGCAAAGACATGAAAGCGACGCGAAAAACCGAGCGTATTAACGGCAAAATTAACCGTACAGGCAGAGCCTGCCACCTCAACGATGATTTCTCCCCAATCGTGTTGAAGTTGATAACCGGGGAGGGTTTCAAAGCGTACCGTGTTTTTCGAGGCCCTGAGCGGACGTTTGGGATGTATATAACGTCGGAGCATCGCACTCCCACCCCGGTAGCCTTTTTCACGGATTTCCTCAAAAATAACCGCCGCATTCCAAACCTGTTCACTCAACCTTGAATCGATGTAGTCTTTAAAGGGCTCGAGTTTAGCAACCTGTTTTTTACCGCGTTTTGCTGTTGGCGGCGCAGGATAGCTAATGTGCCGTCTCACCGTTTTTTCTGAACACCCTATCTGATGGGCAATATCAACAATAAATGCCCCCTGTTGATGGCGTTGTTTTATCATGTAGTGGTCCTCTCTTCTTAGCATGCTTATTTCCCTCATGGCTTTGTCACCACAAAGGAAACTGCATTCTGGCTTGAGTGGACAAATTAAATTAGCAATTTACGGTCTTTTATCATTAGCGCTGACAGCAAACCTACTTAATTGCAGAAGAGGCAACAGCAACCTGCGAAGATCGTGTATCCCATGCCTATAATCAGATGAAGTTGTTAATCTTGATTGCCGATATTGAAGCGCAGAAATCCTATAATCCCATAGCGTTATCTAATGTAATTGAATTAGGCAGAGGCTGTTTTCGTTTAGAAAAGCTTGAACAAATTGCAAGGAATAAAGCAAAATCACTGCGATTGGTTGACGAAATCGAAGTCTATCTTTCCTATCAAGTGAAGTTGCGTGAGAGACTTGCTCTTCCTCTGGATACGGTTGATATGCGTTTTTATGATGTTTCCTATGTCACTGATACAGATTTAAACAATGCCGCTGCCATTGTGATGGAAAAAGAAAAAACAGAATTGCTTGATTTCTTTTCAACCGACTGGTCAGTGTGGCAATCAGTGCTAAAAAAACTTGATAGCGAAAATTATGAAAAAGCCCTCGCTGAATCCAACAGTGAGCAGACTTCCTTGCGCTTCCAACAAGAATTTGCTGCTGAAATTAGCGCTAAGGGTCTACCAATGAATGAGCCAGAGCTAGAAGCAAAACTAGGGCCGCCTATCATGCGTAAGATTAAGGGTGAAATTATGGCTAAGTGCACCAACGCTTTTTTAACTAGCCGAGAGTTAAGTCTGTACTAAAAAACCATGATGGCGTTACATAGTCATTATTTCACTAAAGCAGAAAGCAATGAATCATATAAACTTTATGAACAGATTAAACGGATAGAAAATAAAGTGCCGGAAAAAGAAAAACAAAAAATAACAAGGATTAAAGAGAATCTTCTTTTCAATAGTGCAATATTAAATCCAGATAATGAATGTGAGTATCAAACTTCACTCAAAAGACTTGAAGATTTATATAGTCAAGGGCACATACTAGCTCCTGGATATATAAAATATAAAGAAGATTGTATGAGGCATAATTATGCAATACATTTAATGTCACAAATAAAAGCATTAGAAATAGAAGAATTATCACCTGATGAGTATGAAAAAAATAAAGAAATCATTTTAAAAGCCAATGAGATATATGCTGGTATTGTAAATAAAACGGTAGAGGATAAGAAATACCATCAAGCACTTTTAGCATTAAAAGAAAAGTATAGTTCACCAATTCATATCTTAAAAAAAAGAGAAGAAACACTTCAAGAGTTTGATAAAAGATTACCCTGTAGTATCAGCAAATTTATAGAAAAAATCACCATGCCACAAACAAATGATCCTATTCAAAATAGAGCACTAAAGGGGCTTTATAAACCAATTGCAGAAGTAAATTATCATCCCAACAAGGAGAAAGAATGGGTTAGAAGTAAAGTGGACATAGAAATAATCACCTATCATATTCAATCTATTGTGAGATCTTCAGCAAGGAATTTAGCTGCAGAATACAGTAGTCATGCGATTAGAGAGATAGGAAATCGTCTTGGTGAAAAGGTTGAGAAAAATACCTCTTTCAAGAAACGCAAAATTGAATTGATCTGAGGTAATCTTCAAAGAAAAAACTAATGATTATCCGGTGCTGCTGTGAAACCTCGGCCTTTTGAGCTCGTTTTTGACAAAAGATTTCTTGCAAAACCGTAGTTCGTGGCGTGAAATCAAGGTGCCCGGAGCGCGTAGCAACCTTCCGTTACCATACCAGTACATGAAGATTGTGAGCATCGCGTAACGTAGAATTCGCGACACTCAGTAGATTATGCAAGAAATTTAGAGTATCAGTGATGCGAATAGACTCGGAGTAATCTGCGGGATACCCTTTGAGGCTATAGCCGAATCAGTTTAATTTTATTCAAGGCGGAGGAGCACAGACAGTACAAATAGTACGGCAAGCGACGACAACGCAGAATCAAATTAAACTGATTTGGCTATATTAACCAGACCCGATACTGCTATGGCTTTGTCGTCCGTTGAAGAAGAATACACCGAGGCGAGTGAAGCTTCGGTTTAAACGTGGTAGAGAGCCTCTCCATAAGATGTAAATAACAACGCTATATAAGTATTTTTTGCTCTTTAATATTAAGTATTTTTCTTCTAGGTTTTTCTGGGATTAATTTCATTTAATGCCGATAGAAACGTTGAGCAAAAAAAGGTAAGCACCTGGTCAAGATAGATCCGTGGTTTTCCAATTCTAGAACAGGGAACCTCTCGCTAAATTTTAGTGAGAGGAAGATGTAATTAATAGAAATAAGTAGATATTGCTTCTATTAATCGATTATTTACTAAGATAGTCTCTGAATACAGGAAATTACCAAATTATATACTATTATGATGTTAAGCAAGTTCAATGATGTCTAATGGTTTATGTGAGGTTTCTTGTGCTCGCTGATACTTTAGCCAAAAACGAGTTCAAAACGCTTATTTAATTTATGTAAATTGCGCTTTTGCTTGTTTTTTCATCAATTGAGTGTTGCTCAACGGGATTACTTCTTTTTAGTAGATAAAAAGAAGAAGGTAGTAACCACTCATTGGTGTGATTGCTTTTTATGATTAATATATTGATATGATTTAATAATCTTTAAAAATAACTGATTATTAATCGGCGTGTACGAAAAATAGACATTTTATTTATGTTAAATTTTAGGCAGAATACACAGTCGTCATATAAAAAGATAGTCTGCTTTACTTGACGAACGAGATTTTAACGTACAGTACGCAAAGCGTTTCTGTATAACGTTTTTTGTTAACAAAAACGGTGTGATATGCAAGTTTTAATTATGAGGCATGGTGACGCGGTACTTGATGCCATTACTGATGCAGAAAGACCCTTGACGTTATGTGGTCAAGATGAGTCTCTACAGGTAGCAAGTTGGTTAAATGAACAGTCAATGGACATTGAGCAGATACTAGTCAGCCCTTATTTGCGTGCCACGCAAACGCTTGAGGTTACACGTAAAGCACTGATTTTACCCGGAGAACAGGAGATCATGCCTGAATTAACTCCTGGGGGGGATGCTGTTTTGATGACTTGTTATCTTCAGGCCTTAGCTAAAGAAGGTTGTTCTGCCGTGCTGTTAATTTCACATCTCCCGTTGGTGGGTTACTTGGTAGCGGAGCTTTGCCCTGGACAATACCCTCCCATGTTTGCAACTTCTGCTATTGCTTGTATTGATCTAGATGTGAATACGGGTCATGGCACTTTCGATTGGCAAATTGGTCCCTCACAGCTCGCAGCTAAGGTTCAGGAACCAACCCTTCCAAGCTGACATCCTCCCAGCGATAAATGGCGAGGATCTCCACCGTCAGATCGAAATCTGAGTTGTATCACAGCAGGCTCCTGCTTCAACGGACAGCTTGACTGCACTTCTCCTTCAAAGATGTATTGCCCTGTCGCTAAAATGTTATCGGTGCTCCGATGTATTATAGCCAAATCATTTTAATTTTATTCTGTTCAGAGTATTACCACCATTGATGGAAATGATGTACGGGTCCGTTTCCCTTGCCAACGTTTAAACTGCTCGCTTGTACCAGTGCTTGTTGCAAATAATCTTTGGCCGTTTGAACACTTTCTTGCCAATTATGATGTCTAGGTCGCAATGCTGCTAATGCTGCTGATAAGGTACAACCTGTGCCATGTGTGTTGCAGCTATCTATCCGCGTATGCGTAAAGCGGTATTGACCTTCTGCTGTAAATAACCAATCCGGACTCTCGTTACCATTTAGGTGCCCCCCTTTCATCAATACGTTTTTGCAGCCCAAATGCAATAATGCCAGTCCTTGCTCATACATTTGTTCTTCATTTTTTGCCAGTAAACAATTGAGTAATACTGCTGCCTCTGGCAAATTTGGTGTGACTAAAGACACGAGTGGTAACAGATATTTTTTAAGTGCATTTACTGCTTCTGGTGCTAACAAAGCATCGCCGCTTTTAGCCAACATCACCGGATCTAAGACGACATAACGGGGTTTGTAGCACAATAATTTATCCGATACGATTTTGATAATAGCACTATTTACTAGCATACCTATTTTAGTGGTGTCAATACGCATATCACTGAATACTGAATCTAATTGTGCACCGATAAAGTTTGGATCAATGTTATAAATTGATTGTACCCCACAGGTATTTTGTGCAACTAATGCAGTGATTACGCTAGCGCCATAGGCACGTAATGCAGAAAAAGTTTTTAGATCAGCTTGAATACCCGCCCCACCACTGGGGTCGGTTCCCGCTATAGAAAGCGCATTGATATGTTTCAAGGTATTTCACACTTGGTTACCGAAATACAAGTAACAACCTGTTCGAAATCTCCTGTACTTGCTAAAGAAGATTTCGAACAGGCTGTATATCCTTCGCCTTTCAAATTACGGCGGTGTTGGCTGCGGGTGTTCGCCCTCATGGTTGACGCTCATCGGTCGGTCGCCCTGGCCGCCTAGCGGCAACCTGAAGGACTGTGGGTATAAAAGGATCACTCCATATTTTTTCACTTACATGGTGTATAGGAAGATTAATCTTTAATACTACTGGTTGATAAGTATCCTTGGTTGCTATTTTCGCAGCGGCCATACGAGCGATAATAAAACCATAAATGCCTCCCATTAATCCGCCGATAACCGTAATCGCTTCTTTAGCAAACAACATATGACAAAAAAAACTGCTGCTAATGAGGCCTAATAAAGGTAAAAAATAGACCAACAACGCACAACTTAATAAACCGCTTTCACTGAAACCTAGCTCAACCTGCTGACCCGGCACCAAGGCCTGTGAGATAGGTATTTGCAACTGATGCACTTTATTTGAATTTGCATTATTGCTAAAGGCTCCCCCGCATCCCCTGGAGGAATGACAGTTATTACAAGCTTTGCGAGGCTGACAATGCAGTAACGCCACTCCTTGTTGCCACGAAACCACTGTTGCCCATTCTCTCATCATTTTTTAATCTTCTGAATAAGTGCTTGGTGAGTAGTAGTCTAGCCCAGTATAAGGTGTTGGAGGCTCTGACCCAAAATATTGCTGTCGTGATACAGCGATACGTTGAAGCAGCTCTTCTACCTGAGATGTTTGATTTTTATTAAAATCCCCATTTAAACCAACGGGTGAAGCTTTCATCCCCATCACCGGTAAGGTATTAAATATTGGCAATGTATTAAATGTGGGTGATTCAGGTTGCAAATCTGATATTGCTGGTTGCTCATATGACTGAACGCTAATGAGCACAGCGACGCATACACAGGCTGCAATCGCCACTTGGGTTATTTGACTGATCCAGCGAGGAGAGATCTTTTGCAAAGTAGGCCATTTTACTGATGCCGGGCTTTCCTCGGTCATTGGTGGCAAATATAACCCCGATTCTTTTTTGATCACATCAGCGACAGCCTGTGAAACATCTAAATTTAAGGCTCCACTGGCGCTATCATCTGTGCGCAAAATATCACGAATTAAATGATAACTACGCCAACTTTGCTGAAGTTTTTCATCTTTTGATAAAGAATTTATCAATTCAGCATCAAAATTTTCTCCATCTATCAAAGCGGAAAGCTTTTCTTTTTTCATGCCTAAGTACCTTTTGTAGGTCTATACCCTTCGCCTTTGAAGCTACCGCGTTGTTAGCTGCGAGTGTTCGCCGAATCACGTAGTATATCTACGCTCATCGGTCGGTCGCCCTGGCAGCCGAAGCCAGCTTCAAAGGCGAAGGGTATATTATCTTTGTATCAATGGCTGAATTTTGCTATCAATAGCTTCTCTAGCTCGAAAAATACGGGAACGAACCGTACCGACCGGACAATCCATAATAGTCGCTATTTCTTCATAGCTTAAATTATCTAGCTCACGGAGTGTAATTGCCATACGAAGATCTTCCGGGAGAATCGCAATGGTCTGGAAAACAATCTGTCTTAACTCATCGGACAACATTAAATTCTCAGGGTTCGATATTTCTTTCAATGCGGCTATATTTTCGTTGTTTTCCACATCATCCACATCAATATCGTTTGATGGAGGACGCCGTTTTTGCGTAATTAAATAATTTTTTGCGGTGTTTATTGCTATACGATACAACCACGTATAAAAAGCACTTTCGCCACGAAATGAGGTTAACGCTCGATAGGCTTTAATAAAAGCTTCCTGTACTACATCAGGTATATCCCCTTGCGGAACATATCGAGATACAAGGCCGGCAACTTTGTTCTGGTAACGAATAACCAGTAGGTTGAAAGATTGTTGATCTCCTTTTTGAACCCGCTCGACCAGTATTTGATCCGTTAACTGCTCACGCATTCAAATTAAGCTCCCGATATCCAGTGTTATGTCTATACCCTTCGCCTTTGAAGTTGCCTTCGGCTGCCAGGGCGATCGACCGATGAGCGTAGATATACTACCTGACAAGGCGAGCCTCCGCAGCCAACAACACGGCGGCTTCAAAGGCGAAGGGTATACATACAGAACGCGAGTATGAATCATATTTATCTTTCCTAAGTAAGCGTTATTTTTAAGCTGAGGTGGTATCTTTTGCTACCGTTTCTTTGATCACCTTAAAGATTTAAAATCTGTTGTCTTATAGACTATTCGAAATTTTCTTTAGCGAGCACAAAAAATTTACCAGCTCTTAGTGTAGTACTACATTAGACCTCTTTTGAAACCATAGCGAGTGATGCGCCCGGCGTACAGCAATGCGGTGGCTTCAAAGGCGAAGGGTATATTCATAGCTTTTACTTGACCAAATAGGCTAACATGAAACCTAATTTTATTCTGTTGATATGATACCTTATGCCTGCACGTTCTGAATACGTTAGCGATGTTTTGATTATTGGTAGTGGAGCCGCAGGCTTATCCTTGGCTTTGCGACTGGCATCGTCTGGTTGTAAAGTCGTTGTTCTGAGTAAAGAATTACTGCAAGAGGGTGCGACGTTTTACGCTCAAGGCGGTATAGCGGCGGTTTTTGATGAAACAGACAGTATCGCATCGCATGTTAATGACACGCTTATTGCTGGTGCTGGGCTATGTGATCCCCAATCGGTTGAATTTATTGCGAGTAATGCACGGCATTGTGTACAGTGGCTGATTGATCAGGGTGTTGTTTTTGATACTGAAACCAGCACTATGGGCAAAGAGCGTTATCACTTAACGCGTGAAGGGGGGCACAGCCACCGTCGTATTTTGCATAGTGCAGATACCACCGGCAAGGCAGTACAAAATACGCTCATAAGTAAAACCACTACCCATCCTAATATTTGTGTAAAAGAACGCTGTAATGCGGTAGACCTGATTACTTCTAGCAAAATTGGCTTACCGGGCACCAAGCGTGTTGTTGGTGCTTATGTTTGGAATCGAGAGTTAGAAAGAGTAGAAACTTTTCGCACCAAAGCGCTGGTATTAGCCACCGGTGGAGCAGCTAAAGTCTATCAATATACCACCAACCCAGACATTTCATCTGGTGATGGTATTGCGATGGCTTGGCGTGCGGGTTGCCGGGTGGCTAATTTAGAATTTAATCAGTTTCATCCCACTTGTTTGTTTCATCCCTCCGCACGCAATTTTCTATTAACCGAAGCACTACGTGGTGAGGGCGCTTATCTAAAACGTCCTGATGGTAGCCGCTTTATGTTTGATTTTGATCCGCGGGGTGAGTTGGCGCCGCGTGATGTTGTTGCTCGGGCCATTGATCATGAAATGAAGCGATTGGGTACCGATTGTATGTATCTGGATATCAGCCATAAGCCCGCTGATTTTGTCATACAACACTTTCCTATGATTTATGAAAAGTTATTGTCATTAGATATTAATTTAACCACAGATAAGATCCCCATCGTACCTGCTGCCCACTATACCTGTGGTGGTGTGATGGTTGATCAACATGGTCGTACTGATCTCGATGGCCTCTATGCCATTGGTGAAGTCAGTTATACTGGTTTACACGGCGCCAACCGCATGGCTTCAAATTCATTGCTTGAATGTTTGGTGTATGGTTGGTCTGCAGCACAAGATATTTTAACCCGTTTGCCCCGCGAAAAACTGGCCGATAAGTTGCCAAAATGGGATGAAAGTCGCGTAGATAATTCTGACGAACGAGTTATTATTCAGCATAATTGGCATGAATTGCGTTTATTTATGTGGAATTATGTTGGTATTGAACGTAGCACGAAAAGGCTGGAACGTGCTCTGCGACGGATTAACATATTACAGCAGGAAGTAAATGAATATTACGCTAATTTTCGACTCTCAAATAATTTATTAGAATTACGTAATTTAGTGCAAGTGGCTGAATTAATTGTCCGTTGTGCAATGGAAAGAAAAGAAAGTAGAGGTTTACATTATACCCTTGATTATCCGAACCAGATAAGCAGCCCACAACCCACTATTCTTGCTCCCTAAACTTATCCAATGTGCCGTAAAATCAATACAGTACTCAGAGACTATTCAAAATCTTCTTGAGCTACGCTGAATTGAAAAAAAATCGGTGAAAAAGCGCTGTTTTTTGTCATCAGCAAACTAATACAAGGAATACCATGACTGCTATTCATTTTTCGGAATTTGATCTTAATGACCGTCTAATTAAAGCGTTGAACGATAAAGGTTACCAGCGCCCAACGGCCATTCAGGCAATGGCGATCCATTTTTCGGAATTTGATCTTAATGACCGTCTAATTAAAGCGTTGAACGATAAAGGTTACCAGCGCCCAACGGCCATTCAGGCAATGGCGATCCCAGCGGCGATGGAGGGGCGTGATCTGCTGGGCTCTGCGCCCACAGGTACCGGGAAAACGGCTGCGTTTTTACTGCCGATTTTGCAACACTTATTAGATTTTCCACGTAGGAAATCGGGTCCGCCACGTATTTTGATTTTAACACCCACTCGTGAACTTGCTATGCAAGTTGCTGAACAAGCAAATGAATTAGCAGTAAATACCTCTCTTGCTATAACGACGATCACTGGCGGGGTGGCTTATATGAATCACGCAGAGATATTTACTGAAAATCAAGATATCGTGGTCGCGACTACCGGGCGTTTATTGCAATATATTCAAGAAGAAAATTTTGATTGCCATGCTGTGGAAACGCTCATTCTTGATGAAGCTGATCGTATGCTGGACATGGGGTTTGCGAAAGATATTGAAGCCATCGCCGCTAAAACCTGTTGCCGTAAGCAAACGTTGTTGTTTTCAGCAACCTTAGAAGGTGAAGCGATACGTGAATTTGCGAAACGGATCCTGAAAGATCCGCTAGAGCTAGACGCTGATCCGTCCAGACGAGAACGTAAAAAAATTATTCAATGGTATTACCGTGCTGACGATATTGAGCATAAAAAAGCATTGTTATGCCATTTGTTAACACAGCCGGAGGTAAAAAAATCTATTATTTTTGTCCGTACGTGCGAACGGGTACATGAGTTGGTTGGCTGGTTACGTGAAGCAGACATTCATGCCTGGTATCTTGAGGGAAAAATGATTCAGGCAAAACGAACAGAAGCGGTCATTCGTTTAAATGACGGTCGAATTAATGTATTGGTGGCAACAGATGTGGCTTCTCGCGGATTAGATATTGATGATATTAGCCATGTCTTCAATTTCGATATGCCGCGTACTGCCGATGTTTACTTGCATCGTATTGGCCGTACTGGCCGAGCGGGTCGAAAGGGCACGGCAATTTCTTTGATTGAAAACCATGATTATCTGTTGTTACAAAAGGTAGGGCGTTATCTCAAGGCAGGACGTTATTTCGATGAATCCCTAAAACCGCGTGTGATAGATGAATTACGTCCGAAAAGTAAGGCACCAAGCAAGAAGTTCACAGGTAAACCCTCGAAAGCCGTTTCGGAGAAGCGTAAAGCAAAAAAAGAGGCGGGCAAAGAAAAACCCAAGCAAAAAATACGTCATCGTGATAGCAAAAATATCGGTAAACGACGCCAGCCGACTAAAAAATTAGTAGATATGGATGTTCCTACTAGTTGAATCGCTGATATTTTAGACTTCTTGCCTATACCCAATGAATTTCGAGTTACGGCAAAGCGGCAATCAATCGAATCCCCGAAGTGTATTCCCTTCCGGACGACAGTTTTGCAAGCCGTCTTTTGTCAAAAAAAGGGCTTAAAAAGCGCAAAAAAATTAAAGGAGAGTACTAATGTCGACCGTCCTTACTTGGCACGACGTTATCGGTCAAGAAAAAGAAAAACCTTATTTTCGTGACACTCTGAACTATGTAGCAGCGCAGCGTCATGCGGGTAAAATAATCTATCCTGCCCAAAAAGACGTTTTTAATGCATTTCGTTTTACTCAATTTGCGCATGTCAAGGTCATCATTCTTGGCCAAGATCCTTATCATGGGCCAAATCAAGCACATGGCTTATCCTTTTCGGTGCTACCCGGTGTGCCAGCACCCCCCTCATTAGTGAACATCTATAAGGAATTAGTACAGGATATTGCTGATTTTACCTATCCTGATCACGGTTGTTTACAAAGTTGGGCGGAACAAGGAGTGCTATTACTGAATACGGTATTGACGGTGGAAGCGGGCAAAGCCCATTCTCATGCTCATCTTGGCTGGGAACAGTTTACCGATAGGGTTGTCGCGGCGCTAAATGAACATCGTACCGGGGTTATCTTTTTATTGTGGGGGGCTCATGCGCAAAAAAAAGGCAGTATCATTGATAGAAAGCGCCATTTTGTGTTGCAAGCACCTCATCCATCCCCCTTGTCTGCGCATCGAGGCTTTTTTGGTTGTCGTCATTTTTCGCAAGTAAATCAATTACTGCAACAGCAGAAATTGGCGTCGATACGGTGGCAACCGGAATTAACAGAGTAAAAAAGTCAATGAAAGACACAGACTTCTTGCACAAACTGCCGTGCGTGTCTTGATTTCGCGTCACGAGTTACTATTTTGCAAGAAGTCTAGTGCCTATAGCTAAATCAGTCTCATTTGATTTAAGCGTTGTCGTCGTTTGCCGTACTATTTGTACTGTCTGTGCTCCTCCGCCTTGAATCAAATGAGACTGATTCAGCTTAAGAAAAGAATAAATCTTATGTTTTTTCTTTACTGTCTTTGCTGACGGTGACCATCGCGGGACGTAACAAACGGCCATTCAGCTTATAGCCTTTTTGCATTACCGTCACCACATGGTTGGGTTGATATTCTGAGTCAGCTAAAGCCATCGCCTGGTGCAAATTAGGATCCAGTGGCACGTTAGTATCAGCAATGATTTCAATGCCAAATTTTTTGATCGTATCTTGAAAAGATTTCAGCGTAAGCTCAACCCCTTTAATCATTGCGGCTAATGCGGGATTAGCATGATCGGCTGTTTCCAACGCTTTTTCTAAATTATCCAGGGTAGGTAATAATGCAGTGGTAAATTTGTCCAGCGCGAATTTGTGTGCTTTTTCGATATCGTTTTGAGTTCGACGGAGCATATTAGCGATATCAGCCTGATGACGTGGCTCAGATTCCTTTTCTCTTTTCAAGGCTTCAGCCAATTCGGTTTCCAATGCCGCTAATTTAGCTTCTAATGTGGCGATCCGTGGATCATCGGCAGCATTGTTTTCAGCAACATTGTCTTTTGGACTATCTTTTGTTAGCGGCTCGATGGCGGGTGCATTTTTTTCTTCTACAGTTTTATCGATAGGGGGGTGCTGTTTTTTATTGTCATTCTTCATAGATATCTCCGAGTGTTAGCATTAATCTCGCAACTTTGTTTATTATGGGGATGAAAACAGTGGATTCAAGGGAATTGATAATAGTGTCGGGGAACAAAAATATACCCTTCGCCTTTCAAGTTACGGCGGCGTTGTCAGCGGTCAATCATCCTCTGTCATGTACTATCTGTACACTCCTGGGATTCGATTGATTGCCGCCTTGCCGTAACTCGAAATTCATTGGGTATATATCTATGAGGAAAGAAGCGACAGTGACGAAAAAATTTAATTGTATTGCTATTGTCGGTCAACCGCGTCAGCCGCGTGCATTGGATACTCATAAAATGTTATACCATTGGCTAAAATCTGATTATCCTATTCTTGTAGAAGAGCATATTGCCAAGGAGCCCGATTTAAAAGGTGCTATTGGTGCCAGCCTGGCTGAAATTGGACAACAAGCGGATTTGGCTATCGTCGTTGGTGGTGACGGTAATATGCTGAGAGCCGCTCAAATATTGCATAAATCCGATATTAAAGTTATCGGTATTAACCGAGGAAATCTTGGTTTTTTGACTGATTTAGATCCGGGTAAGGCGCGAGAGCAGCTATCAAAAGTGCTCATTGGTGAATACTCAAGTGAACAACGTTTTTTATTAGAAGTTGAAGTCCGGGACTCCAATCAGCAATATTGCACTCGTACTGCGATCAATGAAGTTGTGCTACATTCCGCTAAAAAAGTACATATGATTAAATTCGAAGTTTATATTGACGATTGTTTCGCTTTTTCTCAACGTTCTGATGGCCTGATTATTGCCACACCCACCGGGTCTACAGCTTATTCACTTTCTGCCGGTGGGCCAATTTTAACATCGACACTGGATGCAATGGTACTAGTGCCTATGTTTCCACATACCCTTTCGGCAAGACCTTTGGTGATGAGTAGTAGCAGTACGATTTACTTAAAAGTTTTGGGTAGTGATTTAGCAATCACTTGTGACGGCCACATTGAACTTCCCATTCAAAAGGATGAAGAAGTAGAGATTTGGATACGCCGTAGCGCGTTTTATCTCGATTTAATTCATCCTAAAAATTATTGTTATTTTAATACGTTAAATAAAAAATTAGGTTGGTCGAAGACATTATTTTGAAAAAGTATCGCGGGTCTTATTGTATACCCTTCGTCAAATTAAAATGATTTGGCTATAAAAATGAGTGATACAGACATGTATTGATATACAGGAGATTTATCATGCTGGCTCAACTAACCATCAATAATTTTGCTATTGTGCGTGAGGTAGCAATTGATTTCCAATCTGGCATGACCGCGATTACCGGGGAAACGGGAGCGGGTAAATCTATTGCTATTGATGCCTTGGGTTTATGCTTAGGATCGCGCTTAGAAGGAAATATGGTTCGATCGGGCGCAACACGGGCTGATATTTGTGCGCGTTTTTCACTTACCGATACCTCTTCTGCTCTAAAATGGTTGCAAGATAATCTTTTAGATAATAATGGTGATGAATGTTTATTACGACGTGCTATAGGTGTCGATGGGCGTTCTCGGGCTTTTATCAATGGCATCGCCGTGCCTGTTTCTCAATTACGTGAATTAGGCCAGTTGCTTATTGAGGTTCATGGCCAACATGCTCACCAGTTATTACTCAAATCTACTCATCAAAAAAAACTTCTCGATGCTTATGCCGATCAATCCGTATTATTAGCCAAGATGCGAGAGGTTTACTCTACCTGGCAACAAAGCCGTCAAGCATTGGCACAGCATCAGCAACGAACCCTTGAGCTAAGCTCTCGCCAGCAACTGTTGCAGTATCACCTCCAAGAATTAAATGCCCTTGCGCCGCAGGCGGGGAAATATGAACAGATAGATAAAGAATACAAACGTTTAGCTGATCGCGAACAATTGTTATTAATGAGCCAACAAGCATTGCAACTGCTCTCGGAAGGCGAACAACAAAATATTTTGCGTCAACTTAATGTCGTTAAGGAAAAAATAACTGAATTGGAGGGAATGGATAGCCATTTTCAAGATATGCTAAGCATGCTCGATGAAGCTAATATTCGAATTAATGAGATCAGTGGTGAACTGAGTCGTTATATTCAACAATTGGATGTAAAACCGAGTCGGTTATCTGATCTGGAACAACAGTTATCAAGTCAATTTAATTTAGCCCGCAAACATCGTATTGAGCCTGAAAAACTACCACAATTCCATCAACAATTATTAGAAGAAGAGCAATTTTTGGCGCAACAAGAGCAGGCTCATGAACAATTGAGCCAACAGGTCAATATCTGTTATCAAAATGCGTTAGCAATGGCCGATCAATTACATCAAAAACGGCAATATTATGCGCAGGAATTAGCAGCTTTAGTGACAAAAAGGATACAGCAACTGGCTATGCCGCATGGTCAATTTACTATTACGACATTTTTTGAACCAGAGCACCTGTGTGTTGATGGAGCCAGTCGTATTGAATTTGGTATTACAACAAACCCCGGTCAGCCATTACAGCCATTAAATAAAGTCGCTTCGGGAGGAGAGCTCTCACGTATCGCATTAGCGATTCAGGTTGCTATCGCACGTAAAATGGAGACCCCAACATTAATTTTTGATGAAATAGATGTGGGTATTAGCGGCCCAACGGCGGCAATCGTAGGACGCTTATTACGTCAATTAGGTGAATTCACTCAGGTGATGTGTGTCACTCATTTGCCACAAGTTGCGGGTTGTGGTCATCAACATTTTTTTGTTAGTAAACAAACTGATGGTATGGGAACTGAAATTAGAATGGATAAACTGGATAACAAAGATAGATTGCAAGAGCTCGCGCGTCTGCTGGGTGGCGGAGAAATCACAAAAAATACATTAGCCAATGCAAAAGAATTATTGGCGGTCTAATGCAAATTTTTATTTGTAAAAGGAGACGTAAGCAAAGGTTTTAAACTAGGATAAGCTCTATTATGATCTTCTATACCCTTTGTCTTTGAAGTTGCCGCTAGGCGGCCAGGGAGTGAGACCCGATGAGCGTAGACCTACTACGTGATTCGGGTGAGAACCCGCAGCCAACAACGCGGCAGCTTCAAAGACGAAGGGTATACTTTGAAATTGCTTGTGCTCGCTGATACTTTGTCAAAAAAGGAATCTGATAACCATGTGTTGTAAAATGTTTCACCGTAATCTGTTGATTATTGCTCCCTTGTTACTGTCGATGCTGATTGTTGGTTGTTCCACATTGGAAAAAGTAGTTTATCGGCCTGATATGAATCAAGGTAATTATCTATCACATCATGACGTGGAAAAAATAGAGAAAGGCATGACACAACAACAGGTTGCCTACATACTAGGTACACCCATGTTACGCGATCCTTTTGGTAGCAGAACCTGGTTCTATGTTTTTCGTCAGCAAACTGGCCATGAAAAAATAACACAACGAACACTGACCTTATTGTTTGATGCTGATGGTGCTCTGATTAATATAGAAAAATAGACTTCTTAGCGTCTATACCCAATGAATTTCGAGTTACGGCAAGGCGGCAATCAAGCGAATCTCAGGAGTGTACAAGTAGTACATGACAGAGGATGAGTGCGAGCTGCCAACGCCGCCGTAACTTGAAAGGCGAAGGGTATATTAAAAATCTCTGGTGCTCGCTGGTATATTTAGGAGGGATTATGGATCGCCGTTTACTTGAAATTATTGCCTGCCCCATTTGTAACGGTAAATTATCTTTTGATCAAAAAAATCTAGCGCTAGTGTGTAAAGCTGAGCAATTGGCTTATCCTGTGCGCAATGGGATCCCGGTACTATTAGCCAATGAAGCCCGTGCTATCAAGATTGATGAGAAACTGGCATGAAATTCACCGTTATTATTCCTGCCCGTTATGCTTCAAACCGTTTACCCGCTAAACCTTTGGCTGATATTCATGGTAAGCCGATGGTTGTGCATGTGATGGAGCGTGCATTAGCATCAGGGGCTAAACGGGTGATTGTTGCCACTGACCATGCGGATATCCTGGAGGCGGTAAAAAAGGCGAGAGGGGAAGTTTGTTTTACACGTTCTGATCATCAATCAGGTACTGAACGGTTAGCTGAGGTTATTGAGCATTATGGTTTTGAGGATAACGATATTATTGTTAATGTTCAGGGCGATGAGCCACTCATACCATCCTGTATTATCCAGCAAGTTGCAGAAAATTTAACCAATTGTGCCGCTGAAATGGCTACATTGGCAGTTCCTATTAACCATAGTGAAGAGGTTTTCAATCCGCACGTGGTGAAAGTAGGAATTGATGCTGACGGTTATGCGCTTTATTTTTCTCGTGCGCCTATTTCTGGCAACGGAAAACCGTATCACCCAGCGAAACATGAAGATATCGAAGGGCACTTTTTACGGCACATTGGCATTTATGCGTATCGAGCCGGTTTTATCCGTCGTTATGTGGCTTGGGCACCTTGTAAATCGGAGAAAATAGAATCGCTTGAACAGCTTCGTGTTTTGTCACGCGGTGAAAAAATTCATGTAGCATTAGCAAAAGAAGCTCCAGCTGTCGGGATCGATACCCCAGAAGATTTACAAAAGGTGCGATCAATTCTCAGTGGTGCACAGTAATAGACCTCTTTGGAAACCGTAGTTCGTTATGCGGAGTCAAGGCGTCCGGCGCACAGCAACCTTCATTGCCATAAGTACATGAGGATTGCGCGCACCGGGCAACGCAGGATCCGCGTCACGCAGTAGGTTTCCGAAGAGGTCTAATGTACGAAACCTTTTTCGAATCCATAACGAGTGAATATGAATGAAATTTCCCAGACGGTACCCGAGCTGGTGGCTTGGGCGCGAAAAAATGATTTTTCAATTACGCTCCCGCCTGAACGTTTAGCCTTTTTGTTAACCATTGCTTTACTTAACAGTGAGCGGCTGGACAGCGAAATGAGTGAAGGCGAATTGATTGAGGCATTTTCGCATGTGAGTAAAGGTTTTGAACAAGCGCCGGAAACCTTGCTGATACGCGGGAATAATGCCATTAATGATGTTGTGCGTCAGCGTTTGCTAAACCGTTTTAGCAGTGATTTAGCAGAGGGTCATGCCATTTACCGTTTGACGCCACTGGGGATTAGTATTACCAATTATTATATTCGGCAACGTGAATTTTCAGCCCTGCGTCTCTCCACGCAATTAGCGCGGGTCGCTGAAGAATTACATCGCGTAGCGTTGGCGGCCTGTGAGCCCGGTGATGACAGCCATTGGCAACACAGTGTTTTTCTACCGTTGAGATATTCGGTCGCGGAAATTTTTGACAGTATTGACATCAGCCAACGGTTACTCGATGAACAGCAAAATACGGTAAAAGAAGAGATCGCCTCACTGTTGAATCAAGATTGGCGCGCGGCTATTGCGAGCTGTGAATCATTGCTTGCGGAAACGTCGCAGATGTTGCGTGAATTGCAAGATACCTTGTCTGCTGTGGGTGATAAAATCCAGACCCATTTACTGCGGATCCAAGATGCTACCCTAGGTAATATACCCATAGCCCTTGAAGTTGCCGCTAGGCAGCCAGAGTGTGAGACCGATGAGCGTAGACAACTACCTGATGAGGCGAACACTCGCAGCCAACACCGCGGCGGCTTCAAAGGCGAAGGGGATATAAAATTAGATCGGATAACGCATCTTGTTGCTAGCTTACAAAATAAACTAGATCGGATCATTGGTTGGGGACAACAGGCTATCGATTTATGGATCAACTATGATCGTCATGTGCATAAATTTATCCGTACCGCGATTGATATGGATAAAAACCGTGTTTTTGCGCAGCGACTGAGGCAATCCATCCAAAATTATTTTTCGCACCCCTGGGCACTGACTTTCGTTAATGCTGACCGTATGTTAGACATGCGGGATGAAGGGGCGGCATTATGCAGTGAAGAGGTGAGGGGAGAATTACCACCGGAGCTAGAATTTGAAGAATTTAATCAAATTTGCCAACAGCTCACCACCGCCATTACTCAAGCCTTAGTTATCTTTCCCCGCCAAGAAACCCCGCTGAATTTGGGGCAAATCCTACGCGATTATTTGGCACAATATCCACAAGCACGTCATTTTGATGTCGCGCGTATCCTCGTTGACCAAGCGATTCGCCTTGGCGTGGCGGCCGCCGATTTTTCTGGCTTAGCGCCAGAATGGTCAGCGATTAATGATTACGGAGCTGAGGTGCAGGCACATGTCATCGACCGATATTGAACCCGTTATGCCCATTAAGTTGGCGCAAGCATTGGCGAGTCAACTTTTTCCTTCTTTAGATAGCCAGCTGCGTGCTGGTCGCCATATTGGCGCTGATGAACTGGACAATCATGCTTTTTTGACCGATTTTCAGGAGCAATTGGAAGTATTTTATCGTCGCTATAATGTCGATTTGATCCATGCGCCGGAAAATTTTTTCTATTTAAGAGCGCGCTCTACCAGTTTAATTCCCCGATCTGTTTTGTCTGAATTAGACATGATGGTAGGTAAAGTGCTCTGCTATCTTTATCTCAGTCCAGAGCGTTTGGCGCATCAAGGCATTTTTAGCCAACAAGAATTGTATGAAGAACTTATCGCCCTTGTTGATGAAAGCAAATTGCTTAAATGGGTGAATCAACGCTCGGCAGGCTCTGATTTAGATAAACAGAAGCTACAAGAAAAAATACGCGCTTCTCTTAACCGTCTGCGCCGTTTAGGCATGATCTATTTTATCAGTCATGACAGTAGCCAATTTCGTATTACTGAAGCAGTGTTTCGTTTTGGTGCCGATGTACGTAATGGCGATGATCCCCAAACAGCTCAATTACAGATGATCCAACAGAGTGAAGGGGTAGTGCTGGAAAATACGGTGGTCGAAGTTGATGACAGACTGCAGAGTGAAAAGGATGAGTAATAAGGATCAGTAATAATGATAAAATCAGGAAAAATCGAACGCGGTAAATTTTGTTCATTGACATTGATTAATTGGAATGGTTTTTTTGCTCGTACCTTTGATCTCGATGAGTGGGTCACTACCTTATCAGGCGGAAACGGAGCGGGTAAATCCACTACCATGGCTGCCTTTATCACCGCGTTAATCCCCGATCTCACCTTATTGCATTTTCGTAATACCACGGAAGCCGGCTCGACGACAGGATCGCGTGACAAAGGTCTGCATGGTAAGTTACGTGCTGGTGTTTGTTATTCCGCGCTCTATGTAATGAATTCACGCCATCAGCGCATATTGCTCGGTGTTCGCTTACAACAGGTGGCAGGACGTGATCGTAAAGTTGATATCAAGCCGTTTACTATCCAAGGATTGCCGGCTGCTTGCCAGCCTACCCAGTTGCTGACAGAAATATTGGCCGATCAGCAGGCGCGTGTACTGTCTCTCCCCGAGCTAAAAAATCGGCTAGAAGCCATGGAAGGGGTACAGTTCAAGCAATTTAATTCTATTACTGACTACCATTCGCTGATGTTTGATTTGGGGGTGATCCCCAAACGACTCCGTTCGGCTGCTGATCGTAGTAAATTTTATCGCCTCATTGAAGCCTCTTTATACGGTGGGATCTCCAGCGCCATCACACGTTCATTACGTGATTATTTATTGCCGGAAAATAGCGGGGTACGTAAAGCATTTCAAGATATGGAGGCGGCGTTACGTGAAAACCGGATGACATTGGAGGCCATTCGTACGACGCAATCGGATCGAGATTTATTTAAACATCTGATTGCAGAATCGACCTCCTATGTTGCGGCTGATTATATGCGCCATATTAATGAGCGTCGTAGTCATTTAGATAGTCTATTAGTCCTGCGTCGTGATCTGTTTACTCAGCGTAAAAAAGGGTTAGCGGAACAATATCATCATTCCGAAATCGCCAAAGAACTCAAAGATCAAAGTGCCACCGAGTTAGAACGAGAAGCCGATTACGAAGCTGCCAACGAACAGTTGAATTTAGTGCAAAGTGCTATGCGTCAGCAAGAAAAAATAGCGCGCTATCAAGAAGAATTGGAAGAGCTGAGTTATCGGCTCGAGGAACAAAATATCGTAGTGGTTGAAGCCTGTGAGCGGCAGGCAGAAAATGAAATGCGGGTAGAAGCGGCGGTAAATGAAGTGGATGAATTAAAAAGCCAGCTAGCGGACTACCAGCAAGCTTTAGATGTTCAGCAAACCCGTGCCATTCAATACCAGCAGGCACAGGAGGCACTAAAAAACGCCGGTGCATTATGTCAATTGCCAGAATTAACCACCGATAACGCAGAGCATTGGCTGGAGACTTTTCACCTCTCTGACAAAGAAGCCACGGCCACTTTGCTGCAATTGCAGCAAAAATTGACTATCGCGACGGCTTCTCACCACCAATTTGAGCAAGCTTATCAATTGGTCGTGAAGATCAGCGGATCAGCCGATCGTGCTGAAGCTTGGTCAGTAGCGCGTGAATTATTACGCCGTTGGCCGTCTCAACAGCATCTAGCAGAGCGGATCCAACCCTTGCAGATCCGCTTATCAGAGCTGAGACTGCGTTTGCAGGCGCAACAAGATGCTGAACGTATGTTGCAAGCATTTTGTCAACGTCAGGGAAAGCAGTATCAAGCCGATGAGTTGGTTGCATTGCAATTGAGTCTAGAGCAGCAAATTGGCAAATTCGAGCACCATGTTAGCGAGGTGGCAGAGTGCCGGATGGCCATGCGCCAACAGCTGGATCAGTTTAAACAAGAAAAACAAAGATTGATCACCCTGGCACCCATTTGGCTAGCAGCACAGGAGGCACTTAATAAGCTCAGTGAGCAAAATGGCGCGATACTGGAAAATAGTGATCAGGTGAGTGCAAACATGCAGCAATGGTTTGAGCGTGAACGTAAAGTTACGCTTGAACGCGATAAAATCGCCGCCGAAATACGGGCAGTTGAAACACAAATTGAGCGATTAAATCAACCCAGTGGCGCAGAAGATCCTCGCTTAGTCTCCCTCGCTGAGTATTTGGGAGGGGTGCTGCTATCTGAAATTTATGACGATATCGCTGTGGATGA
Organism: Candidatus Regiella endosymbiont of Tuberolachnus salignus; assembly: GCF_964020115.1. Lineage (NCBI taxonomy): Bacteria > Pseudomonadati > Pseudomonadota > Gammaproteobacteria > Enterobacterales > Enterobacteriaceae > Candidatus Regiella > Candidatus Regiella endosymbiont of Tuberolachnus salignus. The sequence continues at coordinate 158,249 of NZ_OZ026542.1, forward strand.
TGCGCCTCATTATTCTGCGCTTTATGGTCCTGCCCGCCATGGCATTGTTGTGCCAAACCTTTCGTTGATACGTGATAAGTTACAAAATTTGGCAGAGGCACCAGACGACCTCTATTTAATTGAGGGCGATCCTCAATCATTTGATGAAGATTTTTTTACTTTTGAAGCGCAGGAAAAAGCGATCCTCGTGAGATCCGCTGATCGTCAATGGCGCTATTCTCGCTATCCTGACGTGCCTTTATTTGGTCGTGTTGCCCGTGAAAATCGCTGTAAGGCGTTGTGTAAGAGCCGTGATGCTTTAAAGACAGACTACGCTACATTATCATTTGATATGCAAAAGGCTCAGCGTATACATCAAGCATTTAGCTGTTTTGTTGCGTCTCATTTGTCGGTGGTGTTTGATGCTGATCCTGAAGAGAAAATTCGGCTACTCACTATTCAGTGCAGCGAAATAGAAAATAATTTACGCGCCCATGAAGAGCAACATCGGCAACATCAGCAACAGTTTGAACAGACCAAAGCCGCTATTTTATGCCTTAACAAATTAGTCCCTCTGGTGTCGTTACTGCGCGACGACAGTTTGCAACATCAGATAGAAGAAATCACTGCCGATCATGAACAGGCGTTGCAGGCCGCTCACTACATTAAACAACAGGGAGCTTCTTTGGCCAAACTGGAGCCACTACTTGCGGCATTACAGAGTGATCCACAACAGCATCAACAATTACAAGACGATTATAGCCAGGCTCAGCAGCAACAGCATTTGCTCAAAAAACAAGTTTTTTCTTTAAGTGAAGTGGTGCAAAGACGCGCGCATTTTAACTATGCTGATTCGACCCAGGTAGTGACAGAAAGCACGGATCTGAATGATCAATTACGTCAACGTTTGGCACAGGCGGAAACTGAACGTAGCCACGCCCGTGAGCAATTACGGCAGAATCAAGCCCAGTTTACGCAAAATCAGCACATGTTGGCGTCATTCAAAAGCGCTTATGAAGCAAAAAGTGATCTGCTCAGAGAATTAGAACAGGAATTAAAAGACATTGGTGTACAGGCAGATAGCGATGCTCAGGCGCGCGCGCTTAGGCGCCGTGATGAGCTCCAGACGGCGTTGCGCACTGTCCGCTTACAACGTAATCAGTTAGAAAAAAAATTGATTTGTTGTGAAGCAGAGATAGAGGATTTAGAAAAAAAACAACGCAAATCAACCCGAGATTATCATCAAATGCGTGCGCAGATTGTGCAGGCTAAATCGGGTTGGTGCAGAGTGATGAGGATGGTGAAAGACAACGGTGTTGAACGCCATCTGCATCGGCGTGAATTGGCGTATAAGAGCGCTGATGAACTGCGTTCTATGTCAGATAAAGCATTGGGAGCATTACGCCCTGCGGTGGCAGAAAATGAATATCTGCGTGATTTATTACGCTCATCGGAAGATGCCAAACGTCCAGAGCGAAAAATTGTCTTTTATAGCGCGGTTTATCAGCATTTACGTGAACGTATCCGCCAAGATATTCTCCGTACGGATGATCCTATTGATGCCATCGAGCAAATGGAAATTGAATTGGCTCGCCTTACTGAAGAATTGAATGCCCGAGAGCACATATTGGCCATCAGTTGTAAAAGCGTTGCTAATATTATCCGTAAAACGATTCAACGTGAGCAGAACCGCATCCTTATGTTAAATCAGGGATTACGTGCTGTTTCTTTTGGTCAGGTAAAAAGTGTGCGCTTGAATGTTAATGTGCGTGAAGCGCATGCGACTTTATTAGCGGTGTTGTCCGAGCAGCAAGAACAACATCAGGATTTATTCAACAGTAACCGCCTGACTTTCTCCGAAGCGTTGGCGAAATTATATCAACGTTTGAATCCGCAGCTGGATCCTGGCCAGCGCTCCGCACAGACCATCGGTGAAGCCTTGCTCGATTACCGTAATTATCTCGAATTAGCAGTAGAAGTTTATCGCGGTGCTGACGGTTGGCTGCGCGCCGAAAGTGGCGCGCTGTCAACTGGTGAGGCGATCGGTACGGGGATGTCGATTTTAGTGATGGTGGTGCAAAGTTGGGAAGAAGAATCACAGCGTTTACGTGGTAAAGATATTTCACCTTGTCGTTTGCTATTTCTTGATGAGGCGGCGCGATTGGATGCAAAGTCTATTGCGACCTTGTTTGAACTTTGTGCGCGGTTAGAAATGCAATTAATTATTGCAGCCCCCGAGAATATCAGTCCTGAAAAAGGAACCACTTATAAATTGGTGCGTAAAGTTTTCAATCGTCATGAACATGTTCATGTGGTTGGTTTACGTGGATTTGTTAACTCGCCTCCTCAGCTTGCTGTTGTTGCTGATATTCTGGCCTAATAAATTTGGACACTAAAGAAAGGAAAAATTTATTAGGCCAGAATAAGTTCAACTTTAGAAAAGTGCGTTACAAAGGCTTAGCTAAAAATAGTGTTGTCGTCGCTTGTCGTACTATTTGTACTGTCTGTGCTACTCCGCCTTGAATCAAATTAAACTGATTCGGCCATATCACTGATAGAATAATTTTCTTTTTTGAACCAATAAAAAACGTTGGAGAAATAACTGAAATATTAAAGGATACGATTAATTAAGCGATCGATCCGGATCCTGCGCATACGGCGGATCATTTTATGTACTTTAACTGGATATTGTGAAATATTTTCTAACTCAAGATGGTGGGTTATGATCCGGGTATGTTTACGAATACAAGCCAATTCTTTCGTTTGTTGTTCGTGCATTTCCTGTTTAGGATCATGAATAAGAATCGCGTTTTCTAAATCCAGATGCCAAGCACGTGGATTCAAATTATTACCGGTTATCAGTTGCCATTTATTGTCTACCCATACGCCTTTTAGATGATAGCTATTATTGCCATCTTTCCATAATCGGAGAGTTAATTGCCCACTATCTATATAACGTTGTAGATGTTTCAAGAAGCGTCGCAGGTTGATTTCATAGAGATAGGGGAGTATGCCAATAATTTTAAACGGCTGATCTTCTGGGATATAAAAATCATTGGCTGTCTTATCGCCGACAATAATTTCAACCTGTTTACCTTCTCGCAATAAAGTAGTGATATTACGTACAAGTAATGAAGGTAAATTGAAATATGGAGTACAAATAATAAGCCGTTGTTGTGTGGAGCAGATGAGATCATTAATAGTCTTGTTTAACAGGTTTTTTTTCCCCAATCCCACCAAGGGGGTCACTGCCAATTCATCGTGATTGGCTTGATTGATATATTGGTAACTTGCCTCCCGCAACTTAACACGGAATTTTTTAGTTTCATGCTTAATTTCAGAATTCTTAGGGCGATCACGACGATCTAGGCGTTGTACAGCGCCCGAATTTAAAATTTCTTGCTCAATGTAGCTTCGCATCACTTTAGCTAGCATTGAATTTTTGATTACTTGATAACGATCATAGCGATATTTATCATTTTGATAGAGATAAATATCATTAATACTCGCTCCACTGTAAATGACGTTATCGTCGATGATGCTCCCTTTTAAATGCAGCACCCCTAACGCCTCACGTGTATTGACCGCGACACCGTAAATAGGAACAGAAGTCGCTAGATTTTGTTCTGCCATCTCACAGTACCAATCTGCGTTAGTATTGATCGCAGCCGTGCCGATACGACTACGCTGTGCTCTATGCCAGTCGACCAAGACAAAAATTTTTAATTCAGGTCGTTGTTTTTTTGCTTGATATAAAGCATTGAGTATGCTTTTACCTGCTTCGTCTTTTTCAAAATACAGGGCAACTAAGCAAATATATTGAGCGGCTTGAGCAATTAACTCTAACAGTTTAGAACGGAAAGATTTAGGGCAATACAATGTTTGAACATCATTGATTATCTGAGGGATCCTAGGTAGGCAGCATAGCTGGTGCAGGCATTTAGCACGTTTGAATTTTGACAACATCACAGCAGGTCTTTTTCTCTATGTTATAAATCATAAATTGTTCAATGCGTATCAGCCATGTGCGAAAAATTTTAGTCCTTATCTCTCTTAGAGTCTGTTCGAAATCTCTTGTATCCCCTTCGTCTTTGAAGCCGCCGCGTTGTTGGCTGCGGATGTTCGCCTCATGGTATGTCCACGCTCATCGGTCGGTCACCCCGGCCGCCTAGCGGCAACTTCAAAGACAAAGACTCCTGGGATTCGATTGATTGCCGCCTTGCCGTAACGCGAAATTCATTGGACATAGGCTCTGAAGGGAGCGTTATTTCGTAAAATCACAGGCTAATTTCGTAGCAACAGTATTGAGTATCTTATCTTGACTAAGGGCATCTTTTTGGAAAATATACATACGGATGACATTATGATATTCACCATTAATAAAGAACTCTTGCTCCAGCTCCGCCTCTTTTTTGAATCCTAGTTTCTCATAAATATGAATAGCTTTCTTATTTTCTTTATCAACAATAAGATAAAGTTTATGTAAATTAAGCACTGAAAAGCCATAGGTCATTGCCAGCCTTACGGCTTTACAGGCAAAACCCTGTCCCTGGTAAGCGGGAGCAATAATAATCTGGAGCTCTGCCCGGCGATGAATATAATTGATTTCCGCGAGTTCAACCAAGCCTACTCTTAAATTATCTTTTTCTCTATCTTTGTCTTGTTTTTCGATAATAAATCGGCGTTCACTCTGATCATGAATATGTTTATCGTACAGATCGGAGAGTTCAACAAAAGCTTCGTAAGGCTCTTCAAACCAATAACGCATCACATTAGCATTATTATCTAATTGATGGACGAACAACAAATCATCACGTTCTAATGGGCGTAACCTAATATTACTTGTCGTAGGCATGTGAGTTCCTTAAAACAGAATGAAGAGTCTATACCCTTCGCCTTTGAAGTCGCCGCATTGTTGGCTGCGAGGGGTTCCCGAATCACCTAGTATGTCTATACCCTTCACCTTTCAAGTTACGGCGGCGTTGGCAGCGATCACTCATCCTCTGTCATGTACCGATTCGATTGATTGCCGCCTTGCTGTAACTTGAAATTCATTGGGTATACGCTCATCGGTCTCACGCCCTAGCGGCAATTTCAAAGACTGTGGGTATAATGGTTATCGAGTAGACCTTGCAACGGCAGTGGCTTTGCATCAAGCCAAGCCGCGTTATCAAGCATAACGAGGCGCCCTTGAGTAAACCAGTTGACCACTCGTGGGTAGATATTATGTTCTTGAACTTGCACTCGCTGAATGAGATCAGTTTCGCTGTCACCTTTGAACACCGGTACTTTTGCTTGCAAAATAATGGGGCCACCATCGAGCTCTTCTGTGACAAAATGTACCGAGGTGCCGTGTTCTTTATCACCACTCTCTAATACCTGACGGTGAGTATGCAGGCCTTTATATTTAGGTAATAACGACGGGTGAATATTGAGTAATCGCCCGATATAGTGTTGCACAAATACCGAGCCAAGGATGCGCATATAACCTGCCAGCACCAATAAATCGGGTTGATAGTGGTCGATGGCTTGTTGCAACGCTAGATCAAACCTCGCTGGATCACTGTAATGTTTAGCATCTAACCAATACGCAGGAATATTAGCTTTCCTCGCGCGCTCTAGCCCATATGCAAACTCTTTATTACTGAAAACCGCACTGATTTTACCGTTAATATGCCCCTCCTGCTGGGCGTCAATCAGTGCTTGCAGGTTGCTTCCCTGACCTGAAATTAATACCACGATTTTTTTCATCATCTGTTTTTTTCCGCTACGGATTAATGATCACTCGCTCGGTGCCTTCAGCTTCAGGTAGCGGCGCAATATCGCCAATTTTCCAGGCTTTTTCGCCTTCGGCCTTCAGTAAGGTAATCGCGTCGTCGGCTTCCGACGCGGGTAGCGCAATGACCATCCCCACGCCACAGTTAAATGTGTGATACATGTCGTGGCGGCTCACATTACCTTCCTTTTGTAGCCAGCGAAAGATTTCAGGCCATTGCCAACTCGTTTCTTTAATCACCGCTTGAGTGCCTTTGGGCAGAACGCGAGGAATATTTTCCCAAAAACCCCCGCCGGTAAGATGAGCAATAGCATGAATGTCGAATTTGGCATCGGCAATTAACTTGAGAATAGATTTAACATAAATTTTAGTCGGCTCTAATAGCCAATCGGCAAGCGATTTTTCTTTTAACAAGGTTTGCTGTGGATCAGTTTTATTTTTATCTAAAATTTTACGGATCAGCGAATAGCCGTTGGAATGTGGTCCACTGGCACCTAGCGCAATTAAGGTATCACCTGCTGCCACTTTACTACCATCAATAATAGCTTTTCGTTCAACCACACCGACGCAAAAACCGGCCACGTCATAATCTTCACCCTGATACATCCCTGGCATTTCTGCGGTTTCACCCCCTACCAGCGCGCAGCCTGATTGTTTACAGCCTTCAGCAATACCAGTGATGACATTTTTGGCAATATTGATATCGAGTTTCCCGGTGGCAAAATAATCAAGAAAAAACAGCGGCTCTGCCCCTTGAACCACCAAATCATTAACACACATTGCCACCAGGTCGATGCCGATAGTATCGTGACGGTTTAGATCCATCGCCAGACGCAGTTTAGTTCCAACCCCATCGGTCGCGGAAACTAAAATCGGTTCGCTATATTGTTCCGGTATAGCACACAAAGCACCAAAGCCTCCTAAGCCACCGATCACTTCCGAACGTGTCGTTTGTTTTACTACATCTTTAATCTGATCAACAAGTTGGTTGCCAGCATCGATATCCACACCGGCATCTTTATAGTTGAGAGAGTTTTTATTGGTCACTACAAGATCCCCAGGACGGTTAGTTATTATTTCGAAATCTCTTGTGCTCGCTGATATGCCCTTCGCCTTTGAAGCCGCCTTGTTGTTGGCTGCGGGTATTCGCCCTCATCAGGTAGTCTATCTACGCTCATCGGTCGGTCGCCCTGGCAGCCGAAGGCAACTTCAAAGACGAAGGGCATACTTCGTCAAAAACGAGCCCAAAATGCTTATTTACGCTATGTAAACTGTACTTTTGCGCTGCGTAACCATGTTTTTAAAAACTGTTGAATTCTAACAGTGCAAGTAACGCTTTACCAAAGATTTGCGGATAACTTGCTGACATCAATTCGCTCTAGCGCGGGTAAAAGTTAATATTCTGTTATCGTAAAAATTTTATGTTAAGCTTGCAGGATTTTTTAGCCTATTTTGGCTCTGTTTTGATTTTGATTGAGGTGTTTTTGAACAGCCCAGCACAGCTTTCACTGCCACTTTATTTGCCTGATGATGAAACCTTTGCCAGCTTCTATCCCGGTGAAAATGCATCCGTGTTAGCTGCAATCCAGTCAGTTATCCACCACTCTCATGGTAGCTATATTTATTTTTGGTCAGGGGAGGGGGGGGGACGCAGTCATTTGTTACACGCGGCCTGTACTGAATTTTCGCAACGAGGTGAAGCAGTGGGTTATGTTCCATTGGAGAAGCGTGCCTATTTTGTCGAAGAGGTATTGGATGGCATGGAGCAGTTGGCTTTAGTATGTATCGATAATATCGAGTGTGTCGCCGGGATCCCACAATGGGAAATGGCGATATTTAATCTTTATAACCGTATCCAGGAAACCGGCCATACTCGACTGTTGATTACCGGTAATCGTCCCCCCCGGCAGCTAAATTTGCATTTACCGGATCTAGCCTCTCGTCTAGATTGGGGACAAATTTATAAATTACAGCCGCTCTCCGATGATGAAAAATTGCAAGCATTGCAGCTACGGGCGAAATTACGCGCTTTTGAACTGCCAGAAGATGTAGGACGTTTTATGTTAAAACGTCTTGATCGAAAAATGCGTACACTATTTATGACGCTTGATCAGCTTGACCGTGCCTCGATCACCGCTCAACGTAAATTAACCATTCCTTTTGTTAAAGAGATCCTCGGGTTGTAATAAAATAGAAAACTTTTTGCAAAACTTATTCATCTCATCATCCTGCTAAAACAGTTTCCGTGCCGTGTCTAACCAGTCTTGTTTGAATTTTCTTTCCCTATTTTCAGCATTGATACAAATAGAAATTAATTCATTAACCATTTTGTCATTTTGTATGCCGACACAACGTGCTTCAGCACAAGCGCTATTATTTATTAATAATTCAACGGCATGAGCTCCCATGCGTGAAGCTAAAATACGATCATAGGCTACCGGTGCTCCGCCGCGTTGAATATGACCTAATACTGTCGGCCTGGTTTCTCTTTTCGTTTTTTCTTCGATATATTGCGCCAATTTATTAATATCACACACATGTTCAGTAATGGCGACAATGGTATGTCTCTTACCTTTTTTAATGCCTGCTTTGATTTCAGATAAGAGATCTTCTCGTTTGAATTCGACTTCGGGTACGATAATAAACTCACAGCCTCCGGCAATAGCGGCGGCGAGTGTTAGATCACCACAATGTCGCCCCATGACTTCAACCAGTGAGATACGTTGGTGCGAGGAAGAAGTATCTCGTAAGCGGTCAATAGCTTCCACCACCGTTTCTAACGCAGTGAAAAAACCTATCGTATAATCGGTGCCTGCCACATCATTATCAATGGTACCTGGTAAACCAATGCAAGGGATGATCCCACTCTCTTTTGTTAACAGATCTGCTCCGGCATAAGAGCCATCGCCACCAATGACCACCAAACCATCAATGCCGAGAGCATCCATATTATCAATGGCTTGTTTTCGTATGTTTTTATCCTTAAACTCAGGAAAGCGGGCTGAGCCGAGAAAAGTGCCGCCTCGATTAATCATATCTGAAACACTATAGCGATCTAATTCTTTGCCGCGCTTTTCATATAAACCTTTATACCCATCATAAATACCATAGACTTCTTTTCCTGCTGCCAGAGCAGTACGTACCACTCCCCGGATGGCAGCATTCATTCCTGGCGCATCCCCACCACTTGTTAATACGCCAATTTTTTTAACCATAACCGCCTCTATATAAGATATAAAAATTTCTACTCAATATCATTCATGCAGCTCATATGATTAGCAACAGCATTATCCATATCAGTATTATGTATATGCCCCATGTGGCTAGCCCCAGTATTATCAACATCAGCCCTAGCCCCAGCAGCGCCATCAGTATTATGTATGTGCTCCATGTGGCCAGCCACAGTATTATCAGAATCATCACCAGCGCCAGCACCGGCATCAATATTATGTATATGCTCCATGTGGTCAGCCCCAGTATTACCAGCATCAACATCAGCCCCAGCATCGCCATCAGCATTATATATATGCTCCATGTAGCCAGGCATATTATATGTCACCTAGCATTTTAAGATAAATTTGGATTAAATTTAAAGGTCTCCTAAAAGGATAGAGCTAAAAGCGATAAATATAAATTGGCAGACTCGGAATCGAACCTATAAATATGACTATACCCTTCGCCTTTGAAGCTGCCGCGTTGTTGGCTGCGGGTGTTCGCCGAATCACGTAGTCTATCTACGCTCATCGGTCTCACACTCTGGCCGCCTAACGGCAACTTCAAGGGCTGTGGGTATACATGTAATTAAATAGTAACGAGCTCCTGTTGGGCAAAGGTATTTGGAGCGGTGATGCTTTACTGCGCAGGCTTATGAGTTCTCCAGAGTGTAGTGGCATAGTTAATTTGGCCACCACACTACGGTTTGGAAAGAGGTCTAATATTAGTTTATTTTTCTCTCAAACCACGACCCGGTAATGTTTGACACATTTTTCCATTAGCCTGGGGGGCAGTTATTGGGTATTTATCGTTAGGCGTAATATAGACTTGTGTTGTCGCAATATAGCCATCAGCATAGGTTGCTTCAATGTAGGTTGCCTCCCATCCCTTGCCCGGAGTATTTAACGAAATTTCAATCTCTTTTTTGGTGGTAAGATTAATCGGTGATGCGTTATAGCTAATACCACATGCATGACGAAAATCGCGTGCCAACGGATTTTTAGCTGTCCAACGCTGCACTTTTTCTGGTTTTTCTGAAAAGTTTACGGTGAGAATTGGCTTACCTGCTTGCTGTCTTAACGTAGTATGCAATATGGGTAGTGGTGTCGAACGCTGGAAACGACGGATAAATGCAGTCAATGATTGCTCAGCAAATTTTGCTATACCGCGGTGATCAGAATTGGGGGCTACACGTAAAGATTTTTTTCCTGGAAGTTTTTCATAATAAAATTTGCTGTTATCAGGGACATAAAAATCATCGCCACTCGCATTAATTATATATTTAGGAATCGCCAGACGTGATTCATACATGGAGCCCAGATATTGCAGTGGATCTCCTATCTGCATTAGCTTAAAAAATTCAGGCGTTGCTATTTTTTCATCTATACGTTCTTGATAATAAGGATGGAATACAGCTGGCCAGTTTCCACCGTAAGATTGATACATATGTTTCAACGCAGCTGTTGTTCCTAACAAATCAATAGCAAAGGGAACTATAGCATCAATACGTGGATCAGCTATTGCGGCTAACCAGGTTGTCCATCCCCTTTTCGATATACCAGAAACAATAAAATTATCGATATTCCACTGTTTTAATTCACGTTGAGCCAATGTCAATGCTTGTGATACCGAAATTGCCATCGGAATATGCAAAGGCATAAGCTGCTGCTTGTCTGGCTGCTCCATAAATAATGTCCAGCTGTGAGCAACACTATCATCTTCTTTCAGAGGCTTCCCATTTTCTTCATAGGTGAGATATTGATTTGGAATATTATCAACAGAAATAACGATTGTATTGGTTGCTCGGGCGATATTCTCTAGCGTACTCACGCTGAAATCAGTTGCTGGAACAGAGTCCATTGCTTTTATATTGTGATTAATTCCATTATTCACAATAACAAGTGCGCGCTGTAAAAATGGATTATCAGGAATGAATATATCAACATTGTGCTGCCATTTAGCGGGATGAAGGGTTTTAACTGGAGACCAATGTTGTGATGTAAGCTGGTATTGATGTAACTCAAGCTGTGGCCGTTTTTCTTTACGTAAAAACGTGTATTCAATAGGCCGTGTTGCTAATTCCTTAAGATAGGACGGAAGTGTATTAGTAAAAGTCACCTCTGTTTGATCAACATAGAACAATTGCTCTATATTTGGCCGAGCATAGCAAGTATTCATCATTGCTAATATGATCGCAATAATATGGAATGATTTCGGCATTGCTTACCCTCTAAATTGTATAAATCAGCAACAATATCGTATGTCATAATTTATCTCATGAGCTTACTGAAAATGAATACTGACCCCACAGTCTGATTATTGAGAGCCACGCTCTTGATTAGATTTACTGTGTGGAGCGAATTTTGGATTACCTAGTACTTGTATTGTTGTGTACACAACGAAAACTAGGCCTAGGCCGCATTAACTTAAGCATACGCGCAATAATTTTGCAATGAAGTTACCGTTCGCCTTTGAAGCCGCCGCGTTGTTGGCTGCGGGTACTCGCCTCATCAGGTAGTCTGTCTACGCTCATCGGTCGCCCGCCCTGGCAGCCGAAGGCAACTTAAAAGACGAAGGGTATATTTGAAATTTTTTGTATTCGTTGATACTTCGAACAGGCTTAACCTTACTACTTTAATAATTACACTGATAAACTAAATTGCTTTAATAATGATTTCATCCATTGATGACCTTTGTCTCTGTCGGTTGATTCATGCCAGGTTAGATTACAAGCACGCTTTGCATTTTCCCAAGGCAATGGAACGGGTTTTAAGTTAAGTGTTCCATTGCAAGCTTGCACTAACCAGCGAGGAGCAATAGCCACAAAATAGGTTTGTGATACCACACTGAGTACACTATTCATATCCGTACTTTCATAAGCTATCGCTTGTATACTTTCAGTGGATTGATAATAAGGTTTGCTAAAAGAACCCTTGTGATCCAGAGAAACAACGGCGTGAGATTCAAGGAATAATTGTTCTGCCGATATCGAATTTTCGATACGTGGGTGATCTTTTGCCACGGCTAAAACCAGCTCATCATGAAACAACGCGAGCCGATGAAAATTTGCACTTTCGAATTCGGTTTCCTGATAGCGTAGTTGGTGTTCAATATTATCATTTAGATAGGATTTAATAGTTAACTGTACGTAGGGCGCCGCTTGCCGAACAGCATTAATTATCTGGGCAGTTAAGCGAACATCTAAAGGACTACAAATCGATAGATTAAACAGACGCTCACTATTTTTAGGTTCAAAACTGGCACCCGGTAGTTCATTGTGTACTAATTGTAATGCCTGACGTACCGGACCAAAAAGTTCACGTGCTCGTGAAGTAGGTTGGATACCGCGTCCATAACGAAAAAAAAGCTCATCATCAAACATAATTTTTAAGCGTGCAACTGCGTTACTTACTGCTGGCTGTGACATCCCTAACGACTGTGCAGCACGTGTCACATTTTGCATTTGCATTACCGCATCAAATACTGTCAGCAAATTAAGATCAACACTTCTCAAATGCACATCAGATTGTTCTTTTTGTGTGATTCCATTAGTTGTTACTAAATTGTATCCAGACATACTTAACTCCCACTAAACCCTATGCAAATGAGACTATTGGCCGAAGATATGAAAGAAATGAGCAATTAATAGGCTCTAAGACCCATCACTCATCCCCCCCACGATCTAAATTATTATCACTTATCGACAACAATTGAGTCTCTTCCTTGTTAAAATTGAGTTTTATCTGATTTAACATCCCATAACTTATGAATATTTTTATTATCAAACATAAAAAATATTTATTAAAAATCTTTACTATTAATCAACTACTATTAATTTATAACAATTGATTGATAACAATGATAACACATGTACGATAAAAAACTTAGGCCGCATAAATAAATCAATTTTAGTTAATTACCACTTCAAACAGAATAAATTTATTAAAATAAAAAATACATAACATCAATATTATTTGTACATATTATTTAATTAATTAATATAATTTAAAATCTTCTCTGCTTTTTATCTTTCTCATCAAAAAAGCGTTAAAAATGTTCATCTGTAGCTGTATACAATATTTATTGCTGGTTTTTTATTCAATATACGGCGCTCAAATTAAGATTTAGAGGAGGTGACAAAAATTAATTTATCCAAAACTAGACTAGGTTTTATGGATAAAAAATTTTAGGATTGATTTTAGTTAAAACATTGTTATAAAAGTAATTTAATAAGAAGCTGAGAATATATACAACATTAGTACAAGCCGCGTAAACATTCGCTTATGATGAGTTGTCTATAGCTAATACACAGGGTTATCCACAGGAATGGTGGATAACTGCCTTCAACCCTTTTACCACGAGAGTTAATGAAAAATATCCGCTAGTATCGGTTACCTGATTTTTGGATTTTTTTAGCTGTTCTTAATATTTTTTTATTTCAATTTATTCTAAGTCTCAGCTTGCTTTATTAACAAGCCTATTCGAAATTTTCTTTAGCAATGCTAAATTGATTAAAAAACGCTCTAAAGAGCGTGGTTTAGATAGAATCAATGAGCATTTTGAGCGCGCTATTGACGAAGTATCAGCGAGCACAAGAAATTTCGAATAGGCTCTTCGTGCATCAATCATGCATCACTATAATCTAGGCATTAGTGCGCTATTTTTGTGTTAACATCAGCAAAAGCTAATCAATTAAGGAGGTAAAAAATGACGACGATTGAAAAAATTAAGCGCCAGATAGCAGAAAATCCTGTCATATTGTACATGAAAGGTTCACCACTGTTTCCACAATGCGGGTTTTCTGCACGTGCAGTGAAAATGATTATGGATTGTAAGGAACCCTTCGCCCACGTGGATATCTTACAAAACCCGGATATTCGGGCGGAACTTCCAACATTTGCTAATTGGCCTACTTTTCCTCAACTTTGGGTAGAGGGTGAATTAATCGGCGGTTACGATATTCTGAATGACATGAATAAAAATGGTGAATTACAACCACTATTAAAAGAAACGGCTGAGAAATACCGTTCCCCAGAAGCTAAAATTTCACAATAGACTTCTTTAGAGGTCTAATAAAACGGTTACGAATTCAAAGCGGCCAGCCACCTAAGCGTTTCCAACGGTTGACCAATTCGCAAAATAATTCAGCGGTTTGTTTGGTATCGTATAAGGCAGAATGTGCTTGACTACTTTCAAAAGTGATGCCAGCTTCTAAACAGGCTTTGGCCAACACGGTCTGTCCCAACACTAAAGCACTGAGTGCAGCGGTATCAAAAGTGACAAAAGAATGGAATGGATTGTGTTTTCTTAACCCCGTGCGTTCAGCGGCAGCCATAATAAAACGGTGATCGAAGGTCGCGTTATGGGCAACGACGACAGCTCGAGTACAACCTTCCCCTTTCATTCTTTTTCTTACCGCTTTGAAGATAGCTTGCAAGGCATCGTGCTCACTGATATCCCCCCTCAATGGATTGCTGGGATCTATTCCATTAAATGATAACGAGTCTTGTTCTAAAATAGCGCCTTCAAAAGGGGTGACATGAAAATGCAAAGTTTCAGCGGGATGTAACCCTCCCTCATCATCCATTTGTAAAATCACTGCTGCTATTTCTAATAATGCGTTAGTTTGTGCATCAAATCCGCTGGTCTCTACATCAATAACAACTGGATAATATCCACGAAAACGCTGGCTTAGGTTGTTAATATTGTCTTTATTTGCCATTAAGTTTCTTATCTGTAATGAAATGCGCCGGTTATTATGTCAAATTTTTGAGTAGGATGCAGGAAATGATGTCAGCAATTAATGAAGACTGATAAAAACATCGCCAGATGTGTGTTAGTCAGGAACAAGATCACAGTAATAGCTATTCCTTCTTGTTGTGTTGCCATGAAAATTATACCCTCCTGTAGCCTAATTGAAAAAATGCTAATCTGATATAGATTTTTTGCCAAGATCAAAAAATAATTAAACACTTTGAGTAATAATAGAAACTTATATTTTTTATTTTTGTTAACCATTTATTCTTTAAAATAGAAGGCATTATATTCAAGACTAGTATTGAAATGATATAAGATGAAAGGGCTAGACTACTTATTGTGTTATTAATGAAAAAATTAAATAAAGCCGTTTTCGCCAACCGCTTTTGAATATAATTTTTTCTATTCTATTTATTACATCGAAAGATTATGCTATCCTCCGCGCCTTCATGTTACATTAACAACTCACTGATGTTGAAAATCAAAGATTGAGGAACGATTTGTTTCATTACGTTAATAGATAAAAATGCATTAATTGCTTATATTATGAATACAAACAATTATAAATTAATCAACTAATGGTTCATTGATTAATTTTCTGCATATTAATATTATCTATTCTTCAGTATAAAGAACCGTTTACAATGTTATTTTGGTTAAAAAAATGCAACGTATTCTATTTAAAAAATCACACGTTAAATTAATTTATTTTAGCGTTTTTTTCTTTGTTATCATGCTAATGTTTAGCCCGTTATTCGCGCGACAAAATGAAGCAGTGGCGGAGTCACATCCCAATAATTGTTATCAACTTAATGAAAATTATTTATTTTCTAATCAACCTTTAAATTGTGATTCGGATTTATTAAGCAATAAAAAACATGATAAAAATAACAATAAAAGTGACCACTTACCCGATTTGTTATCCCCACAAGAGGGGTATCAATTCATAGACAATGATAAAATTAATCCACTAAATACTCTTCAAGCAGTGGCAAGCAAAGATTGGAATAATATTACCACTGATAAAATAAATAGAGAGGCAAAAACGAAGATAAAGAGCACTGCGCAACATTATTTTCTGACCCCGCTACAACAAAAAATTCAGTCATTATTATCGCATTTAGGGCAAGCGCAATTTAATTTATCCGTTGATGATCATGGACGTTTTAGTAAAAGCAATGCGTTATTATTTACCCCTTGGTATGACAACCAGAAACAATTATTTTTTTCACAGATGGGTATCCATGATCAACAAGGACGTGTTATCACTAATTTTGGTATTGGACAACGTTTTGATATACACGAGAATAATTGGCGCTGGGGTTATAATATTTTTTTAGATTATGATTTAAGTCGTCATCATCGGCGTTTAGGGATGGGTTTAGAGACCTCGATAGACTATTTTAAATTGGCAACCAATTATTACCATCCATTATCAAAGTGGCGTGGTTCTGCTGATATGAAAGATTTTCTTGAACGTCCAGCACAAGGATTTGATATTCGTGGGCAAGGTTACCTGCCCGCTTATCCTCAATTCGGTATTTCAGTGAAATATGAACAATACTTTGGTGATCAAGTCGCACTCTTTGGCGTTGATAAAAAAACATGGCAGCAAGATCCCTATTCTGTCACCTTGGGGCTTGATTACACCCCTTTTACTCTAGCAACCATCAATATAAGCCATAAACAAGGACAGAAAGACCACAAAGATACACAATTTGGCTTGACGTTGAATTACCAATGGGGTGTTCCATTAAATCAACAATTGGATCCGCAAAAGGTAGCGGAGCGCCGGAGTTTAAAAGGGAGTCGCTTTGATGTAGTGGATCGTAATTACAATATTGTTCTTGAATATAAAGAAAAACAGATTATCAGCGTTGATCTCCCACCGGTACCAGCAGGATTATTAGAAGGGGATAGCTATACCCTACAGCCGTTATTTAAGAGCAAATATCCTATCAGTAAAATACGTTGGCTTGGCGATAAAATGGTGCTTTCTTTACTGCCCACGGCGGGTGATCTCAACCCTCAGGGTTGGAAAATTACAATACCTGCCTGGCAGCCAATATCAAAACATAATAATACTTATCGCCTAGCGCTTGAAATTACTGATCAAAAAGGCAATACCGCGATTTCTAACGATATACATATTCTGAGCACTCACCATCGAAAAGGAAAATTATCGATTGTAGGAGATAACAGTGCCACTGCCAGCGGTGCAGACACTGATGCGATTTTATTGAAAATTAATCTACAAGATCATAAAGGGATGCCTATTCAGAATGCGGACATAAAACCAAGCTGGCATCTGGTAAAAACAGATGGAAAAAAAGTGCCATTAGTGATGGAAAAATCTTGCCCTAACGACAGTAATGGGCAAGTGACTCCTTGTGTCCGCATTGTCGAGACGACTAAAAAAGGAGGCGAAAATAAAATTAAACTTATTAGTAGCCTGCCCGGAAATTTTAAATTAGCCGCATCAATGTCAGATTACGGTGAAAGTAATAGCGTATCTTTATCTTTCAATGAGACGGGGAGTCGTGCGGCGGTAGTTCGGGTAGAAGTCATCGATGCAAAAAAAGTAGATCTACTCAGCACTAAAAGTATCCCGCTTATCGGAGAGCGCTATCAGGTGAAGTTTTACGCTAAAAATGGTGAAGACATTACACAGCAAATACCGGCCAATAGTATCAAATGGTGGTTACACGGTGAAAACATCGAATGCAATGCCTCACTTAACGATCATGACACCGGAATGCGTGGATATACTTTTACGCCTCGTAGACAGGAAGAAAGTAATACTGGTCTAACTTGTGGCGATCAAGGATTTAAAATTAAGGTTACTTATTAAAGAGGCTAAAGGTAGAGGGCTTAGAGACTATTCGAAATCTTCTTGAGCAACGCTCAGACGAGGCAAAAGCGGACGAAACAGCGCAGTTTACATAGCATAAATGAGCATTTTGAGCTTGTTTTTAACGAAGTATCAGCGAGTACAAGAGATTTCAAGCTGTTGGATAAAAACTCATGGAATAAAGGGTATGACATTAGTATTAAAGAAAACCGCCATTATTTTAATTACAGTAATTTTATGGTTGAGCGGCAGTTATTCGGCGGTGATTGCCGATCCGGAAACCGCTGCCGATTCAAACATTATCCCAGGCACAAGAATGAGCAAGGAAACAGCAAGAATACAGGGACGGAAGCCCACGATCAGCGCGCCTTCTACTCATCAACCTGATATGGCAGATATTAGTCGAGTTTCAGCTGTTGAAGGAAAATTCACCCCTGGAGATACCCTAAAGTTGATCTACGACTACTATGATGAAGACGGTGATGTCGATAAAAGTATCGTGAACTGGTTTTATACTTTAGAGGGTGTTGATTACCCTATTCCGGATGCCGTCAATACTTTAGCTGATCATTCAACACCAGGTAGTTCAATGGTCACCCTCCCCCCGCAGGCAGAAGGAGCGTCAGCGATCAAAGCACGCATTCAAGTCGCCTCTGCTTACGGTTATCCTAATCTTGGTAAGCTGATAACCATCAACGAGATGAGCCAATCGAATGTTCATATCACTGAGAAAAAACTAACGATGGCCACCGGCGGTATTTTTTTGGCAACAGATAACCCTCATGCGGGTTCAGGCGCACAAGATTACACTTTGCCGGGCGCGCCGAATTTAATCATCGGCGAAACCTATTTATTCCGCGCGTGGATCGATAACAATAAAAATCGAATTTGGGATGTAAACGAAACTGATATCACTCGCAATCTCAAAGAAATTCAATGGATATTAAACGGCAATAATGTGATGGCCGTTGGAAACAAATCACCTTCAATATTGGATAAAAGAGCAGTGTCTGGCGCTATTACCGACCAATATACGATACCTATCAACAGCCGCTCTAAATCAGGCGCACTAGCCGGAGATCAAGGCTTCAATTTAATGGTTGAATTTAATTAACCATCGAAACAGATCCTACTAGAAAAAGAAGGAAGAAATAAAATGAAGAGATTTTTTATTTTAAAAAAAATAATACTGTTATTGGTGTTAATCCATTACGGCACCAATGGTGCTTATGCAATAAGGACACAGCCTACCTCTATTATTCAAGGGCATGCACCGAAATTAAATAAGATTGATTTTTTATTTAGCGGATCGGGTACGAAATTCACCATAGGTGAAAAGATCCAGTTAGAATATAGCTATCAGGATGAAGATGGTGATGCCGATGATTCAGCAAATCACATAGAATGGTATGCCATCACATCAACAGGTGAAAAACAACTCCCGGCGACCGATATTACTAATACATCAGCACCAGACAACTCAGCTACAGGTAAAAGTACATTAACTATTCCAACGTCGGCTCTAGGAGCGACTGGATTTAAAGTAAAAATAATACCGACGTCGCTAACCGGTATTCCTCATATAGGTGAAATTATCACTATTGATGATATTACTGCTAATCCACATGGCACTCCTATTAGCGTTACCGGCCCCGTCGGCTTTGGCGATAAACTTCCTTCACATATCGTGCCCGGCATTTATGCTAGCACCGATACTGGCTTTACAACGAACCTGATTGGTAATTCAGCTTCGTTGCAAGTAAACAATAAATATATATTCAAATTATTCGATAACGGCCAAGATATTACTGATCGCGTTAATTATACTTGGTATTTAGAAGGAAAAAGTGCCACAGACGGAAAATCAGGAGCATTTAATACAGGAGTAAAAAACACAGATTATACCGTCCCCGCTAATATTACAGCCACATTAATAACGGGTTCAATTGATGGTGCTCAGGGATTCAGTTTAGCCGTCGATTATGAATAATTTAATTTTTATCGTAAAAGCTAATGACAATATTACTCAATGAATTTCGAGTTACGGCAAGGCGGCAATCAATCGAATCCCAGGAGTATACAGGTAAGTACATAAATGGGATGAAAATGAGCAGCCAACGCCGCCGTAACTTGAAAGGCGAAGGGTATATATAAGCTTAAAGAAGTAGGAACATTATTAAATGAATCCACATGGTACGCGCAATAAAAATAAAAGCTTAACCTCCATCAGTTATTGGCTATGGTTATATCTTCTGACTTTATTGGTTTGTTCTCCAGCGGCTGCAATTTTTAGTGGTAAAACAGGCGTTATCCATGGACGCCCGCCGATGGCTAATGGTGTTTTGCATGTACTGGCACCTGATGGTACTAAGCTGCAAGATAACGCTATTTTGAGCTTATCAGACAGCCCAGCACAATTTACTCTTTCCAATATAACCAGAGATATCTCTGTATCAGATAAAGATGGTGATGCAGGATTAAGCAGCAGAATCGAGGATCGGCGCTCTACTTTTATTTGGCAGTCTGGAGGGAAAGATCTGAGTGAAGATGAAAAATCACGTTCGTTTAATGCTATGCAGGCTGAAGGTAAAAAATATACATTGATCGTTGAGACGGCGGTGTTGGCAAGTTCTAGCAGCGGTATACCCAGAGACAAATGGCATCGGTTATCCCGGACTTATCAATTACGTGTTACCAACACCTTCATTACTCCGAACAATATGATAATAACCGGTAGTAAAATAAACGCGGATGGCTCTAAAACTTACCGCATAAAGATTATTGTGACCGATGAAAAGGGAAACCCGGTTGCTGATCAGGATGTAAGAATACGCACCACTCATCAAGCGGCTCTTGATCCAAATGGAGCGATTCCACGCATTAACGGTCGATTAAGCCCATTGATTGTACAAAACATGAAAACGAATAAAAAAGGTATAATAACCATTAGCGTTACTAATACTAAAGCGGTTAACAGTTCTGTTTTTGCGCAATTAAACAATAACAGTGAGCAAGAAAAAAAGTTATCTTTTCCGTAGAATTAGGATACATTCATCGATACAAACTTTTATAACCGAATCAGTTTAATTTGATTCAAGGCAGAGGAGCGCAAACAGTACAAACAGTACAAACAGTACAAATAGTACGGCAAGCGACGACAACACTTAAATCAAATTAAACTGATTTGGCTGTATCACAGGAGACAATAGTGGCTAAGATTTTTTAAAATAGATAACATGCTTTGATCTTAAGATAAAAATAAGGTGAAAAAAATGAAAAAATTAACACTAAAGGAAATGACAGTAAGTGAACAATTTGAAGTGAAAACCCAGCTGGGAAGAAGTAAAGCGAACCTGGGTCGCACGCTCACGAATGCCGAGCAAAACAGAATTAAAGATATGGCCGTGAATAAAATTATGCAAAAACGCGCCGATGTTATCAAAGCGACACGTTTAGAAAAAAAAATAGCAAAAACAACATTAAATACAGCAACTTTTAATTGGTCAGCTTCGATCAATACCCGGCCAGCAAGATAAATAAAAAAACTTAACCACATTATTGATTGGGGCGTTCAAGGTTTACGAGCAATCAAGGTCGCGCGTAGTGGAGCGGGATAGCCTTCTATTGTTTTGCTGTGATCATGTGGATCAAGAAAATCGGCTAGCGATGCACTCTTTATCCAATCAGTTTTACGTTGTTCATCAAGGGTAGTGCTAACAATGTTGACAGTGTTAATGTCAATAAACCCACACTTTGCTAACCAAGACTGAAGGGCTTGAGGAGAAGGGATAAAATAAACATTACGCATCTGCGCATAACGATCTCCAGGAACCAATACATGATGCTTATCACCGGTAACAACGAGCGTCTCAAGTACCAATTCACCGCCAGAGACCAGTTGATCTTTAAGCTGATAAAGATGCTCCAATGGAGAACGGCGATGATAAAGGACTCCCATCGAAAATACGGTATCAAACGCTTTTAAAGCAGGAAGCTGTTCGGTCACAAGGGGTAACAAATGCGCCCGCTGATCGGCAGCGAGGAGTTTTCGAACCGCTTCAAATTGGCAAAAAAATAATGGCATGGGATCAATGCCGATAGCAAGCCGCACACCAGAACCAAGCATTCGCCATAAGTGATATCCATTACCACAACCGACATCCAAAACGGTTCGGCCTTCCAGTGAGCTAAGATATGGCAATATCCTCTGCCATTTCCAATCCGAGCGCCATTCAGTATCAACATTCACGCCATATAAAGAAAAAGGGCCTTTTCGCCAAGGCATTAACCCACGTAATAATTTTTTAATCTCTTCACGTTGATGATCAGAAAACCCGGGAGTGATCTCGGCATGTACTCTATGCAACAAGTCCAATCTACTCGGCGTCACCTGAGGCAGATTATCAATGATGTTAAGCCATTTTTTAATGTCATCTCGTTCTCGCTTCTGCCGCCAATGAGCGAGTTGGTGAGGTAACGTATCGAGCCAGGGATTTAAAGGACTTTCAGCGATTAATTGGTAAAAAGGATCAAATTCAATCATTGATTTTTTTTGTTTTTAAAGCGATCAATGAACCAAAATTAAAACATTGAAACCAAACGTCAGCATGTTCAAATCCTGCTTGATGCAAACGGGTTTTGTGATCTTTTATGGAATCACTCCGCAAAACATTTTCTAACATGCTACGTTTTTGACTAATCTCTAATTCGCTATAACCATTAGCACGTTTAAAATCATGATGCATATCAAATAAAAGCTCACTCACTTGAGGATCTTCAAAAGTAAATTTTTCGGATAAAACTAAAACACCACCAGGCATAAGACTTTGGTAAATAAGAGTTAATAAAGATAGGCGATCTTTAGGATTTATAAACTGTAAGGTGAGATTAAGCACTACCATCGAAGCATTTTTCAACCTGATATCCAAAATATCTTTTTCAAGCACCTCAACCCGGGTGTCGTCGCGAAAAGCATCCAAATGGTGGCGACAGCGCTCGACCATCGCCGGTGAATTATCAATAGCGATAATACTACAACCGGGAACCTGAATATTACGACGTACAGAGAGACTGACGGCACCTAAGGAACAACCCAGATCGTAAATATGGCTGTGAGGTTGAACAAAACGCCTCGCCAACATACCGATCATGGTAATGATATTGGAATAACCAGGAACTGATCGCTGAATCATATCAGGAAAAACTTCAGCGACTTTCTCATCAAATGTCCAATCCCCTAATTGAGCAATGGGCAAAGCAAATAGATTATCAGTGCGGGGCGGTGACAGGTGTTCAGACAAATTACTATTAAGAGAGTAATTAATGTTTTTCATAATGCTAATAAGTAAAAAAATGAAAGCAGCACTGTAACAGAGAACAGCTACAATTTATATCAAATTAGATAGATTTTGAGGATCAAAAAAACAACTCAATTTAAATCTGCATTTTAATACAGTAAAAACGAAGCTCTGTGTTAAACACATTATTTTCTGTAAAAATAAAAAAATGTACTTATGGCAACCTAGTTGAAAACTTTTTTCCTTTCTTAAACCAATCAGTTAACCGGCAAAAAAAGCTTTTATTTTTCTTTTTTTTCAATGCCAATTGAATTATGTTTCGTCTTCGCATTTTACTTTTTCTGTTGCTCATGATGACATTCTCCTATTCTCAATAAACTGTATCTTAGGGGAGATAAGCTCTTCAGGAATATAGCGATCAAAGCCCTCTTCTTTACAGAATTTCTTAAATTCCGGTAACGAATTTACCCTCGCTGTTCTGTATATTGCTTGCAGATAATTTTCTATTGTTCTGTTAGAACGATCTAATTTTCTTCCTATCTCTTTGGCGCTTAAAGACTGTAATGCATAAAATATAACTTTAAGTTGCTTTTTCGTAAACAATTTACTTGGCGGCTCTAATAACAAAGCTTTCGGTGACTTTAATTCGCATTCTGATGTGGTGAGTTCTTCTACATACTGTGGCAGAGAAATAAAATCCATTTTTCTCCCATACAAAACAGTTCCAACGCACTCATTTTTTTCATCATACAGCGGAAATTTTTCGTAAAGATAAGGTTCTAGTTTTTTTTCTCGATTAAAAAAATGGGTTTTAATAAGAGTGACCCTTTGCCCACTTTTGATAGTTTCCCTATCTTGTTTTTGCAGCTCTGAGGCAAACTTTGCTACCGGCGTGGGAAGCTGCTCATCACGTTTTCCCTCAATTTTAAATTTAGCAGGAATATCTAAAAAATCACGAAAGGCACGGTTAGTATAGACAAACCGTGATTCACAGTCTTTTATTCCCCAAATATCGTCGCTGCGTTCCATAATAGAAACCAGTGGGAAAGATTTTAACGAAGCTTTAACATCATTCATAGCTTTAACATCATTCATAATCAATAAACTCCATTTAGATTGAGCGCGATCTACCCTACCTGCCACGATGCAATTTGCGGCAGTACCGACTACGCAAAAATTTTGTTTGAGCAATCCACTACAGCGACATAGCGCTAACAGCGCTGAGTCACAAATTAATTTTCCCTGGCATTAGCAACTGACAACTTAATCTAAAGCGAAATGAGTTTTTTTATTATTTTTTACTTCCTAATAACTGTATATCTTTCTATAAAAAAATAATAGTTAGACTTAGGTCTAGTTTGGTACTAGACCTTTGTTGATATAATGTATGAATATTTAATCTTGTTTATAGATTTACATAATTTTAAGAAAAATAAATATATAATCCATATTGTTTGCAAAAATACACGGGATCAATAAAGGAAGGTAAATCCAAGAATAGGTGACAGTTATCGATAAAAATAAGTATTAGTGATATCATCAAACTACACTTTACCACTCGGGGTGGTATTATATTCTCATTTGAGATAATGAGAGAAAGCAGAATAATAATATTATCTATTCTATTAATATATCTAATGATAAGCATTTAAAATAAATTCACGCTGATACTTTCAAGCTAAATAAGCATACAATATATAGAAATAGAGATAACATAATGGAAATATTTGATATTAGCTATAATAAACTGTCTGATAAAAGATCAGTGTAGTCATTTTCTCTTATAAAAAATGTCTTCAAAGATCGTCTAGATTGGGCTGTTAATTGTTTTAATGGAATTTGATGAATATGACGATGCTAATACAAATATCCAGCTAGCATGTGGTGATTGGCTTAATAAGCTGCAATTCAATTCCCAGCCTTATGGCATGTTTTGCATTCAGTACCCCTAATTTTTTCACAATATTACCCATATGAAACTTTACTGTACTTAGTTTAATACCAAGAATGACTGCTATCTCTGGGTAGGTTTTCCCCATGCTGGACCAATAAAGAACACCATTTTCTATGGGAGAAAATTTCTCCTTTTTACTTTCACTGTTTTTACAAATAGCTGCATTCATCTCTTTGTAAAGAGAAATAAGTGCGTCATGTGTATTCAAAAGTAACAGCTGTAATTTATCTTTATTTTCTTCAATTTTTTTCTTAAGTGTGTTTCCTTTTTGGCCATTTATCAAGAGTGTTAATATAGCCAGGTTGTTATTGCAATCATGGAGGATAAAGGTACACCCACTAATGATGTTATATTTTTTGGCAAAACTAAACACCTCTAATGCTTTTTCTTGCAGAATTGAATTATTCAAGAAAATCAATTGTAAACTTGAACTGATTATAATCTTCTCTGTCCAGAAAAAAGGCAAAAAGCTATTTAACGCTCTAATAACGACCGGATCTGTATACTGATAACTATTTTTTTTGTATATATCAACCCATTCATCTGGGTAGTTGGATATTACACAATATTCTGCCATATTTTTCTTCTTCATTATCGCATAGGCATATATAACATCGCCATAATCCTTAAGACTATCATTTAAATAATTATTTATAACATTATTAATAATTTTATCATTAAAGAATGAGTCAGACACCTTAGTTTACCTAATAAAAATTTTCACAAGGAAGCATTATAGTTTTAATTAATTATATATCAATTTATTACACTCTTAAGTGTCGTCACCGATGCAAAACTAATCTACAGCAGGGAGAAATGTCTATTTTATGAGCTATCCATATTGATGATAAGAAAAAGAGCATAAAAAGTAGGGGGGCAAGATTAATTAAAAATAGAAATCATGTTGCTAATATACATAAGAAAACCTTATCTATCTTTATTATCGCTATATAAAAATCGTACGTTATTAAAATTGATTTAAAAATAGTCTATTTTCGGAAGTTTCAGAGTATAGTTTTCTATTAAACCATTTATATGACACCATCAATACTTTGTGGGTATTAATTATCAATTCAGCACTAGATCTTTGTTGATATAATGTATTAATGTTTAATTTTGTTTATAGATTTACATAATTTCAAGAAAAATAAATATATAATCCACTCTATCTGCAAAACTATTTGTAGTATTCTTCTTAAGAAAGGCAAATCCAATAATAGGTAATACTTATAGCTAAAAAATAAACATTAGTATTATTAATAATACAAAACTACACTTTATCACTCAGGATGGCACCCGATTTTTATTTAATATGATTAGAAAAAGTAAGATAAGAATATCATCTATCCTATTAATATATCTAATGATAAGAACTTAAAATAAGTTCACTCTAATACCTTAAAGTTAAATAAGCATACAATATATCGCAATAAAGAAAAAATGATGGAAAAAGCGCTTTGAACGTAGCTATCACGCTTTCGTTTTCAGTAAATATGCGACATAATCCCTGGCTGTATTTATCTATCGCTTCAACCCCTGAACTTGCCGCTGTCGCTATTTTATGTTCGCACACTATAGGTATTACATCCTTGCTAATCAAATAACTTGGCAGATTTTTTATTTTTGCACGAATTATTGAGATAACCCTATATCATTAATAAGGAGATAAAATGATGGAAATATTTGATGTTAGATATAATAAACTGTCCGATAAAAGATCAATGGAATTATTTTCTCTCAGAAAAAAGGTATTCAAAGACCGACTTAACTGGGCAGTAACCTGTACTGATGATATGGAATTTGATGAGTATGATAACAAAAACACCACCTATCTTTTCGGTGTTTATGGTGATGCCGTTATATGCGGCCTGCGTTTTATTGAAATGAAATATAATAATATGGTTACAGGTACGACATTCCGTCATTTTTTTAAAAAGATTAATGTTACTGAAGGGAATTGTCTTGACGCAAGTCGATTATTTATTGATAAAGCCCGAGTGAGAAAACTAAACTTAAACCTGTATCCGTTAAGTTCAATGCTTTTTTTAGCCATGATTAACTATGCCATGAATTTTTTTCATGATGGGATTTATGCGATTATAAGCCACCCAATGCTCATTATCTTCAAACGATCCGGATGGCTTATAAAGGTTGTAGAGCAAGGACTTTCAGAAAAAAAAGAAAACATATACTTAATATATATGCCTGTAGATAGAAAAAACCAACAAATATTAATTAATAATATAAATACATGTAACACTTCCATTAATTATTTTAATAATTGGCCTCTATCTTTTCCTTTGTGGAAAAAACAGGCCTAATTAATTTTAATTCAATTCCGAGTCTTATGGCATGTTTTCCGTTCATAACACCCAATTTTTTCACAATATTTGCCATATGAAATTTTACCGTGCATGGTCTAATACCAAGAATGATAGCTATTTCTTGGTATGTTTTTCCTACACTTGACCAGTAAAGAATTTCATTTTCTCTCCGAGAAAATATTTCTTCAGTTTCTTTTTTCCTATGGTATTTGATACCCATGTTTCTGTACAGAGACATGGTTTTATCATGTACTGTAATAAGTAATGATTGAAGTTTATCTTTATTGTATTCTATTAATTTATTAATATCATTAATATCATTAATATAACTCTTATCTATCATAATCGATAACAAAGCGAGATTATTTTTATTATCATGAACGACGAATGTATACCCATTAGTGATATTGTACGAACTAACTATATTGAAAATTTTAGGAAGCTTAAGGTCTGAGTTAATCATGATATTCTCATCCCAGGGAAAGGATGTAATCCTATTAAGTGCCGTGATAATAACAGGATCAATATGTTGATAACGATCTCTAATATAAATTTTAAACCAATCTGGACGATTAGAAATTACACTCATCTCTGTTGTATTTTTTTTGTTCATTATGGCATAAGCGTATTTTATATCTCCATAGCTCTCGAATTCCTTATCTAAATCATCTTTTATTAAATTATTAATCGTTTCATTATCAAACAACACTGAATCTTCCTTCAAAAAATTGATCTTCTAATTGTGTGTTATATACTGGATTCGATACATCCATCTCGGTCATATGCTCAAACATATTCAAGTAAATATTACCAGAAAATGGGTGCGCATCAGATATTATCTTGCCCCCATCATGATTTATTTTATCTGTGCAGATAATACTCAGTATCCCAATATATGTTGAAAGCGCCACAATTAAGTGTAGAGCTGGAATAAATGATTACTGAAATAAACATGTTAGCAAGGCAGGGCTTAAAAAGCATGGTGAAAGTAGACTCCCCGGGTGAGACGGTCAAAAAAATAACCATCTAACACCGCTATTGTCTGTGTTCTCTTAGAGCCTATTCGAAATGTTCTTTGAGCTACGCTAAAACGAGAAAAAAATAGGCGAAAAAGCACAATTATTTTTTTGTACAAAATAAGGGAGTAAATGAGCATTTTGAGCTCGTTTTTGACGAATTATCAGCGAGAATAAGAGCTTCAGAATAGATTATAAGAATGAATATTTTTATCTGCTTATTTAATTTTTTCTGCTGACGAATTAAATATGACCTTCCGGTTTGTACTCGTCGCTTTGGTGGTTGAAAAAGAGATTTTTTTAACCACCAAAGCAACGGGTCTACATTCATCATGAGCGATAGCCAATAATGATGCAACTGTCCTTTCCCAATCTTCAGTACATTCTCCTAATATTTTATAGGGAATGTGTAATTGTTGTAACAACGGAATAGGCGCTATTCTTAGCTCATCATGTTGATGATATTTATTATGAGGCGTATTTTTTTCAATATCAGTTTCATTTTGCCAACCGACAATCAGTAATAAAGGTATGCCATAGACTTCAGGTTTAGCAGCAGAGTAAAAAGGATTAACAACAGTGTAAAGTCCTGAATTTTTCAGATAAACAGCAGGTATATAACCCGTTGCTAAATAACTACCAATAGCTACTCCTATCGCTGCTTTATCATCGCAAGCAGTTTGATAGATTATTTCATTAGAGTAATCGGCAACAGTAAAAAAGAATTCATTTAACAATGGATCAGAAACACAACTATAAAAATTTACATTGTGCCGCGCTAGAATGCGTAAAAAACAATCAGCATCTATCATGACGTCTCCCACTCAAAAAGACTATACCCTTTGCCTTTCAAGTTACAGCGGCGTTGGCAGCGATCACCCACCCCAGTCATGTACTATTTG
Source organism: Candidatus Regiella endosymbiont of Tuberolachnus salignus (assembly GCF_964020115.1). Classification (NCBI taxonomy): domain Bacteria; kingdom Pseudomonadati; phylum Pseudomonadota; class Gammaproteobacteria; order Enterobacterales; family Enterobacteriaceae; genus Candidatus Regiella; species Candidatus Regiella endosymbiont of Tuberolachnus salignus. The sequence goes on from NZ_OZ026542.1 coordinate 187,318, forward strand.
TACACTTCTGGGATTCGATTGATTGCCGCCTTGCCGTAACTCGAAATTCATTGGGTATATGATATTATTTTTAAATATCGTTAAAATAAATTATATCTCGAAGCACAGCATTACCTTTGTCTATTAATGACCAACAGCGATTTATTTTAAGATCAACAAAACTTAAATAGCAATGATTAAATTTTATCACTCACAGGCATTTTGAAAATTTACGCGCTTGAGGTAGGAAGTCTGCTAAGTATATTGAATATTATGTCACTAAAAATAATAAAGACCCATCAGGGTCTTTATTATTTAATACCATTAATCAATAGTCATTAAATTTGCATTGCCTCCTGCCGCCGCAGTATTAATACTTACCGTATGTTCAATCAACAAGCGTTCCAGAAAGATAGCGGTTTCACCTGGAGCAAAGCCTTGTACAGAAATAATGGAGCCATCACGTTGTGAAATTTGCTGACAGAGTGTCCGTAATTTTTCAATATCACCATGAAAAATAACAGCATCAAAAAGAATGTTACTGCTTTGCCAATCAGCACTGAAACGAATACAAGATTGCACCAGCGCAGGGAGTTTACGAAAAAGATCTTTTTGTAAACTACCGTCTAGCCATAGTACTTGACTGCCCACGGCCAATACCGCCGACAGTTGAATCAAAATATCTTCTTGGTTGTTTGCTATGCAAAGCACTCTCTCACGAGGCAATAAAGTATAGGTATTACGCTCACCGGTTGGCCCTACTAACTGATGTACAGTGCCCCCCTGCGCTAATTCAGCGTAACCTTGAGCAGGCTTAAGCAAAGCTTCATGTTCTGTTGTCAAAAATTGCATTAAGGCACTATGTGCCGCCAATAAAGATTCGCGTCCATTCACTTCTGGTGCTTGCTGGTTATTTTGACGAGTTAAGGCTGTTAACAGAGCATTTTCCGGACGTTGAGATAATAAGCGATATAAATAAAGTGGCCCGCCGGCTTTCGGCCCAGTACCGGATAAACCTTCGCCGCCAAATGGTTGTACCCCAACGACTGCACCCACCATATTTCGATTAACATATATATTACCGACTTTAGCACGTTCCGTTATTCGTGAAACCGTTTCATCAACTCGAGTGTGGACGCCTAAAGTTAACCCATAACCTGTCGCATTAATTTTATCGACCAATGTATCAAGATCTTGCTGTTGAAAACGAACCACATGCAATACGGGGCCAAAAATTTCTTGTTGCAGCTCATCAAAACTCGCCAATTCTATTAGTGTTGGCTGAATAAAAGTCCCTCGCTGCCATTCTTTTTCATCTAAAATATTAGATCGTGCTGCCTGATATACTTTACGCCCCTTGACACGCATAGCCTGGATATAACCTTCAATCCCCGCTTGTGCTTCGCGAGTGATGACAGGACCAATATCGGTTGATAAACGCTCGGGATTACCCATCCGGCATTCAGCCATTGCGCCTCGCAACATCCGTAGCGTATGTTCAGCAACCTCTTCTTGAATACACAAGATGCGCAGAGCAGAACAACGCTGGCCGGCACTGTCGAATGCAGATTCGATTACATCAGTAACCACTTGCTCTGTTAATGCTGAAGCGTCAACGATCATCGCATTTAGACCGCCGGTTTCAGCAATTAATGGTGTTGTTCGACCTTGTGAATCTAAACGACCGGCGATATTACGTTGAAGCAAGCTGGCCACTTTGGTTGAACCGGTGAACATCACACCTCGCACGCGTGGATCATTGATTAGCCATGTTCCTACTTTTTCACCTTTACCGGGTAATAGTTGCAATGCATTTTGTGGAATACCGGCTTCCAACAAAATATTGATGGCTTGTGCTGCTATTAACGGTGTCGGTTCCGCAGGCTTTGCTAGTACTGAATTACCGGCCGCCAGCGCAGCGGCAATTTGTCCGGTGAAAATGGCAAGCGGAAAATTCCACGGGCTGATACAGACTACAGAGCCGAGCGGACAATAGGTCGGATTACCCTGTTCATCTTTGCTATCAAAATCATATCGTATCAGGTTGGCGTAATAACGCAGAAAATCGACAGCTTCACGCACTTCAGCAATAGCATTATTGAAGGTTTTACCGGCTTCACGCACCAAAATGCCTATCAAATTTTGCATTTGATTTTCCATCAATTCAGCCGCTTTGATCAAAATAATGGCACGCTCACTCGCAGGGGTATTGAACCAAATTGAGCCTGGACCGGCGGCGGCATCTAAGGCACGGCTAACTTCTTCTTGACTCGCTTGACGTTCATAGCCAATCACATCGCTCGGCTCTGCAGGATTGATAATCGGTTTTTCAAGGCATTGATCGAGGTTTTGATCGAGTTCAGTGGCAATCATAGGTTGTACATGCCATAGTTTGCTGCCACTGATTAATAAGGCAGCGGAAAGCGAAGCCAGTCGCTGTTCATTTGACAGATCCAACCCCCGAGAATTGAGCCGCTCCTGACCATATAAATTTCTTGGCAAAGGAATTTTAGGATGAGGTAAACCTAATCGACCCTCTGATGCAGCCATGATTTCTACCTCTTTAACCGGATCAGCAATCAGATCGTCAAGTGGCAGTGTGGTATCAGCAATCCGATTCACAAAGGAGGTATTGGCTCCGTTTTCTAACAAACGTCTCACCAAATAAGCCAATAAGGTTTCATGGGTTCCCACCGGCGCATACACCCGACAAGGGCGATTAAGTTTACCTTCAGCAATTTGCCCGACCACTTGTTCATACAGCGGTTCGCCCATACCGTGCAAACACTGAAATTCATACTGACCAGAATAGTAATTTTGCCCTGCTAAATGATAAACAGCCGCCAGCGTATGCGCATTATGGGTAGCAAATTGGGGATAAATCAAACTCGGTTCAGCCAGTAATTTGCGGGCACAGGCTAGATAAGCAACATCGGTATAAACCTTACGGGTATAAACCGGATAACCTTCTAAACCATCTATCTGCGCACGTTTAATTTCACTGTCCCAATAAGCACCTTTAACCAGACGGATCATCAAACGACGATGGCTACGGCGCGCCATATCGATCACGGTATCAATAACAAACGGACAGCGTTTTTGATAGGCTTGGATGACGAAACCAATGCCATTCCAGCACGCCAATTGTGGTTCAAAACACAGTCTTTCCAACAAATCGAGGGAAATTTCTAAACGATCGGCTTCTTCGGCATCAATATTAATCCCAATATCATACTGCTTAGCTTGCAATGTTAATGATAATAAGCGTGGATAAAGTTCATCCATCACACGTTCATATTGAGCACGGCTATAACGTGGATGCAAAGCCGAAAGTTTAATCGAAATCCCTGGGCCTTCGTAAATCCCACGGCCATCAGACGCTTTACCAATGGCATGAATGGCTTTTTGATAAGAATCAAAATAGGCTGAGGCATCTGATTCAGTTAATGCGGCTTCTCCTAACATATCGTAGGAGTAACGGAAACCTTTATCTTCTAATTTTCGGGCATTGGCTAAAGCTTCAGCGATTGTCTCTCCGGTAACAAATTGCTGTCCCATGAAACGCATAGCCCTATCTACCGCTTTACGAATTAATGGTTTCCCTCCTTTATTGATGACAAGATTTAAGAAATTGGAAAGCTGATTTTTTTCATCTATAGAAACAACACGACCGGTGAGCAGTAAACCCCAAGTGGCGGCATTAACAAATAAAGAAGGGCTGTGCCCAAGATGGGATTGCCAATTTCCTTTGCCGATTTTGTCACGAATCAATGCATCACGCGTCTCTTTATCTGGAATGCGTAATAGCGCTTCAGCCAAACACATCAAGGCGACGCCTTCTTCAGAAGAGAGTGAAAACTCTTGTAATAAGCTTTGTACAATACCGGCTCGACCGTTAGTGCTTTTTTTGTTACGTAACTTTTCAGCAATACGATAAGCCAATTTATGGGTTGCTTGCGCTAGATCAGTAGGTAGGCGTGCTTGCTCTAGCAGCATTGGAATGGTTTCACTTTCGGGACGGCGATAAGCTGCAGTAATGTCAACACGTTTATCTGATTGTATTAAAACCTGTTCTGAGAAATCCAAAAATGGTTGATAGGCAGAGATCAATTCGGTAGGCATACTATCCTGCGCGTCGTCAGGATGGCAATCATTGAGTCCTTCATCAGGCATCATTATTGTTGTATTATTTTCTAAATGAGTCAGGTAATTAGAAATCGCTTGTTTAATTAACCAATGTGGTGTCCGATTAATATTCTGTGCTGCCTTTTCAATTTTATCGCGAGTAACTTCGTCAAATCTCACCTCCATTTTTGTACTACCCATACCATTCAGCTCCTCTATATTATTCTGGAAATCGGGAAATGATAGTTTTTTATGGCATTAATATCCAGCTTGTTGCTATTTCGCACGACCGCTTATATACCCTTCGTCTTTGTGTTGGCTGCGGGTATTCGTCTTCATGGTATGTCTACGCTTATCGGTCGGTCGCCCTGGCAGCCTAGCGGCAACTTCAAAGGCGAAGGATATAGCCTATCGAAATCTCTTATACTCGCTAATATTTTAGACTGCTTGCATAACCTACTGTGTGGTGTGAATTTCTGCGTTGCGCGGTGCTCGCAATCCTCATGTACTCGTATGAGCACTAGGGTTGCTGTGCACCGGGCGCCTTGACTCTCTCCCCTCTCCCTCGCTACAGTTTTGCAAGCAGTCTTTTGCCAAAAACGAGCTTAAAATGCTCATTTACGTTCTTGTTTTTGTAAAAAAAGCCACTGCGCTTTTTCGCCCATTTTTTCCTCGTATTCGCTTCTCTAAAGAAGATTTCTAATAGGCTCTTACACAAGACAAATGGAGAACTGTGAAATAAGTCAGATTTTTCACATATTAAACCAGTATTTATAGTATTTTAGTACTATAGTCATGCCTATCATAATTTTAAACTATAAGGTTTATGGTCGATTTATCTATAGTGGAACTCACTCTATGGTGAAATATTAACACTATCATGGGAGATACATGTAATTAAAACAGGTTACTTTATAAGTATTCATTAACTATTTAATTATTAAAATAAATAAAATAAATGATATATTAATTTTAATAATTTATGTGAGGTCAAATACCCTTTTTCGGCCAAACACAAAAAATCAGCATAACGCCGACAATACGCGGGATGTAAAAATAGACAATACCCAATGAATTTCGAGTTACGGCAAGACGGCCAGGGGGTGAGACCGATGAGCGTAGACATACTACGTGATTCGGCGAGCACCTGCAGACAACAAAGCCGTAACTTGAAAGGCGAAGGGTAAAGACGCATTTATGGAGACGTTGTAATGACGACAAATACGCCGATGCTGGTGACATTTGCAATTTATATTTTTGTAATGATTTTCATTGGGTTAATCGCTTACAGGGCAACAAATAATTTTGATGATTATATTTTAGGTGGCCGTAGTCTGGGGAGTGTGGTCACGGCATTATCCGCGGGCGCTTCAGACATGAGCGGTTGGTTATTAATGGGATTACCCGGCGCCGTTTTTATCTACGGCATTTCAGAAAGTTGGATCGCTATCGGATTAGTGATAGGCGCTTATCTCAATTGGAAATTAGTTGCTGGGCGTTTACGCGTTCATACCGAGGCAAACAATAATGCGTTAACCTTGCCTGACTATTTTACCAGTCGATTTGCAGATAAAAGCAAATTATTGCGCATTATATCTGCGTTAGTGATCTTGGTCTTTTTTACTATTTATTCTTCTTCCGGTATCGTTGCTGGTGCAACATTATTCAACAGTTTATTTGACATCAGTTATCAAAATGCACTCTGGATAGGGGCAGCTGCTACCATTATTTACACTCTAATCGGGGGTTTCTTAGCGGCAAGTTGGACAGACACAGTACAGGCTACGCTAATTATTTTTGCGTTGCTTTTAACACCCGTTATGGTCATTTTATCTGTCGGTGGAATTGATAGCGCAATCATGGTGATTGAAGCTAAAAATATAGCCAACGTTGATATGTTTAGCCGATTAGATTTCATCGCCGTTATCTCTTTATTAGGATGGGGCTTAGGCTATTTCGGTCAACCCCACATTTTAGCTCGATTTATGGCCGCAGACTCTCATCATACCATCCGTAATGCACGGCGTATTAGTATGACCTGGATGATTCTTTGTCTGACAGGAACGATCGCTATCGGCTTTTTCGGAATCGCGTATTTTGAAAATCATCCTGAGCTGGCAGGCTCGGTGTCAAAAAATGGGGAACAAGTCTTTATTGAATTAGCCAAATTAATTTTTAATCCCTGGGTTGCGGGAGTTGTCTTGTCGGCGATTCTTGCTGCTGTGATGAGTTCGCTGAGCTGTCAGTTGCTTGTTTGTTCCAGTGCGATAACTGAAGATCTGTATAAAGCTTTTTTACGTAAAAAAGCGAGCCAAAAAGAATTGGTATGGGTCGGCCGTTCCATGGTATTGATAATATCATTGGTTGCTATCGCTTTGGCCGCCGATCCCAATAACCGAGTGCTCAGCCTTGTTAGTTATGCGTGGGCAGGTTTTGGAGCCGCATTCGGGCCGGTAATATTGATCTCGGTTGTTTGGTCAAAAATGACACGTAATGCCGCACTCGTTGGTATGATCGTGGGAGCGGTAACCGTAATAATTTGGAAGCAATTTGCTTGGTTAGGTTTATATGAGATTATCCCTGGGTTTTTATTTGCCAGTATTTCTATTTTTGTCGTCAGCCTAATGGATTCCGCGCCTAGTCAAGTTATTACCGATCGCTTCCATAAAGCAGAATTAAAATTTAAGTCCGTTTGTCCGTCTGATTAAATATTTTCATGTCTCCTGTTGATACAGGAGACTATACTCAATGAATTTCGAGTTACGGCAAGGCAGCAATCAATCGAATCCCAGAAGTGTATCCCCTTCGTCTTTGAAGTTGCCTTCGGCGGCCAGGGCGACCGACCGATGAGCGTAGACATACCATGAGGCGAGAGCTGGCAGCCAACAACGCGGCAACCTCAAAGGCAAAGGATATAAATATGTCTCTCAACCCTGCCATAGGGATAGTTCCCGCTCAACTCACCCATATATTGAACGAGATAATATTAGCTGCCGGATTAAAAATAACCTTAAAACCTTGCAGAGAAGTCGAGAGCGCAGAGTATGGGGCATGTCGATTAGATATTGAGGGCAAAACAGTTTTATTTCGAGTGGCGAATACCACCCCAACAAAGATAGGCCAATTTGTTACTGTCTGGCAACGCCAAGCTTCGGAGGGAGAAATTGCCCCTTTTGATTATCATGATCCCATCGATTTTATTATGGTGTACGTTTTTGAACATCAACATTGTGGCCTATTTATTTTTAACAAGGACATTCTTGCCCAAAAAAATGTTATTTCAATGCGCGGGAAGGGCGGTAAAAGAGGTATTCGAGTTTATGCCCCCTGGATATCAACTATAGCTAAACAGGCTATTGCAACCCAAAAATGGCAACGTGAATATTTTATCTCCGCAAATAGTATAAACGGTACAAATAAGCATCATATTCTAGACATTGAGCGAGTTCATAGGCTTTTTGGCATAACTTAGCTAGAGATTGTTAAAATGATTTATCCTTATCGTTAACTAAGCTATGAGATTATTGATATCAAACGAGATCACTGTTAAGTCGATAAGCAGCAATCCAGGGGTATATACTCTTTACCTTTGAAGCTGCCGGTTATTAGCTGCGGGTGTTCGCCGAATCACGTGGTATATCTACGCTCATCGGTCTCACGCCCTGGCCGCCTAGCGGTAGCTTCAAAGACGAAGGGTATATAATAATTATAGGAAACTGACTCATTTGTTAGCAGACAAGTTAATCAGTACAATGAATGGTTTATCTGATAGCAATAGCATTTGTCTTGCTTTAGTAAGATGCATCGAGTAAACGGTTTTCTATTGTTTGTTTTGAGAATTATGGAATCATGATGAATTTTGCAAATAGCGATGTTATAAAAGCAATTAAAGAATACAAATATTCTCCCACTGCTCAAAAAAAGAAAAAATTAGATATAGCCTATGGTGTTGATGAAAAATTACTTTTTGCTAGTGGTATTTCTATCACTTCTATTCTTTTAAACAATGATAATCGCTCTTTTTCCTTTCATGTATTTACAGACTTTTTAGATTTAGTAAACGAGACTAAATTTCAACAGTTAGCAGAAAATCGATGTGCCGATATAACCCTTTATTTGATTGATTGTAAGAAGCTCAAAAATTTACCAAACAATGAAAGATTTAATTACTCTTCCTACATCAGATTGATAATAGCAGAGCAGCTTTGCGGCTCAAAAGATAAGGTACTCTATCTTGATGCTGATATTTTCTGTAACAATTCAATTGAAGATCTTAATAATATAGAGCTCAGCCATAACGCATGCGGGGTTGTTAAAGACGCATTAGGCAAAAGTGCAAGAGCAAAATTATCAATGCGGCTTGATACTCCAGGCATTGAACAACAGTATTTCAATTCCGGCTTTCTGTTACTGAATTTGGTCTACTGGAGAGCTCATGACATCACTCATCAAGCACTTGCCCTTTTGAGTAGCAAGAAGTATGAAGGAAAACTCGTTTACTTTGATCAGGATATTCTTAATGTTTTATTCTTCGGTAAAACAATAAACATTAACGCCCGATATAATACATTTTGCGATTTAGACCATAAAGGGAAAACGAGGACGTTACAAGATTTGAATGATTCCGCTCTTGTCCATTACATTGGTAGTACCAAACCTTGGCATTCGTGGGCTAATTACCCTTCCTGCGAGATATTCAAAAAAGCGAAAGAGGCATCAGAATGGAAAGACACCCCCTTCTTTCATCCGCACCGCGTGTATGAGTACAAGGCATGCGCAAAGCATAATCGATATCAAAAAGATTATATCAAGTGGATAAAGAACCGTGCAAAGTACCGTCTAAAAAAAATTAGTTTGAATGTTTTTAAATTACTTTATTAACAGTGCCATATACCCATCGCCTTTGAAGTTGCCGCTAGGCGGCCAGGGCGCCCGACCGATGAGCGTAGACAGACTACCTGATGAGGGCGAGCACCCACAGCCAACATCAAAGGCGAACGGTATAAGACCACTTAGGTGCATAAATAACAGGCATTAATATAATGAAAAAAAAAATACAATGGCTAATGGTGACGATAATATCACTGGGACTGGTCGGTTGTGGTTTCAAAGGATCACTCTATCCGGCATCACCGGAGAAAAAAATAAAAATAACAACAGTGAATATGGATATATACCCAGAGTCCTTCAAATTGCCGCTAGACGGCCAGAGATGAGGCTGATGAGCGTAGATAGACTACCTGATTCGGCGAGTACCCGCAGCCAACAACGCGGCGACTTCAAAAACGAAGGGTATAAACTATATATATTTCTCCAATAGATAGGCAAAGGGGAGCATGAGATGCAGTTCTCCAAAATGCATGGCCTTGGCAACGATTTTATGGTTGTTGATAATGTCACTCAGAATGTTTATTTTTCGCCTGAACTGATTCGTCGATTGGCAAATAGACATACGGGTGTTGGTTTTGATCAAATGTTGGTGGTAGAACCCCCTTATGATCCTGAATTAGATTTTCACTACCGTATTTTCAATGCCGATGGCAGCGAAGTCTTTCAATGTGGCAATGGCGCACGTTGCTTCGCGCGATTTTTACATCTTAAAGGATTGACCAGCAAAAAAATCATTCATATTAGTACACAAACGGGACGTATGAGCCTGGAGATAAAGGGGGATGAAAAGGTTTGTGTTAATATGGGCGAGCCCGTGTTCACCCCCAGACAAATTCCTTTTTGCGCAGCAACCACTGAAAAAACCTATATTTTACGCACTGCTGGACATACAACATTATGTGGTGTCGTGTCGATAGGTAATCCGCACTGTGTATTACAAGTAGAAGACGTAGCGATGGCGAATGTCGCATTGTTGGGACCCATGTTAGAGTACCATGAACGTTTTCCACAACGCACTAATGTTGGTTTTATGCAAATCATTGATCGTAAACATATCAATTTACGGGTACATGAACGTGGCGTCGGTGAGACCCAAGCTTGTGGCAGTGGCGCTTGCGCGGCGGTAGCCATTGGTATCGAGCAACAGCTACTGAATGAAAATGTTGATGTAAAACTACCAGGGGGAGAGTTATCCATTCAGTGGAAAGGCCGAGGTCATCCATTATATATGACAGGGTCAGCAGTCCATATTTACGACGGATATATTCATTTATAACGAGTCTGAATCTATGAACACTTATAAGGAACAGGTAATCAGTAACACCAAATTAAATGATGATGAGGTGAGGCAATATTTACTAAAAAATCCTGATTTTTTTATGCGTAACGCTGATTTGGTTAAACAAATGCGCCTCCCTCAAGCCATGCAAGGGAGCATTTCTTTAGTCGAATGGCAATTACACCGCCAGCGCCGCCAAATTAGCCAGTTGCAGGAAGAGATCACCTTGCTAATGGAGTACGCCGGTTTGAATGAAATGCTGTGCAAGCGCTTCTTCCAACTACAAGCAAATTTGGCGCTCGCGAGTACACTGCCTGAAATGCTAAAGCGTTTACAATGTTGGGCGAAGACATTCGGCTTGCTAGGCACCCAGGTGCGGCTATTTAGTGATCGTTGGCAGATTGAGAAATTCCCCGGCCTATCTCATTTGGCGATGTTGCGTTCAGATTTTGAGCCTCTACGCCGACAATATTTGGCGGAAAAACAACATTTTCTTGGTAGCTTAAGTGAGAGCGAGTTACGTTTGTTATTGCCAAAATTTGACAGGGTAGGTTCCGTTGCCCTCTCTTTGCTAGGTAAAAAAGGAGACCTTGGTGTGATCATATTTAGCAGTTCAGATGGTCTGCATTATCAGCAAGGAATGGGTACCATGATACTCCATCAAGTCGCCACATTTTTACCAGGGTTGTTAGCACGCTGGATTAAACGCAAATGACAGCGGATTTATCGCCCCTACAGCATCAAGTTGATGCTTTTTTACGTTATTTAAAAGTAGAACGTCAACTGAGTTCACTCACGATAACCAGCTATCACCGTCAACTGATGATGTTAATCGATATTGCTAAATCGATGGGGATATGTGACTGGAAAAACTTAGATGCTGCTCAGGTTCGGGCATTATTAGTACGCAGTAAACGTGGTGGCTTAAAAAGCACTAGTTTAGCCGTGCGTTTTTCCGCTTTACGTAGTTTTCTTGATTACCTAATAAAACAAGACATAATACAGGCCAATCCTGCCAAAGGCGTTACCACCTCCGTTACAGGTCGTCATCTGCCAAAAAATATCGATGTTGATGAAGTTAATCAATTACTCAACATTGATCTGGATGATCCTTTAGCTATTCGTGATAGGGCGATGCTTGAAGTTATGTACGGGGCGGGTCTACGACTGGCTGAATTAATTGGTATGGATTGCCGACATATTGATTTGACCTCCGGTGAAGTTAGGGTATTAGGCAAGGGCAATAAAGAACGTAAACTCCCAATGGGAAAGACAGCGGTCACTTGGTTACAAAACTGGTTGGCTTTGCGTGATGTTTTTATGCCGCAGGATGATGCCGTTTTTTTATCCAATAGCGGTAAACGTATTTCACCCCGTAATGTGCAAAAACGTTTTGCCGAGTGGGGAATCAAACAGGGTGTCAATAATCACATTAATCCACATAAATTACGTCATTCTTTTGCTACTCATATGTTAGAATCTTGCGGCGATTTGCGTGCTGTGCAAGAACTACTTGGCCATGCCAACCTATCTACCACTCAAATTTACACGCATCTTGATTTTCAACATTTAGCCACTGTATACGATGCTTCGCATCCTCGCGCCAAAAGAGATAAAACATAAAGCGAGCACAAGATATATACCCAATGAATTTCGAGTTACGGCAAGGCAGCCAGGGGGGAGACCGATGAGCGTAGATAGATTACGTGATTCGGCGAGCACCTGCAGCCAACAACGCGGCAGCTTCAAAGGCAAAGGGTATATTTCGAACAGATTCTTAAAAAGAGTACTTATAAATATGTCTAATTTGCTCGACGGGTTGAACGAAAAACAGCGAGAAGCGGTTGCTACGCGCTATAAACATTTGTTAGTACTCGCGGGAGCGGGCAGCGGTAAAACCCGTGTATTGGTGCATCGCATCGCTTGGTTATTATCACAGGAAGATATCTCCCCTTTTTCTATTATTGCCGTCACTTTCACTAATAAATCGGCGGCAGAGATGCGGCACCGCATTGAAAACCTAGGGAGAGCTCATAAAGGAATGTGGGTCGGTACTTTTCATGGTCTAGCCCACCGTTTATTACGCATTCACCATTTAGAGGCTAATCTGCCACAAGATTTCCAAGTACTCGACAGTGATGATCAACTGCGATTAGTCAGACGTATTATAAAATCACTTGATTTAGATGAAAAAAAATGGTCACCACGTCAAGCCATAAGCTATATCAATGGCAAAAAAGATATGATGTTACGTCCAGAAAATATTGAAAATTACGGCAACCCGGTGGAAAACATTTGGCTACGTATTTACCAAACTTACCACGACGCTTGTCATCGAGCTGGCTTGGTCGATTTTGCCGAATTATTATTGCGTGCTCATGAGTTATGGCTAAATAACCCCTGTATTTTGCAGCATTATCGTCAACGTTTTAGCCATATTTTGGTGGATGAATTCCAAGATACGAATAAAATTCAGTACGCCTGGATCCGCTTATTAGCAGAAGATCAGGCTACTGTGATGATAGTCGGGGATGATGATCAATCCATTTATGGTTGGCGTGGCGCCCAGGTAGAAAATATTCAACTGTTTTTAAATGACTTCACCGGCGCAGAAACCCTTCGTTTGGAACAAAATTATCGTTCAACACACCACATTCTTACCGCTGCTAATAGCTTAATTGCCCATAATACTAAGCGGATGGGAAAAAACCTATGGACAAAAAGTGCAACAGGCGAAGCGATTAGCCTCTATTCAGCCATTAATGAATTAGATGAAGCGCGCTTTGTCGTGAGTAAAATCAAAACCTGGCAGAGCCAAGGAGGCTTGTTAAAAGATTGTGCCGTTTTGTATCGAAGCAATGCGCAATCAAGAGTATTGGAAGATGCGCTATTGCAAGCCAGGGTGCTCTATCGTATTTATGGCGGGCAACGGTTTTTTGAGCGCCAAGAAATAAAAGACGCGCTGGCGTATCTGCGTTTAATTGCCAACCGTCATGATGATGTTGCATTCGAACGGGTCGTCAACACCCCCCCACGTGGGATTGGTGATCGTACTTTAGAAACAATACGCCAGTACGCGCGTGATCAGCAATTAACATTGTGGCAAACCACCCTCATTGTATTACAAAATCAAATACTGTCGAATCGTGCCGCTGCTTCATTGCAGCGTTTTATTGAACTAGTGGAGGCATTAGCCAACGAAACAGCGGATATGCCGTTACAAAGTCAAACTGAGCGAGTGATACGTGATTCTGGTTTATGGACAATGTATCAAGAAGAAAAAGGTGAAAAAGGTCAGGCAAGAATCGAAAATCTTGAAGAGCTGATCACGGCAACGCAGCAATATCATCATGAAGATAAAACTATGTTACCTTTATCCGCATTTCTCTCTTATGCCGCATTAGAGGCAGGTGAAAGACAGGCGGATGGTGATCAAGACGCCGTACAATTGATGACGCTTCATTCCGCTAAAGGATTAGAATTTTTGCAAGTGTTTATTGTTGGCATGGAAGAAGGCATGTTCCCTAGCCAAATGGCGTTGAATGAAAACGGGCGTTTGGAAGAAGAGCGACGGCTGGCTTATGTCGGTGTAACACGTGCGATGCAAAAACTGACATTAAGCTATGCTGAAAGTCGTCGTCTGTATGGTAAAGAGGTTAACCATCCCCCCTCTCGTTTTATTGGCGAACTGCCGCTGGAATGTATCGAAGAGGTAAGGTCACGCGCGAGTGTTTCTCGTCCGGTTAACCACCGTTTTATTGGTACGCCACTGTATAAAAATGACAGTGGTTTTACTGTGGGTCAAGCGGTACGCCATCCTAAATTTGGAAACGGTAAGGTGGTTAATTTAGAAGGCAGTGGAGAACATAGCCGAGTACAGGTTGCATTTTCAAACGAGGGGACTAAGTGGCTGATCGTCGCTTATGCAAGGCTAGAAACCCAATGAATTTCTAGTTACGGCAAGGCGGCCAGGGGCGTGAGACCCGATGAGAGTGGACATACCATGAGGGCTCGCAGCCAACGCCGCCGTAACTTGAAAGGCGAAGGATAGAAACGCTGTAATTGTCAGGGAGTTGGTAGTACATGTTAAGTGCATTTAAATTGGACAACAATCGATTATCCCGTTTGGAATTGGAAGAATCGGATAATTTGACTGGCGCATTGTGGGTCGATTTGGTGGCACCAGAAAAGACAGAACGTGAACGTGTGCAAGTTGAATTAGACCAAAATTTGGTCACTCGACTCGAATTGGGTGATATAGAAGCTTCTGCTCGTTTCTTTGAAGATGAAGACGGTTTGCACATTCATTCATTTTTTTACTATAAAGATGCAGAAGACCATGCTGGTAATGCAACAGTAGCGTTCACCATCCGCAATGGTCGTCTCTATACGTTACGTGAACGTGAATTACCGGCTTTTCGCCTTTACCGCATGCGAGCTCGCACGCAAATATTAGTCGATGGTAACGCCTATGAGCTGCTGTTAGATTTATTTGAGACTAAAATTGAACAGCTGGCCGATGAAATAGAAAATATTTACACTGATTTAGAAAAGTTAAGCAGGGTGATCATGGAAGGTCAACAAGGAGATAAATATGACGCGGCGCTATCCATTTTAGCTGAACAGGAAGATATCGGTTGGAAAGTACGGCTTTGCTTAATGGATACCCAACGCGCGTTAAATTTTTTACTACGCAAAGCACGTTTGCCTGCAAGCCAACTTGAGCAGGCGCGCGAAATACAGCGTGATATTGAGTCTTTGTTGCCACATAACGAATCACTCTTCCAAAAAGTCAATTTCTTAATGCAAGCCGCGATGGGTTTTATCAATATTGAACAAAACCGTATTATCAAAATATTTTCGGTAGTTTCAGTGATCTTCCTCCCCCCTACATTAGTAGCATCAAGTTACGGTATGAACTTTCAGTTTATGCCGGAACTGAACTGGTCGTTTGGCTATCCTGGTGCCATTACTTTAATGATTATCGCAGGTCTAGCACCTTACCTTTATTTTAAACGTAAAAATTGGTTATAACTGATAGGCTATACGTGATTCGGGAGAACACCCGCAACCAACAACGCAGTGGCTTCAAAGGCGAAGGGTATAAAGCCTGTTCGAAATTTTCTTTAGCAAGCATAAGAGATTTAGCATAGGCTCCCAGAGCCTATGCCGAATAAAAATAATAGTAAGAGTTAATAAGATAATTAATTGCTGATTTATTAATCTTTATATAAAAAACAAAATAATAAAAAATAGCTTTTTTATCATGATATTGACTTGCTTTTTTCTAACACAACCTCCCGACTTTTCGCGATATTTCATAAAATACCCCCACAAATAAACTGAAAGCTGACTGGCGATACCTTGACAAGGTTTTAAAACCCTCCGTAAACTCTTTAGTGGGGATTTGTGGGATAAAGTGGTAAATAAGACCACAAGGTGATGCACTATGTTCCGTGGAGCAACGTTGATTAATCTCGACAGTAAAGGACGGCTTGCCGTACCAACCCGGTATCGGGATTTACTTAATGAGGAATCGCAAGGCCAGATGATCTGTACTATCGACTTACATCAAGCCTGTTTACTGCTTTATCCACTCACTGAATGGGAAATTATTGAGCATAAATTGTCCCGTTTATCAAGTATCAACCCATTTGAGCGCCGTATTCAGCGCCTATTATTGGGGCACGCCAGTGAATGCCAAATGGATGGCGCCGGCCGATTATTAATCGCCAGCACATTGCGTCAACATAGCAAACTGACAAAAGAGATCATCTTAGTCGGTCAGTTCAATAAATTTGAACTTTGGAATGAACAACTTTGGTATCAGCAAGTTAAAAACGATATTGCAGCAGAACAATCCGCACAGGAGCCGCTATCTGAGCGGTTACAAGACTTATCTTTATAGTGTGGTAATAAATAGCATGTTAATAAAATGTAAGCATGAAAGCGTATTGCTAGAGCAAGCGGTGCATTGCCTCAACCTCCGTGATGACGGCATTTATGTCGACGGTACTTTTGGTCGTGGGGGGCATTCTCGTCTGATTCTCTCTCGACTCGGACAAAAAGGGCATTTGATTGCTATTGATCGTGATCCACAAGCAGTTGAAGTGGCTAAATCCATTACCGATCCACGTTTTTCCATTATCCATGGACCCTTTTCTGAATTAGCGCGTTATGCCCAGGAAGGTGATCTTATCGGGCGAATCGATGGTGTGTTGTTCGATTTAGGCGTCTCATCACCGCAATTAGATAATCCACAACGCGGATTTTCTTTTATGCGCGATGGTCCGCTTGATATGCGTATGGATCCTTCGCGGGGTTTGTCTGCAGCACAATGGTTAATGAAAGCCTCCGCGGATGAAATTGCTTGGGTGCTGAAAACCTTCGGTGAGGAGCGCTTTGCCAAACGCCTCGCTCGCGCCATCGTTGAACGCAATCAGCAACAGCCCATGAGTCGCACTAAAGAATTAGCGGATTTGATTGTGAATATCCTGCCGATGCGGGAAAAACATAAACATCCCGCAACCCGTAGTTTTCAAGCTATTCGTATCTATATTAACAGCGAACTGGAAGAAATTACGC
The DNA here is from genome assembly GCF_964020115.1 of Candidatus Regiella endosymbiont of Tuberolachnus salignus. Classification (NCBI taxonomy): domain Bacteria; kingdom Pseudomonadati; phylum Pseudomonadota; class Gammaproteobacteria; order Enterobacterales; family Enterobacteriaceae; genus Candidatus Regiella; species Candidatus Regiella endosymbiont of Tuberolachnus salignus. Next base: position 204,176 of record NZ_OZ026542.1, read on the forward strand.
GGGCATTGGAAGCATCACTCAGTGTCTTAGCGCCAAAAGGGCGTATTTCAGTGATCAGTTTCCATTCGCTTGAAGATCGCATTGTCAAAAATTTTATCCGTCAACAGAGTCGTGGGTCACAAATTCCAGCCGGTATGCCACTGACTGAAACACAATTGCGCCTGATGGGCAGCGCTAATCTAAAAACGATGGGAAAAATGATGCCATCAGCAGAAGAAGTGGCAGAAAATCCTAGAGCACGTAGCGCCGTGCTGCGTTTTGCGGAAAGGATAGCACTATGATTAGCTGCCAAAAATACAGTTTAATCCAGCTAATAGGGACAGATTTAATCCGTAATGCCAAGATACCATTGATATTACTATTTACGATATTGGTATCTGCAATCTTAGTGGTAACGACGACTTACCAGACTCGTTTATTGACGGCAAAGCGTGAACTGCTCATCTTGGAGCGAAATGCGTTAGACATCGAATGGCGTAATTTGATTTTAGAAGAAAAAGTACTGAGTGCTCATCACCGAATTGCCACTATCGCCCGTAAAAAATTAAAAATGCAATATGTTGATCCAGAAAAAGAAAAAATTGTTATTGATCAATCATTGATCCATCAATATGGAAATAAATATACCCCATGAATTTCGAGTTACGGCAAGGCCGCAATCAAGCGAATCCCAGGAGTATACGTAGTACATGACAGAGGACGAGTGATCGCTACCAACGCCGCCGTAACTTGAAAAGCGAAGGGTAGGAAGTCATCGCCCCTCACTGACCAAGGTCAAGGCAACCTAATGAAAACAGCTAAAACAATCAACAAATTGAAACATCGAAAGCCACAAACCAGCTTTGTTAGCTGGCGTTTCGCTTTACTTTGTAGCTGTATTTTATTGGTGATGATCGGATTAATGATCCGTACAGCATACCTACAAGTGATCAATCCGGAACAGTTGGTACGTGAAGGCGACATGCGTTCGCTGCGCGTGCAGTCCGTCCCCACTGCCCGCGGCATGATCAGCGACAGATCAGGACGTCCATTGGCGGTGAGTGTACCTGTTAATGCCATTTGGGTCGATCCTAAAGCATTACTTGACGCAGGGGGACTCACTTCAGATCCACGTTGGAAAGCACTCTCTGACGCATTGGACATCCCTTTTGATCACTTAGTTAAACGTATCAATGCTAATCCTGAAGGACGTTTTATTTATTTAGCGCGTCAGGTCAATCCGGCTATCAGTGATTATATTCAAAAATTAAAATTACCCGGTATCCATTTACGAGAAGAATCACGCCGCTATTACCCTGCCGGTCAAGTGATGGCACATATTATTGGCGTGACGAATATTGATGGCCAAGGTATTGAAGGAATAGAAAAAAGTTTTAACGATTGGCTTACCGGCCGTCCTGGCGAGCGTACGGTACGTAAAGATCGTTATGGGCGGGTGATAGAAGACATCTCTTCGATTGAAAGCCAGGCAGCCCATAATTTGACCTTGAGTGTAGATGAACGTTTACAAGCGTTAGTCTATCGTGAACTCAATAATGCAGTGGCCTTTAACAAAGCAGGATCGGGCTCTGCCGTTTTGGTTGATGTGAATACAGGTGAAGTTTTAGCCATGGCCAATAGCCCTTCTTACAATCCGAATAATTTAACCCATACCACTCAAGCCGCGATGCGTAACCGGGCAATAACAGATAGTTTTGAGCCCGGTTCAACCGTGAAACCAATGGTGGTGATGGCCGCCTTACAGAATGGGGTGGTAGAAGAAGACAGCGTATTAAATACCCTGCCGTATTACATTAATGGCCATGAAATTAAAGATGTGGGGCGTTATACCGAGCTATCGATAACAGGGATCTTACAAAAATCGAGCAACGTGGGGGTTTCTCGCATGGCATTAGCGATGCCTGCGGCATCATTAGTCGATACTTACTCTCTTTTTGGTTTTGGTAAAGCCACCGAATTAGGATTGGTGGGCGAAAGTAGTGGTCTATATCCTAGTAAAAGAAAACGTTGGTCAGATTTAGAAAAGGCTACTTTTTCTTACGGCTATGGACTGATGGTAACACCACTACAATTAGCCAGAATCTACGCCACCATCGGCAGCATGGGGATTTATCGTCCACTGTCGATTATTAAGGTCAATGCCCCTGTGATAGGTAAACGTATTTTCCCTGAAAAATTAGTTCGCAGCGTGGTACATATGATGGAAAGCGTCGCTTTACCCGGTGGGGGTGGCACAAAAGCGGCGATTAGTGGTTATCGGCTAGCGATTAAAACCGGGACGGCAAAAAAAGTGGGTTCTGACGGAAAATATATGAAAAAGTACATTGCTTTTACCGCTGGCGTTGCTCCAGCTAGCAATCCTCGTTTCGCGTTGGTAGTGGTGATTGATGATCCACAGGCAGGAAAATATTACGGGGGAGCGGTTTCTGCTCCGGTATTTGGCGCCATCATGGGAGGGGTATTACGTACCATGAACATTGAGCCTGATGCCCTGCCCACGGTGAATGAAAGCCAATTGGTCGTGAATAGAAAAGAGGTATTAGGTGGCAGATCGTAACTTACGCGATTTACTGGCTCCTTATTTATTGGATCCTTGCAAGCAAGATATTCCGTCACTCCCATTGAGTGAAATGGTTTTAGATAGCCGCCTTGTCGCTAAGGGGGATTTATTTATCGCGCTTGTTGGTCACCAAACGGATGGACGTCATTATATTTCACAAGCTATAGCGCAAGGCGCTGCCGCGGTTATTGCCGAGGCTCAAGGCCAATCAACCCCTTCTATACCCACACAACAACGCGGCGGCTTCAAAGGCGAAGGGTATATCACGACAATACAGGGGGTGCCGATAGTCTACCTCAATCATTTAAATCAATATCTGTCTAAACTCGCTGGACAATTTTATCATCAGCCCGGGGCTCGATTAAAACTGGTTGGCGTCACGGGTACCAACGGCAAAACCACGCTCACACAATTATTAGCACAATGGAGCCAAGCGTTAGGCAATGTTAGTGCAGTCATGGGAACCCTGGGTAATGGTTTATTACAACAATCGCTGATAGCCACAGAAAACACCACAGGCTCAGCCATTGATGTTCAAAAAACACTTAACCATTTTGTCATACAAGGCGCGAATTTTGCGGCGATGGAGGTGTCTTCTCACGGTTTAGTACAACATCGGGTCACGGCATTACCCTTTGCTGCTGCGGTGTTTACCAATTTAAGTCGCGATCATCTCGATTATCATGGCGATATGGCTCGCTATGAGGCGGCAAAATGGCAGTTATTTTCTACTCATCATGCCAAAGAAAAAATTATTAATGCCGATGATCAGGTCGGTCGTCGTTGGCTACACCAATTACCTCATGCAGTAGCCGTGAGCATGGAAGGGAAGATCCCTGCCGATTGGAAAGGTCGTTGGCTGGAAGCCAAAAATATCAATTATCACGTCCAGGGTGTCACACTCAGGTTTGATTCAAGCTGGGGTGAGGGGCGTTTGGTGAGCCGTTTGTTAGGGGCATTTAATGTTAGTAATTTATTAATGGCTTTAGCGACGCTATTAGCATTGGATTACCCATTAAAAAAACTCGTGGCGACGGTATCACAGTTGCAGGCCGTTTGTGGGCGAATGGAAGTATTTAATGCGTTAGATAGACCAACAGTGATAGTGGATTATGCACATACTCCCGATGCGTTAGAAAAAGCATTAGCCGCCGCGCGTTTACATTGCAAAGGTCAATTATGGTGTGTGTTTGGCTGTGGTGGTGATCGAGACAAAGGCAAACGCGCCCTGATGGGTGGCATTGCTGAGCAATGGGCGGATCATCTGGTAGTGACCGATGATAACCCTCGCACTGAGGATCCTGGTGCGATTGTCGCGGATATTCTGAGCGGTTTGGTCGAGATAAGGCATGCTGTGGTGATACATAATCGAGCTGAGGCTATTAACAGCGTTGTGATGCAAGCAAAAGAGCAGGATGTAGTGGTAGTGGCAGGAAAAGGGCATGAAGATTACCAATTAGTGGGAAATCGGCGGCTAACTTGCTCTGACCGCCATATTGTCGCACAACTCTTAGGAGCCATAGCATGATCCCTCTTTCTTTGCGGCAATTAGCCCAGGTGCTTAATGCAGAATTGATAGGCATTGAACACGCAAGTGATCACGCCCTGGTAACCCAGGTGGTCATTGATAGTCGAAAGTTAAGCACAGGTTGTCTCTTTGTTGCTTTAAAAGGAGCACGTTTTGATGGGCATGACTTTGCCGAAGAGGCGATTACCGCCGGCGCTATGGCATTGTTGGTTAATAAAATTGCAATGAATAAACAGCAAGTTGATCCCTCTTTATACCCTTCGCCTTTGAAGTTGCCTTTCGGCTGCCAGGGCGACCGACCGATGAGCGTAGATAACTATGTGATTCGGCGAGCACCCGCAGCCAACAACGCGACGGCTTCAAAGGCAAAGGGTATATCATTAAAAAGCGTTCCCTTACCGATCCCTCAGCTCGTGGTGCAAGATACTCGCCTCGCATTGGGACAACTCGCCTCTTGGCTGCGTCAACAAGTATCGGCTCGTGTGGTCGCGGTAACCGGCTCTTCCGGCAAAACCTCAGTAAAAGAAATGACGGCAGCCATTTTACGTCAATGCAAAACGCCGACGAAAAAAAATAGCCATGTGCTTTATACCTCAGGTAATCAAAATAATGATATCGGAGTGCCATTGACGTTATTGCGTTTAACCGCTGAACATGATTTTGCAGTGATTGAACTGGGGGCTAATCATTTGGGTGAGATTGCCTACAGCGCCGGTTTATCGCGTCCTGAAAGTGTATTAGTGAATAATTTAGCGGCAGCACATCTGGAAGGGTTTGGCTCTTTGGCTGCAGTGGCTCAGGCAAAAGGTGAGATATTTTCTGTCCTCCCGCCACAGGGTTACGCCATTATTAATGCAGACAGTCACGACTGGCCACATTGGCAGGGGATGTTATCTCAGCAACGTATTTGGCGTTTTGCATTCAATGCCGGTGACGGCATTGATTTTTTTGCCAGTGATATCAAGGTTGATTCTCAAACAACACGCTTCATTTTACATTCGCCGTTGGGTTCAGTGGAAATTTCATTGTCGTTGCTCGGTCGACATAACGTGGCCAATGCATTGGCCGCCGCGGCCTTAGCCATGTCAGTCGGGGCAGATTTGGAGGCAATAGCTAAAGGATTAGCGCAATCCCATGCAACTCCTGGACGATTATTCCCTATTCTATTAGCAGAGGGAAAATTATTACTCGATGACAGCTATAACGCCAATGTGGGCTCTATGATAGCAGCAGCACAGCTATTGGCAGAGATGCCAGGTTACCGCGTTATGGCGGTGGGTGACATGGGGGAATTAGGCGAAACCGCGGCAGATTGTCATCGTCAAGTGGGCTCTGCTGCGAGGCAAGCAGGGATCGATAAAGTGTTGAGTGTGGGTACGCTCAGTCAGCAACTCAGTAGCGCAAGTGGTAATGGTGAGCATTTTCATGATCAGGAGGCGTTAACATCTCGTTTAAAACAGTTGTTACAGGCGCACCCGATTATCACCCTATTAATTAAAGGTTCACGCAGTAGCGGCATGGAAAATGTCGTACAAGCGCTACAGGAGAAAGCATCATGTTAGTTTTGCTCGCTGAATATTTAGTGAAATTTTATTCTGGTTTTAATGTTTTTTCTTATTTAACCTTTCGCGCCATTGTGAGTCTGTTAACCGCGTTTTTTATTTCTTTGTGGATGGGACCCTATCTGATTGTGTGGTTACAGAAGCTACAGCTTGGCCAAGTGGTACGCGATGATGGGCCAGAATCACACTTGACCAAGAGTGGCACCCCAACGATGGGAGGCGTGATGATTTTGTTCTCCATCATTATTGCTATTTTAATGTGGGCTTATCCCTCTAATCCTTATGTCTGGTGTGTGTTGTTTATTTTGGTCAGTTACGGCGTGATAGGGTTTGTTGATGATTATCGTAAAGTGGTGCGCAAAAATGCTAAAGGTTTAATTGCTCGTTGGAAGTATTTTTGGCAATCCGCTATCGCGCTCGTTGCTGCTTTTACCATGTATAGTATGGCGCATGGGATGCCAGCCACTCAATTAGTGGTGCCCTTTTTTAAAGATATTATGCCGCAATTAGGTTTGCTCTATATTCTGTTAGCGTATTTTGTCATCGTTGGCACCAGTAATGCCGTTAACCTGACCGATGGGCTCGATGGACTAGCGATTGTGCCGACCGTATTGGTCGCCGCCGGTTTCTCATTGATTGCCTGGGCTACTGGCAATGTAAATTTTGCCCATTATTTGCATATCCCTCATCTGCGCTATGCAGGTGAGTTAGTGATTGTTTGTACCGCTATCGTGGGTGCAGGCCTAGGCTTTTTATGGTTTAACACTTATCCCGCTCAAGTGTTTATGGGGGATGTTGGTTCGCTGGCGCTGGGGGGGGCATTGGGTACCATCGCAGTGTTGCTGCGTCAGGAATTTTTATTGGTCATTATGGGCGGTGTATTTGTGGTTGAAACTTTATCCGTGATCTTACAGGTCGGATCTTTTAAATTGCGCGGCCAGCGGATTTTTCGCATGGCGCCGATTCATCATCATTATGAACTTAAAGGGTGGCCAGAACCCCGGGTCATTGTGCGTTTTTGGATTATTTCGTTGATGCTAGTCTTGATTGGCCTGGCCACACTGAAGGTACGGTAATTATGATCGACTATCGCGGCAAAAAAGTGGTCATTATTGGGTTAGGATTAACCGGAATCTCCTGTGTCGAATTTTTTATGGCAAAAGGGGTTACACCTAAAGTGATGGATACTCGCATTAATCCACCCAATGTAGATCAACTTCCTGCTGTATTAGAGTGTCACTTTGGTTCACTCAATCAAAAATGGTTGTTAGAGGCTGATTTAATTGTGGCTAGCCCCGGTGTGGCGCTGGCCGATCCCCTGCTAAATCAAGCAGTGGAAGCTGGAGTAGAGGTGATCGGGGATATCGAATTATTTTGCCGTGAAAATCAGGTTCCGATTGTGGCGATTACCGGCTCTAATGGAAAAAGTACTGTCACCACACTACTGGGTGAGATGGCGCGCAATGCGGGTTGGCAAGTAGGGGTTGGCGGTAATATTGGCATTCCAGCTTTAACGTTATTAAAGCAAAAATATCAATTAATCGTACTGGAATTATCCAGTTTTCAATTAGAAACCACCTACAGTTTGCAGGCACAGGTGGCAACCATTCTTAACATTAGTGAAGATCACAGTGATCGTTATCCTCTGGGACTCGAGCAGTACCAAGCAGCCAAATTACGTATTTATGAAAATGCACACACCTGTGTTGTCAATGTTGATGACGCACTGACCAAACCAAAACAAGATACCAACGCGCATTATATACCCACAGTCCTTCAAGTTGCCGCTAGGCGGCCAGGGCGTGAGACCGATGAGCGTAGACAGCTACGTGATTCGGCGAACGCCCGCAGCCAACAACGCGGCAGCTTCGAAGGCGAAGGGTATAGTAGCTTTGGTGTGGATGTTGGCGACTATCACCTGCATAAACAACAAAATACCGTTTGGTTACAAGCGCATGGTGAGAAAGTGTTAGAAACAAGCAAAATGAAACTCTGTGGGCGTCATAATCATATCAATGCCTTGGCTGCATTAGCCTTGGCCGATGCGGCAGGTATCCCGCGCTCATCTAGCCTGGCTGTATTAACCACCTACTCTGGACTCGCTCACCGCTTCCAATCAGTATTTAAAAATAAGGGCATAAGTTGGATTAACGATTCCAAAGCCACTAATGTCGGCAGTACCAAAGCGGCGCTCGAGGGTTTAACAATCGAAGGAACCTTGTACCTGCTGTTGGGAGGTGACGGCAAATCAGCTGATTTTTCACCTCTGCTTCCCTTTTTACAAGGTGAACATATTCGTATCTACTGTTTTGGCCGTGATGGCCAAAAATTGGCGCAATTACGACCTGAAATTTCGCAATGTACCGATACTTTACAGCAAGCAATGAGACTGCTCGCGCCGCAATTAGTCACTGGAGATCTGGTCTTACTCTCTCCCGCCTGTGCGAGCTTAGATCAGTTTCGTAATTATGAACAACGGGGTAACGAATTTGCCTATTTAGCAAAGGAGTTAGGCTGATGTATTTATCGAGATTACTAAAAAAATTACCACATTGGCGGATGCGTTCGCCAGAAAACGCCTCCGCCAATGAGATTGTAATATACCCACAGCCCTTGAAGTTGTCGCTAGGCGGCCAGGGCGTGAGACCGATGAGCGTAGACAGACTACGTGATTCGGCGAGCGCACCCGCAGCCAACAACGCGGCAGCTTCAAAGGCGAAGGGTATAAACGACGATTTTAGTAATCCAAGACTGTATGACAGAACCCTAGTATGGCTGACTTTTGCTTTGGCAATGATAGGTTTAATCATGGTGACATCAGCATCAATGCCGATCGGGCAACAACTTGCGGGTGATCCTTTTCTATTTGCCAAACGCGATGCACTTTATCTTATGTTGGCACTGTGCAGTTCGCTGGTGACTTTACGCATTCCGATGGCGATCTGGCAGAGGTATAGTCATGTTCTTTTGCTTATTTCTATTCTGCTACTGCTAGTGGTATTGATAGCAGGCAGTTCTGTCAATGGCGCATCACGTTGGATCATTTTTGGTCCCTTGCGTATTCAACCCTCCGAGCTCTCTAAGTTAGCGCTATTTTGTTACCTCTCGAGTTATTTGGTACGTAAAACATCAGAAATACGCAGTAATTTTTGGGGATTTTGTAAACCGATGGGGGTGATGATAGCCCTCGCCGTATTGCTGCTCGCTCAACCTGATTTAGGCACGGTGGTGGTGTTGTTTATCACCACACTGGCCATGTTGTTTTTAGTCGGGGCAAAGTTATGGCAATTTTTGGCGATTATTGGTTGCGGGATCTTTGCCGTTTGTCTGCTGGTGATTGCCGAACCTTATCGCCTCACTCGGGTGACATCGTTTTGGGATCCTTGGGCTGACCGTTTCGGCACTGGCTACCAGTTAACCCAGTCATTAATGGCATTTGGCCGAGGTGAGCTTTGGGGGCAAGGCTTGGGGAATTCAATACAAAAAATGGATTATTTACCCGAAGCGCACACTGATTTTATTTTTTCTATTTTAGCTGAAGAACTTGGTTATTGCGGTGTAGCCCTCACGTTGTTGATGGTATTCTTCGTCGCTTTGCGTGCTATGTCCATTGGACGGCGTGCATTAAAGGCAGAACAACAATTTTCTGGTTTTTTAGCCTGCTCTGTGGGGATCTGGTTTAGTTTTCAAACCTTAATTAATGTCGGCGCGGCGGCAGGAATACTCCCAACCAAAGGCTTGACTTTGCCCTTAATTAGCTATGGTGGTTCAAGCTTACTGGTTATGTTTACCGCAATTGTATTGTTGCTACGTATCGATTTTGAAACACGTTTGGCAAAAGCACAGGCGTTTATTAGGCATATGAAATAGTCTTATACCCACAGCCCTTGAAGTTGCCTTCGGCTGCCAGGGAGTGAGACCGATGAGCGTAGACATACCATGAGGGCGAGGGCTCGCAGCCAACAACACGGCGGCTTCAAAGGCGAAGGGTATAGAGCCTAATTAAGAGGATTCCTATGAATAGTGAAACGAAACGTTTAATGATCATGGCTGGCGGTACAGGGGGGCATGTTTTCCCTGGCTTAGCAGTGGCTCACTATCTAATAGCACAAGGCTGGCAAGTGCGTTGGTTGGGGACAGCAGACAGAATGGAAGCAGATTTGGTGCCTCAACATGGCATTGAAATAGATTTTATCCGAATTTCAGGCTTACGTGGCAAAGGTTTACGAGCCAAGCTGTTAGCGCCAATACGTATATATCGGGCGATATGCCAAGCAAAAAATATTATGCGTGACTACCAACCGCATGTGGTTCTAGGAATGGGCGGATATGTCTCAGGTCCTGGTGGTTTGGCCGCCCGCTGGTGTGGTGTCCCTTTGGTGGTGCATGAACAAAACGGGATTGCCGGTTTAACTAATCGCGTACTCGCTAAAATTGCAAAAAAAGTATTACAGGCTTTCCCCGGGGCATTACCCCATGCTGAGGTGGTAGGTAATCCTATTAGAATGGATGTACTCACGTTACCTCCCCCTAAAGAAAGACTGGCAGGGCGTCAAGGGGCGATACGGGTGTTAGTGATAGGGGGAAGCCAAGGTGCTCAAATATTAAATCAAATCTTACCTGAGGTCGCAGCACAGCTTGGCGATAAAGTGACCGTATGGCATCAAGTGGGGCGAGGGGCACTGACCGGCGTTTTACAAATTTATCAACAGCTAGGCCAAGATCATCAGCATAAAATTACTGAATTTATTGATGATATGGCCGCTGCTTATGCTTGGGCCGATGTGGTGGTGTGCCGCAGTGGTGCCTTGACCATCAGTGAAATCGCAGCGGTTGGATTGCCGGCGATCTTCATTCCGTTTCAACATAAAGATCGTCAGCAGTATTGGAATGCCGTACCGCTAGAAAAGGTAGGCGCCGCCAAAATTATTGAGCAACCGCGATTAACTGCACAAAGGTTAAGCAATCTGCTAGCGAGTTGGGATCGAGCAACATTAATGGTAATGGCCGATAAAGCGAGAACGATGGCGATCTTGGATGCAACGGAACGGGTTGCGGCGGCGATAATAACAGCCGGTAAATAACGATATACCCTTCGCCTTTCAAGTTACGGCGGCGTTGGCAACGATCACTCATCCTCTGTCATGTACCATTGTACACTCCTGGGATTCGCTTGATTGCCGCCTTGCCGTAACTCGAAATTCATTGGGTATAGTTACAACGACAATTTTTGAAATAGGCGAAAAAGTGAACACACAGCAATTGGCGAAACTACGTACTGTGGTGCCTGAAATGAGACGGGTTAAACACATTCACTTTGTTGGCATCGGGGGTGCTGGCATGGGGGGTATCGCTGAAGTATTGGCTAATGAAGGCTATCAGATCAGTGGCTCTGATCTCACCTCCAACCCGGTCACAGATCAACTCAGTCAATTGAACGTGGAAATTTATTTTAATCATCAAGCAGAAAATGTACAGGGTGCGAGTGTTGTGGTGGTTTCTAGTGCTATTCCCGAAAATAATGTAGAAATAGTTGCCGCCCGAGCCGCCCGTATTCCAGTGATCCGGCGTGCGGAAATGCTGGCTGAATTAATGCGTTATCGCCATGGTATTGCGGTCGCCGGTACGCACGGTAAAACCACCACTACCGCGATGGTAGCCTGTATTTATGCCGACGCGGGGCTAGACCCCACTTTCGTTAATGGCGGACTGGTCAAAGCCGCAGGGGTTCATGCACGCTTAGGTTGTAGTCGTTATTTGATCGCCGAGGCCGATGAAAGTGATGCTTCTTTTCTCCATTTACAACCGATGGTGGCGATTGTAACCAACATCGAAGCAGACCATATGGGCACTTATCAAGGAAATTTTGAAAATTTAAAACAGACCTTCATTAATTTTTTACACCATTTACCTTTTTACGGCCGAGCGGTCATGTGTATCGATGATGCCAGAATACGTGAAATATTGCCGCGCATAGGTCGCCATATCACCACCTATGGTTTTAGTGATGATGCCGATATACAGATTAAAGATTATCAACAGCAACAAGCACAGGGATGTTTCACGCTGTGTCGGCCAGGTAAAACAGAGCTCAAGGTGATGTTGAACGCGCCAGGTTGCCACAATGCACTTAATGCAGCGGCAGCGATAGCGGTGGCAACAGAAGAAGGGATCAGTGATGATTGCATTCTAACAGCACTGGCCAATTTTCAAGGCACTGGACGCCGTTTTGATTTTCTTGGTCATTTTTCGCTCGAAAAGGTGAATGGCAAAAAAGGCAGTGTCATGTTGGTTGATGACTATGGCCATCACCCAACCGAAGTCGCTGTGACTATCAAAGCGGCTCGTGCTGGCTGGCCAGAAAAACGCATTGTGATGATTTTTCAGCCGCATCGTTATAGCCGTACCCATGATCTGTACGATGATTTTGCCAAGGTATTATCTGAAGTCGATGTGCTACTGATGCTTAACGTCTATGCCGCTGGAGAAAAACCCATTCCAGGTGCTGACAGCCGCTCACTGTGCCGCACGATACGTGTACGTAATCCTGATCAGTTAGAGCCGATTTTTATTTCAGACAATGAAGCCCTACTTGATATTTTAGCAAAACAGTTAAATGACAATGATCTGGTCTTAATTCAAGGAGCAGGCAACATTGGTAAAATCGCGCGCAATTTGACCGAATCAAAATTACAACCTGGGCGTAAAAATGAGGAAAAGCATGGCTGAAAAAATCGCGGTACTGCTCGGGGGGACTTCTGCTGAACGTGAAATATCATTGCTATCTGGCCAGGCCGTGTTAAAAGGCCTCATTGAAGCCGGAGTTGATGCGCATGCAGTAGACACGCGGGATGTGCCCGTGACCCAGTTAAAAGAACAGGGATTTAGTAAAGTATTTATCGCGCTCCATGGTCGCGGTGGTGAAGATGGTAGCTTACAAAAACAGTTGGCATCTCTACAACTACCCTATACTGGCAGTGATGCAGCCTCTTCCGCGCTGAGCATGGATAAATTACAAACAAAATTAAGATGGCAATCATTAGGCTTGCCCATAGCGCCCCATGTTGCTTTAACCTCTCAGCAATTTGCCACCCTTTCTTCTGGTGAATTAGCAAGACAGATCGCGGATCTTGGTTTTCCCCTTGTCGTGAAACCAAGCCATGAAGGCTCCAGCCTCGGGATGAGCAAAGTTAATGCGTTTAACGAATTGCTCCCCTCGCTAGAAAAAGCGTTCCGTTATGATGAGGAAGTACTGATTGAAAAATGGCTCAGTGGATCCGAGTTCACAGTAGCAATACTGGGAGAGCAAACGCTACCCTCAATTCGGATCCAGGCTCCCGGTATCTTTTATGATTACGATGCTAAGTATTTGTCGAATCAAACCCACTATTTTTGTCCAAGTGGCTTAAACGAAAAACAAGAGCAACAATTAGCAACGTTAGCAAAACAAGCTTATCAAGCGTTAGGTTGCAGTGGTTGGGGTAGAGTCGATGTGATGCAAGACAGTGATGCTAATTTTTATCTGTTGGAGGTGAATACCTCACCTGGTATGACGGAGCATAGTTTAGTCCCCATGGCGGCACGGCAGTATGGATTGAATTTTTCTCAGCTAGTGGTGCAAATTTTGGCATTGGCTGATATCGATATACCCAATGAATTTCAAGTTACGGCAAGGCGGCCAGGGGGTGAGACCGATGAGAGTAGACATACTACCTGATGAGGCGAGCACCCGCAGACAACAAAGCCGTAACTTGAAAAGCGAAGGGTATATGTCACAAGCTGCTCGAAACCCTCATCAGCACCAGACGAAAAAAAATAGAGAGGCGGGGAGTAACGGCGATAGAAAAAGGAAGCAATTCGGAGGGCTTCTTTTCTTGCTGATAATATTAGCAACCCTATTTTTGATGATGTGGGCCATCATCCACTGGATGAAAGGTGATGACCGTTTACCTTTATCAAAATTGGTGGTGATGGGCGAGCGTCATTTCACCACTGATGATGATATCCGCCACGCCATTTTAGCGCTAGGTTCGCCAGGTTCATTTATGAAACAGGATGTGAATGTGTTTCAGCAGCAGATTGAACGCTTACCTTGGATAAAACAAGTCAGCGTACGTAAGCAGTGGCCAGATGAATTAAAAATTCATTTAGTAGAATATGTGCCAATAGCACGTTGGAATGATTTTTATCTACTTGATAATGAAGGAAAGATATTTAGTGTGCCTTTGACACGTTTGGGTAACCGCGCACCTATGTTGCTTTATGGTCCAGAAGGTACTGAGCATGATCTGTTAAAGGGATACCGAGCGATCAATCCAATATTGGCTAGCAATAATTTCAGGTTAAAAATGGCTCAGATGAGTGCGCGTCATTCTTGGCAACTGGTTTTAGATAACGATGTTCGGCTCGAATTAGGTCGAAATGACCATATTGAACGTTTACAACGTTTTATTGAGTTGTATCCGTTGTTAGAAAAACAACCTGATAATAATAAAAAATTAAATTATATCGATTTACGTTATGACACCGGTGTTGCAGTAGGTTGGTCATCGATTTTGAGTAACCACCCAGATAGTCATCAGCAACAGATACAGGCAAAACAACCATGATCAAGTCAACAGACAGAAAACTGGTAGTGGGTCTTGAAATCGGTACAGCAAAAGTTTCTGTATTGGTTGGCGAGATTCTACCCGATGGCGTGATCAATATTATTGGTGTCGGTAACTGTCCTTCTAAAGGTATGGAAAAAGGGGGGGTTAACGATCTTGAATCCGTCGTAAAATGTGTACAACGTGCGATTGATCAGGCTGAATTAATGGCCGATTGCCAAATTTCTTCCGTCTATTTGGCGCTGTCGGGTAAACATATTAGTTGTCAAAATGAAATAGGGATGGTGCCCATTTCTGAAGAAGAAGTGACGCGGGAAGATGTAGAAAACGTAGTACATACGGCCAAATCGGTACGTGTACGTGATGAACATCGCATCTTACACGTTATTCCGCAAGAATATGCTATCGATTACCAAGAAGGCATCAAAAATCCAGTTGGGCTTTGTGGGGTACGGATGCAAGCGAAAGTTCATCTGATTACCTGTCATAACGATATGGCAAAAAATATTGTCAAAGCGGTTGAACGTTGCAATCTACAGGTTGATCAACTTATTTTTTCTGGTTTGGCAGCCAGTTATGCGGTATTAACCGAAGATGAACGTGAGCTCGGTGTTTGTGTCGTTGATATCGGCGGCGGCACTATGGATATGGCAATTTACACAGGAGGCGCGCTACGCTATAGCAAAGTGATCCCTTATGCCGGCAATGTGGTGACCAGTGATATTGCTTACGCTTTTGGCACTCCCCCTAGTGATGCAGAAACAATTAAAGTCAGATACGGATGCGCATTCGGATCTATTGTCAGCAAGGATGAAAGCGTAGAAGTACCCAGTGTCGGTGGCCGTCCTCCCCGCAGTCTGCAAAGACAGGTATTGGCGGAAGTCATTGAACCCCGTTACACAGAGTTACTTAATTTAGTTAATGAACAAATTTTACAGTTGCAGGAACAATTACGTCAGCAAGGGGTAAAACATCATCTTGCCGCCGGCGTTGTACTGACAGGGGGGGCCGCTCAGATTGATGGCCTGGTTACTTGCGCACAACGGGTATTCCATGCTCAAGTTCGCATTGGCCAACCTCTCAATATTACTGGGCTAACTGATTATGCGCAGGAGCCTTATTATTCTACTGCTGTTGGGTTATTGCACTATGGTAAAGAGAGTCACCTTAATGATGAATCAGATACAGAAAAACGTGCCTCAGTGTACAGTTGGTTTAAACGTATCAATAGCTGGCTGAGAAAAGAGTTTTAATGTCTTAACTTTATATTTCAACCAAGAGATTAAACTGGAGACAATTGTTGATCTCAAAAATACGTTGATCTCAAAGTAATAAGCGCAGAGCGGAGAAAAACTATGTTTGAACCGATGGAACTAACTAATGACGCGGTGATAAAAGTCATCGGCGTGGGTGGCGGCGGTAGTAATGCTGTTGAACACATGGTGCGTGAACAAATTGAAGGTGTTGAATTTTTTGCTATTAATACCGATGCTCAGGCTTTACGTAAATCGACAGTGGGACAGACAATACAAATTGGTAACGCTATTACCAAAGGCTTGGGAGCAGGAGCCAACCCTGAGGTAGGTCGTACTTCAGCTGAGGAAGATCGTGAAGCGTTGAAAACCGCTCTGGAGGGAGCCGATATGGTTTTTATTGCTGCCGGTATGGGCGGCGGCACAGGGACAGGGGCTGCGCCTGTCGTTGCCGAGGTGGCAAAAGAGCTGGGGATCTTAACTGTTGCTGTGGTGACTAAGCCTTTTAATTTTGAAGGTAAAAAAAGGATGGCGTTTGCCGAACAGGGAATTGCGGAATTATCGAAACATGTCGATTCTTTAATTACTATTCCTAATGACAAATTACTCAAAGTGCTCGGCAAAGGTATTTCTTTGCTCAATGCCTTCGGTGCCGCCAACGATGTATTAAAGGGCGCGGTACAGGGTATCGCTGAATTAATCACCCGCCCTGGCTTAATGAATGTCGATTTTGCTGACGTGCGTACTGTGATGTCGGAAATGGGCTACGCCATGATGGGTTCAGGCAAAGCACAGGGCGAAGACAGGGCAGAAAAAGCGGCGGAAACGGCGATCTCCAGCCCATTATTAGATGATATCGATTTGTCTGGCGCGCGAGGGGTACTGGTCAATATTACCGCCGGTTTTGACTTACGTTTGGATGAATTTGAAACTGTCGGTAACACTGTTCGTGCATTTGCATCAGACAATGCGACTGTGGTTATCGGTACCTCGTTAGATCCTAACATGAACGATGAATTGAGTGTTACTGTCGTGGCTACCGGTATTGGCATCGATAAACGACCTGAAATAACACTGGTGACCAACAAGAAAACTAAACCTTTGTTAGCACAGGGTTATCAGCAACCTGGATTGTCAGCATTATCACAAGAAGCCAAAGTGGGGGTAAAAGTATTGAATGATTCAACGGGGAGTAAAACTAATGTGACGCATAATAAAGAGCCTGATTACCTTGATATTCCCGCTTTCTTACGCAAGCAAGCCGATTAAATAGAATTTTGGTTAACATTACTGATCTCAGACAATAAAAAATAATATTCTGGCCTAATAAATTTGGACACTAAAGAAGGGAAAAATTTTAGTGAATAGAGAGTGAATAGATTAAGGTATAAAGAAGATGTCTACCCAGAAATGTACGCCAGAATTTAAACATGAAGTGGCTAACTTAGTGATTGAGCAAAATTACACAATTTCCCAAGCGAGTACGGCCATGGTTGTTAGCAAAAGTGTGTTAAGTAGTGTCGTCACGTAATAAAAAATATATTATCATGTAACAAATAACGACAACTGTTGAGATGATTCAATAATGAAAGATGATTCGGGAATGAATTTAGCCCATC
The DNA here is from genome assembly GCF_964020115.1 of Candidatus Regiella endosymbiont of Tuberolachnus salignus. Taxonomy (NCBI): domain Bacteria; kingdom Pseudomonadati; phylum Pseudomonadota; class Gammaproteobacteria; order Enterobacterales; family Enterobacteriaceae; genus Candidatus Regiella; species Candidatus Regiella endosymbiont of Tuberolachnus salignus. Next base: position 221,307 of record NZ_OZ026542.1, read on the forward strand.
GCCGCCACGATATATCCGATCATGTTTGGAGCCTATTGGAAGCTCATCTCCCGGGGAGAAAAGGCACTTGGGGTGGCATAGCCAGAGATAACAGGCAGTTTATTAATGCTGTTTTCTGGATATTGAGAACCGGCGCTCCCTGGCGTGATTTACCGCCTGATTATGGCGGTTGGAAAAATACTCATCGCCGGTTTTGCCGCTGGCGTGACAAGGGGCTATGGGAGTCTCTGCTCGAAGCGCTGATTGTGGAGCCAGATTTTGAATGGCTGATGATTGATGCCACTCATAGCAAAGTTCACCCTCATGCAGCAGGCGCAAAAGGCGGTAATCAGGATATGGAGCGCACAAAAGGGGGCTCAACAGTAAGATACATCTGGCCGTGGATGCGCATGGTATGCCGGTCAGAATTTTTATTACATCAGGTACCACAGCAGATTGTCAGCAAGCAACGAATTTAACCAAAGGTATTGCAGCAGAATATCTGTTGGCTGACAAGGGCTATGACAGTGATAACATCATTAAAAAAGCAGAAGAAGCCGGCATGCAAATCGTAATACCACCTAAAAAGAATCGTAAAATTCAACGTGAGTACGATAAAGCGCTCTACAAGCATCGACATCTCGTGGAAAATGCTTTTCTGCACCTAAAGCGCTGGCGAGGTATTGCTACTCGTTATGCAAAAAATACCTCCTCTTTTCTCGCTGCTGTACAAATACGATGCCTTGCTCTATGGCTCAAGATCTCATGACGACACTATATACGACAGTGGGTGAAACAATTACTCAGTGAAAAGAAAGGAAATACCCGTTTGACAAGCAAAGCGATAACAGCAGAGCAGCGACATATTCAATAACTTGAAGCCAGATTGCGCCAGGTTGAACGAGAAAAAGAAATACTAAAAAAGGCTTCTGCTCTCTTAATGTTGAACTCCTACAATCGGTTAGTCTGATTGATAAATTAAGTGAGCATTATACCCGAATGGAGTTGTGTCATGTCTTCGGCGTCAACCGAAGCAGCTACTACTATCAACGTAAACGTCAGCGAGAAGGTGACGCCGAACGCGAACGCCTGAAAATACGATTAACTGAACTTCATCAGGCTAGCCGAGAGTCTACAGGAGCCCGTATGTTATCAGTAGTGGGGTGGTCTTTTTCGACATCACCCGACAGTGAACTCACCCGACGGGCTCTCATGTTAGCTTATCAATCAAGAGGAAGACCTAAAGATGTCCTGTTTCACTCAGACCAAGGCTGTCATTACAGTAGCCTATCGTATAGACAACAGCTCTGGAAATATCAGATAAAACAGAGTATGAGCCGCCGGGGTAATTGTTGGGATAATGCCCCAATAGAGCGCTTTTTTGGCAGTTTAAAGTCAGAATGGATACCAAAACAGGGCTATAGTACCGTTCAACAAGCACAAGCTGATGTACTTCCCTACCTCACTCATTATTACAATCAAGTCAGGCTACATAGTGTTAATGATTACCAAACGCCAATGATTAAAGAATACCAGGCGGCATAAAACACCTGAATTTGTGTCCAAAATTATTTGACCAGAGCACGCCAACCCGTCGCTAAAGTGAAGAAAGTGGCATAATGCTATTGACTTAAAAGAGCAAATGAGCAAGGATAACAGGGTACGTTGCCGTGTCTGTGTTTTGACAGCGAGCAACTGTAAAACCCTAACTTTTGTGTTGGGGTTTTTGCGTTTTTATGAAACGTTGTCTGCACAAACATGAAGTGGCTGAAACGGTCATCAGTGAGATGACTCAGTGCTGTAACAAGGGAGAATCACGCCAATCTCACGAGAACACTGGCCAAGTGGAAGGAGCGTGAAAGTAAGTACGTTCTCCCAGCACAGCGGTAACCGAATGTCTAATTGTTAGTTAATGAGCCCCTGACAGTTAATTTTGTTTCTGATACAAGATCATTTAAACCCAGTAAAAATAGTGGGCTAAGATTATGTTGGATTGTTGCATCAAATTTTTACACTTTTATTTATGACTTGGCATCAACCTATCTAATCGTCTAGATAAATCGAATTTATCTTTCCAGCTTTTTAGAGTGTGTCTATTTATACCAGTCATGGTAGATAATATAAAAACTGTGACAGAATACTTATACATAATCCATTGTGCCAAAGCTATATGCTCTTCAGAAAAAAGTTCTTTTGTGGAGGCTCTCTCGTCATTAGCCTTTTTGAGAACAGCAATGGCACTAACTAACTCTTCGGACTGAATATTATTATTTAACGTTACTGGGGGTGTTGCCTTACTTTTCACTTTACGATAAAAATCTACCCACTCTTTGCATGATCTTTCACCATGACTGAAACCTAACTCAACCAATATTTCATAAACTTCCTTGGTATTGCCTCTTGCTAGACTACACACAAGTAATCTAAATAGTGGTGGTGTCTGTTTTCGTTTTTTTCCTTTATCATGTGGAGTAATATATTCAGCCCATTGTGTAACAATATTTTTCTGTGTAATTGGACAGTATCGATTGAAGTCTATTATTTGTTCCTTCATAACATGAACATCAAAAGAACGCTTTATTGCTCCGAAGAATGCAGATAAATTGCTTACATAATTTTTGATATCTTCATTTGAGAGGGTAATCTTTTGTTGTGTTAGAAGAGGATTTACATTAGTTATGTGTGCAGTACTTGTACTTGGATTATCTTCTTTCTTGGTTTTTTTGGACTCTGTTATTTCTTCAGCTACGTTATATGGATATTTCCTTTTGCCAGCATGCGCTTTTAAGCCTGGGTTTGGTGCATCTGTTGAAATCATGATAGATGTCGGGAACGTTTGCTTAGGGGAGGGACTAGTTTTAGTTTCTGGTCTGTCAATAAAACTACCCTGCCAGCCGTAAATTTCGTAGGCTGCTTCTAAAAGAATACTGATTCTTTTATCGTTAATTTTAGGCTCTAATTCGAAGTCGTACGCTTCTTTAAGCTTATCGGTTGATAAACCAAAATCATCTAGTTCTATTTGTGCGGGGTTTTCGCGAAAAGTATTTGATGATAGAAGTAATTTTTCCACTCTTTCATCTATAGATAAAATATACGTGAGTCCACTTTTTTGGTGTGCATGTACTGCTCTCATTTTTTCTAGACATTTTTTAATATATATTCCTGGTGAGTCAATAAACGTACCCTGCCAACCATAAATTTTGTTGGCTGCTTTACTCAACACCCTGATTCTTTTAGCGTTAGTTTTATATTCTAATTCGGCATTGCACTTTTTATTTAACTCATCATTTGATAAACCAAAATCATTTAGATTTATTTTTTGTATTTTTCACTAAAAATATCTGGTGATAGAAGTAATTCTCTCACTCTTTTATTTATAATATCAATATATATGCGTTCACTTTTTTGGTGTACTTTCTCTATTTTTTTTAGACATTTTTCAATATATCTATGTTGTTTTTTGATACTTACGGTAGCTTTATACTGGATTGGTGTATTACCTCCTCCGGTGATAGCTTTCATTGAAGTAAGTTCGCTAGTTTTGCTTTCATTTTTCGTATTATTTACTGGAAAATTTGCGGAAGATTGATTATTTAAGGGGTGTGATGAACCTGATACTGAACCTGGCATTTTACTTTTCTCTTTTATAATTAAATAAACCATAGCATTTCGTGCCATTAGACTAGAAACTTAATGGCATTGATTAACGCGATGATAATTAAAGGTATCAAATAACCATCAGACGATATAATTAATAAATATTTACTTTAAATATCGGAATCATGACATATTTTGACGAATCCATACCAAGGGACGTTATACCGAATTATTTTCTGACGTGCTTGCAAGAAACGCTTATTTTACGAACAAAAAAGACGCTATTGGCGGGGAAATCTTTACAGTAAATTTTTCTTTGTCACCCATTTTTACGGTGTCAAAAGATGGCCTCTACTGGCCTTTTTTATGAGATTTTATACAGGTGGCGCTACTCTACTCACTGGTTAAAGGGAGTAGAAAATAGACGTAGTTTACCGCTATTGCACTGCTACAGAAAAAGTGTCAACGCTACTTTAGATTGACCACTTTTTGCTACTTTAAAATGTCCAGTTTTTGCTAATTTTCCTGTTGGGTTTCTATTCCAGGCGCCTGGATAATATCAGTCGTTTTTATAGGCAACATGCCTGCTTTGCGTTTATTTTTGAGTCGATAGCTTTCTCCTTTAATATTCAATGTGGTTGAATGATGTAAAAGCCTGTCTAAAATCGCAGTTGCTAAAATGTGATCACCGAATACGTCCCCCCAATCAGTAAAACTTTTATTTGATGTGAGAATGATGCTCGCCTTTTCATAACGACGGCTCAATAACCTGAAAAATAGGCTAGCTTCTTCGCGATTCATCGGTAAATACCCGATTTCATCCAGTATTAATACCCTGGCATAGCACAGTTGCTGAAGTTGGCGTTCCAGACGGTTTTCTTGCTTTGCCTTCATTAAGGTACAGCAGAGTCTATCCAGAGGCATAAACAATACCCGATGCCCAGCTGTAGCTGCCTTGACAGCCAGCGCTATCGCCAAATGCGTTTTCCCTACCCCAGGTGGGCCTAACAAAATGACGTTTTCATGATGTTCGACAAACCTCAGCCCCGCCAGCTCGCGGATAATTTTCCTGTCTATACTTGGTTGGAAAGTAAAGTCAAATTGCTCCAAGGTTTTTATCCACGGCAAACGTGCTTGTTTTAACCGCGATTCCAAGCCTTTTTGGTGACGCCCGTTCCATTCCTGGGCTAATGCCTGCTGGAGAAATTCACGGTAGTTCAGTGCTTTCTTGGTGGCTTCTTCACATAAACTCTCCAACGCATCGCCCAGGTAATCCATTTTTAACCGTATCAACAAGTTTTCCATTTCCATCAGAGTAGCTCCTCATACACACTGAGCGAACGAGACGCTACTCGATTGACCTGTTGCCAAAGGGCTTGATGATGTTCTGGCACCTTTTGCCAGCCCTGCGTTACCTCCTGCAAGAGATGCGTCGCGAGCAGTTGCTCATCGCCGTAAATACGTAGCGTATTATCTAAACCGATACGAATATTAACCGCACGACCACACCAGAATGAAGGCACGCTATAGCGATTACCTCTGACATCGATATAGCTGTCCCATGCCACTTGTCGTAGGTCGAAGTAGCTGGTATCGAAATCAGTCGCAGGGAGTGGCATCAAGGCTATTTTTTCCTCAGCAAAACGATTTTCCGGTGTCTGCTTGAATTGACGAAGATGACGCTGGTCTGCCACTTTCGCCAGCCACATCGCTAGCAGTTGATTAACATGAGCGAAACTCTCAAACTGACGGTAGCGAGTGAAAAAATTGTGTTTAACATAGCCCACCATCCGTTCGGTTTTGCCTTTCGTTTGCGGTCGATAAGGCTTACAGGCGCGAGGGCTAAACCCATAGTGATTAGCCAGTTGCAGGAAGCCCGCATTGAACTCGATGTGGCCATTTTGTCCATGTTTGATAACAGCGGCTTTTTGGTTATCTACCAAGACATTTTTTACGCTGCCACCGAAGTAATTGAAGCTGCGAACCAGCGATTCATACGTGTGCTCAGCATCTTGCTTAGGGGCAGCAAAGACATGAAAGCGACGCGAAAAACCGAGCGTATTAACGGCAAAATTAACCGTACAGGCAGAGCCTGCCACCTCAACGATGATTTCTCCCCAATCGTGTTGAAGTTGATAACCGGGGAGGGTTTCAAAGCGTACCGTGTTTTTCGAGGCCCTGAGCGGACGTTTGGGATGTATATAACGTCGGAGCATCGCACTCCCACCCCGGTAGCCTTTTTCACGGATTTCCTCAAAAATAACCGCCGCATTCCAAACCTGTTCACTCAACCTTGAATCGATGTAGTCTTTAAAGGGCTCGAGTTTAGCAACCTGTTTTTTACCGCGTTTTGCTGTTGGCGGCGCAGGATAGCTAATGTGCCGTCTCACCGTTTTTTCTGAACACCCTATCTGATGGGCAATATCAACAATAAATGCCCCCTGTTGATGGCGTTGTTTTATCATGTAGTGGTCCTCTCTTCTTAGCATGCTTATTTCCCTCATGGCTTTGTCACCACAAAGGAAACTGCATTCTGGCTTGAGTGGACAAATTAAATTAGCAATTTACGGTCTTTTATCATTAGCGCTGACAAAAGCGTCATCTTCCTCAATCGCTGCAATTCCTCTTTCTTTAAAGTAGAAGAAACTGCCGGTTTTTCTGTCTGAGAGGGAACGATTTTTTGTACCGTAGGCGGTTGTGCGAGACATCTTATTTTGGGCATCACTCTCCCCCAATACATTTCACACCCCGGCCAGTCTTCTTGAGAAGCTAGCACAGACATCGGCAACAGCAAAATGGATAATATCGTTAAATACGTTTTTATCTTGTTCATTTCATACTCCTTTTTCTATCTATTTCTAACTATCTTACATGTTAAATCTCACCATAATAGGTGAGAAAAGAATAGCCGAAAAAAACTGAATGGAGGTTTCTCAGGCTTATTTTTATCAGAGGAACGAACCAAGGTTGTTTGCTTTTCAATTTTTTCTTGGTCTTCACACACAGGTATGGGACCAAAAAAAGTCATCTTCCACGTAGTGGCGTTACAAACAGAAGACGCCCATGCAGACACTGCTAATGAAAATAATAATAAAATAAGTAACAGTTTCAAGAATGTTGTTATTTTTTTCATCGGATCATTTCCTGTTAGCCTCATTTAATCGGTACTGGTTTTTGATCTCTTATTAGCATAGTCACCAGAAAAGCAATTTTCCCTTTCAATTTTTATTACCTGTTTATTATTTAACGTTATGGAAACCCTGAAAAACCGAAATGAATGCAATATTTTGAGCTAAGCCTTTGTAACGCACTTTTCTAAAGTTGAACTGGCATTTTAATACACGGAAGGGGTGTTCTACTTTAGCCCGGATTTTCGCGTTGAGACTTTGCTGATGCCGATGTTTTTCCCATACCTGCTGCTCCTGCCCGGGCAAGGCCAATACCCTCCGTCGGAGGATGTGCCAGGTGACCACGCTAACCGGCATCACCATGAACAACCTCTTCTTGGCCGTGAAGAAGGTGATGAACTTGCGTCACATCGGCTACATTCGCCGAGGTTCCCACCAGGGAATGCACCAGCCCCGTCTGTGCATCCACGCCAATATGCGCTTTCATGCCAAAGTAGCACTGATTGCCTTTACGGGTGGCTTTCATGTCTGGCTCACGAGTATTTTGCCGGTTTTGAGTTGAACTGGGTGCATGAATAATCGTAGCATCGACAATGCTACCCCGTTTGATAAATAGCTGAAGCGAAGCTAAATGCGTATTAACTTCTTCAAACAGCGCTTCACTTGGGGTAATGACGACTGAATTTGGCCAGAATCTTTTCCCGGGGAACTATCCTATTCATTTGCGCTTAAAAGTCGGCTCGTCTCGTCGATTTCGTTTTCATTTCACTATTAACCTAAAAAAATTATTGCTAACAGAATAGACTACTTTTAGCGGTTTTTCAGGGCTTCCATATGGCATAAGCGGTATAAATTGATTTAAAATAAAGGTGCAGAAAACAAGGTATGGATATCACATTGGCGCTTTCTGCGAAGGGCTTTTGCTTGAGCCCATTTATGCTCAATGGGGTTCATATCAGGAGAATAAGTGGGAAGATATTCGAGAATAAAGCCGGCTTTCTGTATAGCAGCCTGGGTGTCTTGACGTTTATGGAAGCTGACATTATCCATTACGATGACAGCCCCTTGGGGAGATTTTGGTAGTAAGTCTTGCATGTGTCAGCGCTAATGATAAAAGACCGTAAATTGCTAATTTAATTTGTCCACTCAAGCCAGAATGCAGTTTCCTTTGTGGTGACAAAGCCATGAGGGAAATAAGCATGCTAAGAAGAGAGGACCACTACATGATAAAACAACGCCATCAACAGGGGGCATTTATTGTTGATATTGCCCATCAGATAGGGTGTTCAGAAAAAACGGTGAGACGGCACATTAGCTATCCTGCGCCGCCAACAGCAAAACGCGGTAAAAAACAGGTTGCTAAACTCGAGCCCTTTAAAGACTACATCGATTCAAGGTTGAGTGAACAGGTTTGGAATGCGGCGGTTATTTTTGAGGAAATCCGTGAAAAAGGCTACCGGGGTGGGAGTGCGATGCTCCGACGTTATATACATCCCAAACGTCCGCTCAGGGCCTCGAAAAACACGGTACGCTTTGAAACCCTCCCCGGTTATCAACTTCAACACGATTGGGGAGAAATCATCGTTGAGGTGGCAGGCTCTGCCTGTACGGTTAATTTTGCCGTTAATACGCTCGGTTTTTCGCGTCGCTTTCATGTCTTTGCTGCCCCTAAGCAAGATGCTGAGCACACGTATGAATCGCTGGTTCGCAGCTTCAATTACTTCGGTGGCAGCGTAAAAAATGTCTTGGTAGATAACCAAAAAGCCGCTGTTATCAAACATGGACAAAATGGCCACATCGAGTTCAATGCGGGCTTCCTGCAACTGGCTAATCACTATGGGTTTAGCCCTCGCGCCTGTAAGCCTTATCGACCGCAAACGAAAGGCAAAACCGAACGGATGGTGGGCTATGTTAAACACAATTTTTTCACTCGCTACCGTCAGTTTGAGAGTTTCGCTCATGTTAATCAACTGCTAGCGATGTGGCTGGCGAAAGTGGCAGACCAGCGTCATCTTCGTCAATTCAAGCAGACACCGGAAAATCGTTTTGCTGAGGAAAAAATAGCCTTGATGCCACTCCCTGCGACTGATTTCGATACCAGCTACTTCGACCTACGACAAGTGGCATGGGACAGCTATATCGATGTCAGAGGTAATCGCTATAGCGTGCCTTCATTCTGGTGTGGTCGTGCGGTTAATATTCGTATCGGTTTAGATAATACGCTACGTATTTACGGCGATGAGCAACTGCTCGCGACGCATCTCTTGCAGGAGGTAACGCAGGGCTGGCAAAAGGTGCCAGAACATCATCAAGCCCTTTGGCAACAGGTCAATCGAGTAGCGTCTCGTTCGCTCAGTGTGTATGAGGAGCTACTCTGATGGAAATGGAAAACTTGTTGATACGGTTAAAAATGGATTACCTGGGCGATGCGTTGGAGAGTTTATGTGAAGAAGCCACCAAGAAAGCACTGAACTACCGTGAATTTCTCCAGCAGGCATTAGCCCAGGAATGGAACGGGCGTCACCAAAAAGGCTTGGAATCGCGGTTAAAACAAGCACGTTTGCCGTGGATAAAAACCTTGGAGCAATTTGACTTTACTTTCCAACCAAGTATAGACAGGAAAATTATCCGCGAGCTGGCGGGGCTGAGGTTTGTCGAACATCATGAAAACGTCATTTTGTTAGGCCCACCTGGGGTAGGGAAAACGCATTTGGCGATAGCGCTGGCTGTCAAGGCAGCTACAGCTGGGCATCGGGTATTGTTTATGCCTCTGGATAGACTCTGCTGTACCTTAATGAAGGCAAAGCAAGAAAACCGTCTGGAACGCCAACTTCAGCAACTGTGCTATGCCAGGGTATTAATACTGGATGAAATCGGGTATTTACCGATGAATCGCGAAGAAGCTAGCCTATTTTTCAGGTTATTGAGCCGTCGTTATGAAAAGGCGAGCATCATTCTCACATCAAATAAAAGTTTTACTGATTGGGGGGACGTATTCGGTGATCACATTTTAGCAACTGCGATTTTAGACAGGCTTTTACATCATTCAACCACATTGAATATTAAAGGAGAAAGCTATCGACTCAAAAATAAACGCAAAGCAGGCATGTTGCCTATAAAAACGACTGATATTATCCAGGCGCCTGGAATAGAAACCCAACAGGAAAATTAGCAAAAACTGGACATTTTAAAGTAGCAAAAAGTGGTCAATCTAAAGTAGCGTTGACACATGACCCAGGCATGAAAAATATCGCTGTTGATATGGCAATCGAAGGTACAAACGGTGGTTAATTTTCCGTTAAGCTGGGCACCAATAACGTTAGTACGTGCTTTGGCATGCCAATCGTGTTGGCCGTAACAGCGCTTACCTTTCATTGAATCACCATAAAGACGTGGCATATCATGGGCAAAACCGCTTTCATCCACGTAAATTATCGGGGTATCACAGGCTTCATAGGCCTGGAGCTTGTTTTGGAAATCTTTTCGCGCTTGGACGTCGATTTTGGGATGATAAAATGTTTTTTTTATAGCTAAACCCGGCACGTTTTAACGCATCGCAGATACCTCGAGCACTAACCCCCATACGTTGAGCGCGTTCGTATTGAGACGCGTCAGGATAGGTTTCTACGTCAAGGATTAACGCCGCTTGGTTTATTTTGGTAGCGGGTTTATCTCGAGTCAGGCAAGGTTCTATGCGTTTAGCCCAGCGCATCAGGCTCGCTGTCCCCACACAAAAACGTGTCGCTGTTTGGGCATAAGTGAGCTTTTCTTGCGTTTTAATAGCCAAGACATGTTGGCGAAATTTTAATGGATAGGTCATCTCAGTATTATACATCAATTTATACCACCTATGCCATAATACGGAAATCAGGTCGAATCCAACCAGCGTATTCAACTGCGAGGATTTCATGGGCATAGGTACCTGAATTTTTCCCGCCATGTTTTACTTCGATGACGTTATGAGCAAAGCCCGAATTCGGGCTTTGACTATTTTTCAACAAACTTGCCTCCAGTTCTGTTATCAGTTCTTGAGATTGAGCGGTGGCGAGCCATTTGGATGGCCGTTTATGTTCACCTTCGCCACTCGCTTTGTGAATGGCATTAAGGTTAAAACGGTCGATTGCATCGGTGGTGACAGTGATGCCGGCCACGATGGGAAGATTTTCTTTAGGCATAGTGAGTTCTCCTTGATTATTGCCTATCGGGAAAGGATTAAGTGTTGGTTTAATTGAATCAACAGGCGTAAAAAAACCGCGTACTGGCGTAGGCGGTATCGGTTAGCTGAGGAAATAGGTAGCGGGAGCGAAAAGAAACTTAATGTAACAGCATGTCAAGTTCTTCATCCGAAAGTCCGGTAGACATTTTAATCACGGAGCGATCAACATTACTGGCAAGAAGCTGTTTGGCAATTTCTACATTTCTTTCCTGACGACCCTGTTGCATGCCCTGTTGCATACCCTGTTGCATACCCTGTTGCATACCCTGTTGCATACCCTGTTGTTTACCGCGCTCTTCACCGCGTTTTTCAAGTTGTTGTGCAAATGTCATAATGTCCTCCTGTGCCTGCTCTGGAACGGATTGAACCCACAGTGCCAATGCTTTATCGAGCTCATCTGTGCCGGTTTCATTGGCTTTACCACATATTTCAATAAAGTACCGCAGGACATCTTTAAAATAATCTGGGCTCACTTGTGTGTAAATTGTAGTCATTTTGCCTTTCGATAACAAGGCTCCTAACCAGCTAAAAGGTGACTGCCTTTGGCGATAGTGTTTGAATAAGATTTCCATCACTGACGCTAAACCGTGTTGATTTATCTCTTCATCTGACATGACCGTTAAATCAATCAGTTGAAAGGGCTTGAGTGCTATCGCTTTGGCTAATTCGGGATTCTCAAAGCAATCCCATATCTTGGTTGAGTAAGGATAAGGCGATTTTTCTCCGTGATACAGTACCAGGGGTAACACAATCGGTAATTTTTTATGCCCTTGCTTCAGGTGATTATTCATCAACTCGACAACGTAACACAGGATGCGAAACGCCATCATCTCATCATCACTGCTCTGGTGCTCCGCCGCCAGGTAGATATAGCCCGGCTTTCCGCCTATCTTGCAACTGTAAACAATATCGCTGTACAGCGTATCAGGCCATTTGGGGACATATTCGTTGGGGGTCATCACTAATGTAGCAGTATCAATCAATGCTAATGTTTCCTTTGGAAGATGATGCACCAACCAATCGACCATAATTTGTTTATGCTGTAACGACCGCTTGAAAAGGGCGTCATGGGGCTTTGATATGCTAGACATTCCGTGTTTTCTCTCTGATTATGGTTACCTTACGGTGTCGATTTATCACCGAATAACTTTACACGCATTATGATTCATAGACGCTGAATTTTTTCATCAGCAATTACGCCACCTGCCTATAACGTTGAATGGCGGCGATGTCTTTTTCCAGTTCAGCTAAAAACAGGCGTACTTCGGTTTCCATTTCCTTCCCCAGCGCCTTATCAAACTGAACGCGGGTTTTGAAGTAAGCCAGTTCCGGGGGCAGTCGATTATCAAAACTGACAAAGTCACACCATTTACGCCCAGTACAAAGCATTTGCGCGTGCATTTGCAATACATATTGATTTTTGATTTTCCCTGTTCTCACTGTTTCTAAGTGCGTCCAGGTTTTAGGGCATTTAATCTCGACCAGGCCATCGTCGTTAACTAATCCGTCGGGACTGGCGGCAAATCCTTTGATAGTGGGATGGTCAATCAATCCCACCTCCGTGACCTCGACAGCAAATTCACGCAACCTGTAAGCCTCACGGGCTCCAGTGCTGTGCCGCGCTTCATCTCGGGCGTGACAAAGGTTTCTTCTCTTTTCCCCGTTAGGCGCTGGCAAATTAACACTATCTTGTAATTTTGGCGAAGAGCAGCGTAACCCGTTTTGGTTTTTGTCATCACATCCGCCACTTTACTGGCGGTCACTTTGCCACAGCGGGCAGCAAACCAGGCTTCTGTTTGCTCTGGTCAAATAATTTTGGACACAAATTCAGGTGTTTTATGCCGCCTGGTATTCTTTAATCATTGGCGTTTGGTAATCATTAACACTATGTAGCCTGACTTGATTGTAATAATGAGTGAGGTAGGGAAGTACATCAGCTTGTGCTTGTTGAACGGTACTATAGCCCTGTTTTGGTATCCATTCTGACTTTAAACTGCCAAAGAAGCGCTCCATTGGGGCATTATCCCAACAATTACCCCGGCGGCTCATACTCTGTTTTATCTGATATTTCCAGAGCTGTTGTCTATACGATAGGCTACTGTAATGACAGCCTTGGTCTGAGTGAAACAGGACATCTTTAGGTCTTCCTCTTGATTGATAAGCTAACATGAGAGCCCGTCGGGTGAGTTCACTGTCGGGTGATGTCGAAAAAGACCACCCCACTACTGATAACATACGGGCTCCTGCAGACTCTCGGCTAGCCTGATGAAGTTCAGTTAATCGTATTTTCAGGCGTTCGCGTTCGGCATCACCTTCTCGCTGACGTTTACGTTGATAGTAGTAGCTGCTTCGGTTGACGCCGAAGACATGACACAACTCCATTCGGGTATAATGCTCACTTAATTTATCAATCAGACTAACCGATTGTAGGAGTCCAACATTAAGAGAGCAGAAGCCTTTTTTAGTATTTCTTTTTCTCGTTCAACCTGGCGCAATCTGGCTTCAAGTTATTGAATACGTCGCTGCTCTGCTGTTATCGCTTTGCTTGTCAAACGGGTATTTCCTTTCTTTTCACTGAGTAATTGTTTCACCCACTGTCGTAACACACTTTTGCTAACAACCATGGCCGTACTCGCTTGGGAAATTGTGTAATTTTGCTCAATCACTAAGTTAGCCACTTCATGTTTAAATTCTGGCGTACATTTCTGGGTAGACATCTTCTTTATACCTTAATCTATTCACTCTCTATTCACTAAAATTTTTCCCTTCTTTAGTGTCCAAATTTATTAGGCCAGAATACTCTCTGGCTTAATGACATAGAATTCTGTTATACTCAAAAAGATTCTTTGGGGCTGATTCTGGATTCGACGAGATTAGCGAACCCCAAGGTGCATGCCGAGGTGCGGTGGCCTCGTAAAAACCGCAAAAAAAATAGTCGCAAACGACGAATATCTAGCACCTGCTGCTCTTAGAAGAGTAGCTTAATCAGCCTAAAAAACTGAAGGTGTCCTTTCTCCCTAGCCTCCGCTCTTAGGACGGGGATCAAGAGAGGTCAAATTTAAAAGAGATCGCGTGGATGCCTTGCTTGGGGTTGAAGCGTTAAACCTAATCAAGCTATGTTTGTTAGTGGCGTTGTCCATCCGCAGCTAACAGATGAACTAACGACTGGACTAAGCATGTAGTACCGACGGCGTAGTAATTTCGGACGGGGGTTCAAATCCCCCCAGCTCCACCAAATAAACTATCGGTAGTCACCAGAAAGTACCGGTAAAACAAGAAAAACCCGCACTCCAATTAGGTTTGCGGGTTTTTTATTGCCTGTTTTATTTGGGTGTGGCATGGTTATACCCTGTTTTTTTAGGACTACATAAGGGACTCTGTTTTTTAGATCCCAAAATAGGTAGTCCCATAGTCCTTAAAGGGTGATGAACATGGCAATACAGGCAAAACCCCTAACGAATACCGAAGTAAAAGCAGCAAAAACCATCGGCAAAGATTTATCATTACATGATGGTGGCGGCTTATTATTATTTGTCAAAACATCGGGTGTTAAAACATGGCGCTTTCGCTACTATCACCCCCTGAGTAAAAAAAGAACAACGGTCACTTTTGGCCATTATCCCGCACTCTCACTGGCTGAGGCCAGGCAGAAACGAGAGGCGGCAAAAGCGCTGTTGGCAAAAAAGATTGATCCACAAGAGTACCAACGAACGATATTAGCCAGTGAGCTGTCAGCGCTAATGATAAAAGACCGTAAATTGCTAATTTAATTTGTCCACTCAAGCCAGAATGCAGTTTCCTTTGTGGTGACAAAGCCATGAGGGAAATAAGCATGCTAAGAAGAGAGGACCACTACATGATAAAACAACGCCATCAACAGGGGGCATTTATTGTTGATATTGCCCATCAGATAGGGTGTTCAGAAAAAACGGTGAGACGGCACATTAGCTATCCTGCGCCGCCAACAGCAAAACGCGGTAAAAAACAGGTTGCTAAACTCGAGCCCTTTAAAGACTACATCGATTCAAGGTTGAGTGAACAGGTTTGGAATGCGGCGGTTATTTTTGAGGAAATCCGTGAAAAAGGCTACCGGGGTGGGAGTGCGATGCTCCGACGTTATATACATCCCAAACGTCCGCTCAGGGCCTCGAAAAACACGGTACGCTTTGAAACCCTCCCCGGTTATCAACTTCAACACGATTGGGGAGAAATCATCGTTGAGGTGGCAGGCTCTGCCTGTACGGTTAATTTTGCCGTTAATACGCTCGGTTTTTCGCGTCGCTTTCATGTCTTTGCTGCCCCTAAGCAAGATGCTGAGCACACGTATGAATCGCTGGTTCGCAGCTTCAATTACTTCGGTGGCAGCGTAAAAAATGTCTTGGTAGATAACCAAAAAGCCGCTGTTATCAAACATGGACAAAATGGCCACATCGAGTTCAATGCGGGCTTCCTGCAACTGGCTAATCACTATGGGTTTAGCCCTCGCGCCTGTAAGCCTTATCGACCGCAAACGAAAGGCAAAACCGAACGGATGGTGGGCTATGTTAAACACAATTTTTTCACTCGCTACCGTCAGTTTGAGAGTTTCGCTCATGTTAATCAACTGCTAGCGATGTGGCTGGCGAAAGTGGCAGACCAGCGTCATCTTCGTCAATTCAAGCAGACACCGGAAAATCGTTTTGCTGAGGAAAAAATAGCCTTGATGCCACTCCCTGCGACTGATTTCGATACCAGCTACTTCGACCTACGACAAGTGGCATGGGACAGCTATATCGATGTCAGAGGTAATCGCTATAGCGTGCCTTCATTCTGGTGTGGTCGTGCGGTTAATATTCGTATCGGTTTAGATAATACGCTACGTATTTACGGCGATGAGCAACTGCTCGCGACGCATCTCTTGCAGGAGGTAACGCAGGGCTGGCAAAAGGTGCCAGAACATCATCAAGCCCTTTGGCAACAGGTCAATCGAGTAGCGTCTCGTTCGCTCAGTGTGTATGAGGAGCTACTCTGATGGAAATGGAAAACTTGTTGATACGGTTAAAAATGGATTACCTGGGCGATGCGTTGGAGAGTTTATGTGAAGAAGCCACCAAGAAAGCACTGAACTACCGTGAATTTCTCCAGCAGGCATTAGCCCAGGAATGGAACGGGCGTCACCAAAAAGGCTTGGAATCGCGGTTAAAACAAGCACGTTTGCCGTGGATAAAAACCTTGGAGCAATTTGACTTTACTTTCCAACCAAGTATAGACAGGAAAATTATCCGCGAGCTGGCGGGGCTGAGGTTTGTCGAACATCATGAAAACGTCATTTTGTTAGGCCCACCTGGGGTAGGGAAAACGCATTTGGCGATAGCGCTGGCTGTCAAGGCAGCTACAGCTGGGCATCGGGTATTGTTTATGCCTCTGGATAGACTCTGCTGTACCTTAATGAAGGCAAAGCAAGAAAACCGTCTGGAACGCCAACTTCAGCAACTGTGCTATGCCAGGGTATTAATACTGGATGAAATCGGGTATTTACCGATGAATCGCGAAGAAGCTAGCCTATTTTTCAGGTTATTGAGCCGTCGTTATGAAAAGGCGAGCATCATTCTCACATCAAATAAAAGTTTTACTGATTGGGGGGACGTATTCGGTGATCACATTTTAGCAACTGCGATTTTAGACAGGCTTTTACATCATTCAACCACATTGAATATTAAAGGAGAAAGCTATCGACTCAAAAATAAACGCAAAGCAGGCATGTTGCCTATAAAAACGACTGATATTATCCAGGCGCCTGGAATAGAAACCCAACAGGAAAATTAGCAAAAACTGGACATTTTAAAGTAGCAAAAAGTGGTCAATCTAAAGTAGCGTTGACATGAGCAAGAGGCTAGGATTAATACCTTGGAAAAGGTTGCTGCTGATTGGTTTAAAATTAAGCAATCCAGTATCACGGCAAACCACGCACGTGATGTATGGCGATCGCTTGAACGTGATATTTTTCCTGTGGTTGGACAGGTAGGGATACAGGAGATTAAAGCACGCACGCTTATTACTGCTTTGGAGCCCGTCAAGGCCAAAGGCGCGCTGGAAACGGTAAAAAGATTAACGCAACGGTTAAATGAAATCATGATTTTTGCCGTTAACTGTGGATTAATTGATGCTAACCCTGCGGGCGGTATCGGTAAAGCTTTTGAAAAACCAAAAAAGAAAAACATGCCCACATTGACACCAATGGAATTACCGGAATTGATGCAAGCCCTGTCGGTTGCCAGTATAGAATTACAGACCCGATTACTTATCGAGTGGCAATTGCTGACAATCACTCGCCCCGCTGAAGCTGCTGGCGCGAGGTGGTCAGAAATCAATTACGACTTGCGGGAATGGCGGATACCGGCCGAACGGATGAAAATGAGACGCGATCATGTTATTCACCTGTCATCTCAAGCGCTAGCTGTACTTGACGCCCTGAAACCGATCAGCGCTCATAAAAGCTATTTATTTCCAAGCAGCAAAAATGCATTTCAGCCAATGAACAGTCAAACCGCTAACGCCGCCATTAAGCGCATGGGGTATCGTGGACGATTAGTGGCACACGGGATGCGATCGATTGCCAGTACCGCACTGAATGAAAAGGAATTTAACCCTGACGTTATCGAAGCCGTGTTGGCACATACCGGTAGGGACTCCGTCCGTAACGCCTATAATCGTAGCTCTTGGTTGGAGCAACGCAAAGTCTTGATGGATTGGTGGGGTGAATTTGTCGAGCGGGCAGCAACCGGGACATGTACGGCGGCCGAGAGTGTCAGAAGAATTAAAGGGGAGTCTGACAAATTAAGCACTATTGAGTTTAAATAAGATCTGCATCAGTAAAAATAATTTATTATTAATATTCTACTTCTTTTATTGATAGGGTAATTATTATCTTGAGTACATAATACTCCTGTTAAATATTCATCAATACGGACTGATATACTTTTTTTTGGGGCATTAAAGTGTCAAAAAATGAAGGATATCAGTCAATCATGAGAGGCATTAATTAATGAACGATTCATTTCTTGACGAATACGCCGAGTTTGCTTATATGGATTTGCATGCTGTGTTAAACACTTTTATCACTGAAGATTATTTAAACCATTGTGAAGCGCATTCCTACCTGTGCCGCCTCCTTAACGGCAGCACGGGTCTCTCTCCCCGATAAAAATCTATCGTAAACCTCTCAATCCCCTACCTTTTGATGACTATCAAGCACTGCCCCCCCTCGAGACCGCCTCGGTTATACAAGCATTGCGAAAGGCTGCTGTTTGTAATACCGAATACAACTTTACTCTCTTCTATTTACAGCGACAGGCGTTAATCCATCGACTCAAAACGACCGGCAAGCCGGTTCCTAACGCCCTAATCTCAAGTCGTCACCAAACCAAAAATAGCAACAACGGTCGACTCTCTCTCGCTTGCAAAATAGCCATTATTACGCTGTACGAAAAAACACATGGAAAGATTTCAGCCAATTATACGCAAGCGGCCAATATCTTGTCAGCTTATGCGCTTGAAGCGGGCTGTAATCACAAATTCAATAAAGACACGCTTAAAAACTGGTACGAAGCCGTCAAAGACAACCTATAAAAAATGTCTGACCGCTAATTAAGAGACGAGGGGGCTAAATTAGCCCCCCATTTCTTTCTATCTGCTAAAAAAAGATCAATCATCTTTTCCTCCGCGGGCTATCCCGTTTACTCAAGGAAAAAAGAGCAATGTCAATGTTAAATCGTAAAATCTTACTGAAAAAGGAAGTGAAGTCCATTCTGCGCATTGCCTCCGACAGCGCTTTAGATGAAATGTGGAAAAAACATGATTTCCCTAATCCGATCCGCATTGGCATTCGTCGTATAGGGTGGTATGCCGATGAGGTGGAAAGCTGGCTAAGGGGGCGTGATGCAGAGCGTTTATCCAGGGAGATCGCGTCATGAAACAGTCACAAATCAGCATTGAAAGTTATCACAAATTAAATCGGGCTAAAAATCTATTGCACTTTTTGCATTTGGATCTGATACAAAAAGACATCAATGGAATGCAGCAATTTGTTCTTCCCCCTATCGTAAGTTATATCGCCGATGATCTCTGTTGGGTACTGAGTGAATTAAAACAGCAAGGTTTTTGTGATCACGTTCTCAAAAAGTAAAAATTATTGAGGTTCTTTTACCTGCTCAGACTGAGCCGAATGGCAGCGGGTTATTGATACCGTTTTCTATTGAGGTCAGACTGAGTAGGTCGCTGTTGAAACACAAACTGCTTGGCTGTTCCATTCGCTGACTCATTCAGTTGTAACTTTATCTCAAAAGATAGGGCTTCACCACGTGTTGAAAACTGCTTTCGTACAGGATACCCTCATTGGAGTAGCGCTCGTCGATCCATTTACCGGAAGGTCATTTACCAACTGCCATTATTTTTGTTTACCTAATGCACGAGTCACGATAGCTTCAGTCTTATCTAGTACTTTAAGTAAGTCATTGACCTTATATGTCGAAGAAACTGTAATTTTTTGCTGGTCATTTAAATACATATTAATCTCAGTTTTCTCATTATTGCCTAAAAAACCAGCTATTGCATCACATTCAAATTTAACTCATTAATTTTGAATGTGATGCTCTTTTTATCGTCCTGCCCTTCAGAAAAACGCATTATTGTATCTATTTTAATCCCTTGTTTTTCCAGCTCAGATACGAGATCATTGTTACAATTAGGTTTAGCGTAAAGGGTAATCATTTTTATGCGGCTCATCTTCTGTAGTGCCTCATCCTTAATTCAACGATTCAAGCTAGTATTTTTATACTTACTGATTGCTATTAATATTCTTCTCGGGAAATATACCACGGTAACTTTTGGCCGTTTTTCAACCGTCACTGACCTTAAAAAAGGTCAGGCTTTCATCATTTTGTTTAATGATGAAATACAACCTCCATGCTAAAAGAATATCAAACTAATTAGCTTTTTTTACAGGCTCCGATTTCGTGAACGCAGCGCCAACCGCCTGTGCTTTTAAGCGTGCCACCTCATCCAGCCAAGGCCGCTTTTTTTAAGTACATTGCACCGAGTGTCGAGCATTTTTCTCATAATTTACCTGCGTTGTAGCTATTCATTTTTTGACTCATGTCATGATATCCAAACCCAGCAGGTACAAAAATAAGGTTTAGCCTGTTAATTTTTTATCCATTTCACGACTCAAAATTTTTCTCGGAAGCGTTCAGCGATTTTTTCTAACTTGCTCATGAGATCGCTGTCTCTATCTGTACCCGATATTTCATTCGGCTTTTTATGATCCCAATGCTTGATGACAGTGATAAGCAAGTAGGTATTACGATCAAAAAAACCGGGACAGTAAACCAGCACGTGGCTAGCTGTTCGAGAAAACTGTGATAATCTTGGCGGAAAGGACTTTCCATTTTGCTTGAGATGGATATGTTGCAATTCAAGGCTAGCACGGTTGTGAGTAAAATTGTAAGGTACATCCCGCCCAAAGGTCACAGGTAAAATGCCCTTTTCTTTGTAAAGTCTGAAGTCGCTCAATAAATCGTCTGCGGTGGCTTTGCTTATCGTATCGACGATAAGCTTACTCTGGAATAGCCTAACCTTTCTCATTGAAAACCCTATATTATATTCTTATCTAGAGCTTTTTTCGTTGCGGGGCAAGTTTATTAAGCTGATCATCTATTGGATGAAATTTCGTTTATTCTACCGCTGAGGTGGACATTGTGGATCCAGGATGCGTAAACCGTTTTATTACCACTGACTTTTATATGTTGCTTGCGCATTCAATAAATTCTCCGGCCTCATCATCAGAAATATTTCTGAGTTTTTTTGTCATTTCTTCAACTATTTCGGCTGTCAAATTAAACTTAGCGGGCGCTGCTTTGAGTTCAGAGGTACCACGCTGTTTAAATTCAACGAAGCGAAGCATTTCTTCATAGATCTCTGCGGGTACCGCATAGAACAAGATCTCGTTATGAGACGAAACCGCTATAGTCTCTCCGTCGGCTTCAACTAAAGCACGTCTGGGATTGGATTTGAATTTGCTAATAGGTATGGCGTAGCCACACATAACTTTCTGCAACATAAACACCTCTACTGGGTAGCAGTTCAATATTAGAGCCAAATGTAGACCTAATACTGACTTATTTCCAGCTTTTTGTACAGACCACAGAAGCATTTCATTAAAACTCCTACATTGGATTTTCTCGTATATCCAGATCAAGCTGGCAATAACTGATATTTTAGGTTTTTGCGTAAGCGCGCAAGTTCCGGAGTGTTAGCCCAATTAATCTATTTTTTGTTTGGGCTACTAAATCTCTCTTCTTCCTGCTTATAGGGTGCAAGAGCCGGGGCTATTTGCCCGAATTCCGGCGCGGTTTTTCCCGTCATAAACCAGAGTGTGTATTTTAGGAACTGAGGGTGACTAAATATTTTCATGGCTACGTCCGTTGGGGGAGTAGACCGACCAGTTTCATAATAGGTTAATGTTCCATATGGAATGCCCACTAAATCAGAAAGTTGACGCCGATTTATTCTTTCTGATTCACGGATGATAATTAATTTTTCTCCAAGTACACTTGACATTTCGTTTACATCTCCATAGTATTTGCTTACATCTAAACATTAAGAAGTTAAATGTAAATAGTTAATTACAAATAATCACAGGTAATTGGGTAGATCCAAACAGGAGATTAGCAGATGAGTCAGCAGATAGTTAGTAGTGTTTCAGATGCCCTGCCTTACCCTGAATTTGCTCGTCATATTGGCAAAACCCCCGAAGCGGTAAAGGGGATGATTGATAAGGGAAAACTACCGACAGTGGAGATGCGTAATCCGAAAACCTCAACAGCACGTGCTGAGTATTGGGTTTATCTCCCTGCTTGGAACAGTGGAATGAAACTAGCATTTGAAAAACGCCCTAAAGAAATCCGTGACGGATGGTTAATGTGGTTAGGATTAGGAGAACCCGCATGCTGCACCCCCCTACTTCCATAAGTCGTCATTCCAAAGCATACCGTGGGTTTACCATTACCTACTTGCCGAAAACGGCGACGCAGCCGATGAGCCGTTATCACCTGTGGTTAGATAATCAGTCGTTTGGCAAGGTGGATGCGTTAGCACAAGCTACCGATTACATCGATCAGTTACATCAGATGAAAAAAATAGCAAGGAGAGAAGATGAGTTATTTCATAGCACTCTTGATATCCATCACGATGTTTTTCACGGTGATTATCGCCATCCAGGCGTACCGAAAGAAACACACCAAATTAACCGGTTGGCAACAATTGCTCCTGCATGAAGAAGAAATAAAACGTAAAAAGCGTCAGGCGCTTTAAAACGTCGCATAAAAGCCGTCTTCTAAATGAAATTGGCGAAAGGGCTTTATTTATTACAGGAACAACCGATGCATTTTAAAATTCAAAAAATAGACACTGTTATACCCTGGGCTTTTTACACTATTTCGAGATGATATTTATGACAATTAAGCCATTCTCCGCTTCCCTGTCTTCTAAGCTGCAACGGAGATATTACAAAGTCTGTGGTGCAATGGGGGCATATATGTTTGGGAAGTGCTTCATCGCAATGAAGTGGCTTCAGTATCATCACGACAGAACCAGGAATAATATCCTTAAATTCATATTTTTCTCTATTTACCTGTTTTTTAGAAAATGCGGCAATTTCTTTTTCAAGATCAGACTGGTTGCTTTTCAATTTCAACTCAGAGAATTTAGGCTCTTCATAGAGAAAGCGAAGAGCAATTAAATTGGCGAAAGGGCTTTATAGAATTGAAGGTTATTGCGTGAAAAAGTGAGGCGGTTTTGTCGACAGATCACCCGCCAGTCAGGCGATTATTTTTTGCGAACGGGAAAGGGTTTCCATGCGGTTATTGAGGCAATTAAAGCGATGAACAGACTAATGAAGGTATCAGGAGGGAATACCCCCTGCCATCCAAGCAAAGCATTTTTCATTCAGCGTCAATGGCTTTTCTTGCGGGTAGTTGAGTGTAATCGCTGCTCTCTTCCTTGCTGGATTGAAAAGCGAACTGAGAGTAGGGCTGTCTTCCTTTTCAATTTCCAATCGCTTCTTTGCAATAATATCAGGGCTTATTTTTTCTATTTCATCAATCAGTTGTCGGTATTTGAGCGCCTGATTTTTTGCATGACCCGCTACCTCACCTGGTTTAAAAGAGAATTGAAAACCGGACATGCTAGCGATAAGGATACCGCACAGCCACCCGTAAGCACTGTTAACAACAACAACCAAACCCAGAAACATTTGAAAGAAACACCCCAGTTTGTCGATCCTCCTGTTCAGTGTTTCGGTCATTTTTTCGAGATAATAACTGTAATACAGTTCAAAAAGTAGATCGCGAGGGGGCTGTGTGTTCATTGTTTATTCGGTTTCCTGTTCTGTTTTTTGTGGATCCTTGTGGTGGTGGGAGGTTATGCCTGCGTCATCTTTGAGTGGAGAAGCAGGTATAACGATATTACCACATAACCCCGCGCCGGACGGGGTGAAATAGTCCGGCACTTCTTTTCACTTAAATGGAGAATACCCGATGTTAACTAAATCCTGTACTACCGTGACCCCCTTACCCGCCCTTCCTGAAATCACCCATCACCGTCACCGCCGTGGCTGGTTGGAGACGCCGGAGGGGCGTCGCGTGCAACCTAATCCGCAGGCAGTGCAATTTATTCACGGGATAAGCGCTCCCGTCATACGTCACCCGCGCCGCCGGTGGTTTTCAAGGGTGATGGGCATTTTTGCTTAAATAAGGTGGCGTTGATGGCGAATACTGAACCCGCTCGTGTTGTGCCGCTAAATTTAGCCCAGCGGCAATGTGGTCTGAGAAATACCACTTTATTATGGCAAGTGTTACCGGATAAAAAATATCAAGGGCAGATCCCAGCACTGATTAAGGAGATGGAGGAGACCGATCCACAAATGAAAGGGGCGCTGTATTATTTGGCCGGGATTGAAAGAAAAAAGCATGCGCTGGCATTTAAACAACTCTATCCCGAAGAACAAATTAATTTAATTGACGCCATGAACCGATTACGCGCCGCGGTGAGTTTATTTCCTAATAGGATGACTTATATTGATTGTGACCCGGTGCCAAATAAAACGGAATAATAACATTAATTCATTTTTAAAATAAATAAACTGATTATTGTGTCGGTGTTATTAACACTCCAATACGGAAATTACCATGCCTCTTTATATTGAGATCGACCAGCGTTATGTGATTAGTCAGTATCACGCCCGGTTTATTTTATATGAAAATAAGCGTTTCTCTGATACCTCAAAAAAAGCCGGCAACCATTATCTTAAACTCTTAGCGTATTATTCGTCATTCGCCACTTTAATTGAAGGCTTATTATTTCACCATTTATCGACATTAAAAAATAACCTTATTAAACACCGGCGACATGAAATACAACGCATGGGTCGATTATGCCATGAGGCTTTTAAAACTTCTCTGCTATCCGATGCCGATACAGACGAAATAAAACAAGGAATAAAATATTCTTTATTACGGCCTGATCGTTTGATCTATATCGAGTGTTGCCAACTGCTTAATTAACAGGATTAATTTATCACTGAAATAAATAAACGCTTTTAGGGTGTGGGATCCGTTTTCGCTAAAAATAAGGCGATGACGGATGACACGCTATTGACTGCCCCTCACTTTTTATTATCGGCAAGGAAAAAAGAAAATAATGACCCCCCCGGCAGTCGAACTTTTGCAGCCCACCGCTTATCTCGGTCATGCGCCTTTTTGTTGGCGATGGAACGCGCCGAGAAAAAGTGTCAATCACTATCGGATGGAGGAACTCCCGCCAGAGCCTCTCACGCCGTTACAGCGGCTGATAGCTGAGGACGCACAGCGGCGACGGCGGCAGAAGCCGGCGTTAACCGAAGAGCAACAGATCAGACAACAGACGCTGCAAGACGTGATAGAAAAGGCCGAAGAGCGGCATTTGGTTCAAGAAAAGGCGCGGTGGCAAGCGAGACAGAACCAGCGCAGGCGGGTCAGCGAGCCGGCGTGGGCGGTGGAAGAAGTTTTAAAACAACAGCCAAAATTTATTCGCCAGCCGTTACAAAAGCGTCTTGATTATCTGCGCCGGGAAGCGGGCGATAAGCGTGCCGAGGCTTTTTTATTAAAGGGGGTCAAACCCGCTTTGCAGCGACTGGCAGCGCTGCGTGATAAGCAGCAGACGCCAGATTATCAGCAGGTCGCCGGTTGGGCGCGACTGGAGGGGTTGTTATGGCTGCCAGCGTTGTCGCGCAAGGAGGTGAAACGGCTCGCCACCTTGGTCGCTGGGCATATCGAGACTGTTTTTTGTTCTTTTGCTGACAGGTTACCAGCAGATAATACTGATCCGAATGAGATATTGCGGATTTATCAGCAGGTGGCCAATAAAGCCAAATGCTTTGCGATTACCCCGCCCTATTGGCACAGTTTAAATCAGACGATACAGCATCGGGGCAAGGTGCCTTATCATTTGATCCCCGGCGCCTTAGCCCGGCTCTGTTGTGCTGAGTGGTGGACGCGCCAATTGTGGCGTTTGCGTTGTGAATGGCGTGAGGAGCAACACCGGGCGAGTTGTTTGGTGCATAAACAGGCGTCGGCTTATGTCAGCCAGGATGCGTTGACCCGTAAGCGTGAGCAAGATCGCTGTGCCTTGGACTTTATCCGCTCGCATGAATTGGTGAATGAAGCCGGGGTGACACTGGACATGGAGCAGGTGGTAAAGCGCAGTACCAGCAATCCCCACTTGCGTCGACTGGAAATGATGACGACCGCCAAAGGGCTGGAAAATTTGGCCGAACAGCGCGGGGATTATGCGATGTTTTATACCGTTACCTGTCCGTCGCGTTATCACGCCACCTTGTCTTGCGGCAAACCCAATCCTAAATGGGCGCTCCAGACGGTGCGTGAGAGCAGTGATTATTTGGTCGATCTGTTTGCGGGCGTGCGTAAAAAAATGAACAAGCTGGGGCTGCGTTGGTATGGCGTGCGGGTTGCTGAACCGCATCATGATGGCACCGTGCATTGGCATTTGCTGTGTTTTATGGCGAGAAAAGATCGGGTTGCTATTACCGCGGTGTTACGTGAATTTGCTATCCGACGTGATCGCGAGGAGCTCGGCAAAAATATCAAACCGCGTTTTGATGTCAAGCCGGTACTGAAAAGCAAGGGCACGCCGACCGGTTATTTGACCAAATATGTGAGTAAGAATCTGGATGGCAGTGTGCTGAAAAGCGCCGCCGATCCGGCTACGGGGGAACCCTTATTGAGTCATGAGACCGGTAAGCCGCTTCATGAAGCGGTTGAACATGTCGTGGCGTGGGCGAGTTTGCACCGGGTACGGCAATTTCAGTTTTTTGGTATTCCGTCACGCCAAACTTACCGTGAATTACGTTTACTGGCCGGGCAGTTGCAGCGCAAATCAAAAACGAAGAAAAGGGGGCAACAGCTGGCAGATAAGGCGATGGATGAGGTGCTGGCTGCCGCCGATGCCGGGTGTATGGCCACCTATATACTCAAGCAAGGCGGGGTGTTGGTGCCGCGTAAAGACCATACTGTGCGCACTGCTTATGTGGCGTCGGATACCCTGAATGCTTACGGGGAGAAGGGCATGAAGATTTACGGTGTGTGGTCGCCCCGGCTGGGCATTGAGTCGCGGATTGGTACCCATGACGAGCGCTGGCAACGGGTACGTAAGGTGAAAAATGATAAGCAGCCTAATGAGGTGGTCGTTGCTGTTGACCTGCCGGACGGATTTTCCGTCCCTTGGACTCGGACTCGTGGCAATAACTGTCCCCTTGAACGAAAAGTGATCATACGGCAGAAGGTGAAAAAAGTAGCGGTGCCGATGCGGGTTTGAAGTATTTTTGGGAGAAGGACTCGTGCGCAATAGCTAACATTGCTCAACAGAACCAGATTAAAAAGCCCAAATTACACAAGTATAAAAAAGTCTTTATATCGTATCTTTAAAGATGCTATTATAAGTTTTTACTATATATGGGGAAAAATATGGCTCATCAAATCCTAGCAGAAATGGCGGCCAGTATTACCGATCTCAAACGTAACCCTATGGGTACGCTTGCAGACGGTGAGGGTGAGGCTGTTGCTATACTTAATCGTAATCAACCCGCTTTTTATTGTGTACCGCCTAAACTTTATGCTTACTATCGGGAACTTGCCGAAGATGCTGAGCTTAACCTTATCGCTGATGAACGAATGGCAAAACCCGAATTTGTGAGCGTAAATCTAGATGATTTATAAGTTAAAATTTGAAAAACGCGCTTTAAAAGAATGGGATAAATTAGGCCATACACTGAAACAACAGTTAAAAAATAAGCTGTCTGAAAGGTTGGACAATCCGCATGTTCCATCAGCAAGGTTAAGTGGGAAGACTAATCGCTATAAAATTAAATTAAGAGCGTCTGGTTACAGATTAGTCTACGAAGTAAATGATAACGAAGTCGTTTTACTTGTAATCGCTATAGGAAAAAGAACAGGGGATGACATTTATCACGCTGCTGATCAGCGTTAAATAAAATTTATACGGCTCTTAATTATTCATTTCTACACTTATCGGAAACCTTATCCGTCCTATCTATTTAACAATCGGTCAATATCTTTCCTTCCTGTGCCGAAAAGCAATTAACACCCGCACAGACATAACAAGGCTTGCCGGTATTTTTCACCACCCGAATGGCTTTATCATCCCAGAGCGCTGTCATCTGACTGTCTTTTACGTTGGTTACGACAAGGCGAGGTAAACCGTTATCCTGTAGCCAATATTGTACCGCCCTGACTCCACTGGGTGTTTCGGCGCGGGCGGTAAAAATATGTACCTCTTTTCCTGCACTTAACCACGTTTTGATACGCTGCACCATCGGAGCCAAGGGACGCCCCAATTGATGACCTTGACTCGTTAAGGATTCAGCTATATGGCGAGAAAAATTTTTATCAACCACGGTTATCGTCAAAAACAATATACCCGTGGGGCGAGAAAACGAGCTCTCCCCGCACATTGTTCCATACGTCCCCGTCACTCGGTCACCTCGCAAATAACGATTAATCGCATCATGGCTCATCCCTTCAGTATGACCCGCAAAATTCGTCAGGGTAGCAAGTACTGGCAGTAATTCAGTCTAGTTGCTTTCATACCCCCATTTTACAGAAGTTATCTCCATTATATGAAAGTACTGCTGTAAGTTCTGCCCTTGTTTTTCCAGCTCAGATACGAGATCATTGTTACAATTAGGTTTAGCGTAAAGGGTAATCATTTTTATGCGGCTCATCTTCTGTAGTGCCTCATCCTTAATTCAACGATTCAAGCTAGTATTTTTATACTTACTGATTGCTATTAATATTCTTCTCGGGAAATATACCACGGTAACTTTTGGCCGTTTTTCAACCGTCACTGACCTTAAAAAAGGTCAGGCTTTCATCATTCTGTTTAATGATGAAATACAATCTCCACGCTAAAAGAATATCAAACTAATTAGCTTTTTTTACAGGCTCCGATTTCGTGAACGCAGCGCCAACCGCCTGTGCTTTTAAGCGTGCCACCTCATCCAGCCAAGGCCGCTTTTTTTAAGTACATTGCACCGAGTGTCGAGCATTTTTCTCATAATTTACCTGCGTTGTAGCTATTCATTTTTTGACTCATGTCATGATATCCAAACCCAGCAGGTACAAAAATAAGGTTTAGCCTGTTAATTTTTTATCCATTTCACGACTCAAAATTTTTCTCGGAAGCGTTCAGCGATTTTTTCTAACTTGCTCATGAGATCGCTGTCTCTATCTGTACCCGATATTTCATTCGGCTTTTTATGATCCCAATGCTTGGGATAAAAAAACGCCCTTCCGTACCTCAAGCGTGCGCTCCCCGCCACGCCCCCGCGCTTTGGCTAATGTGTGATTACTGTTGCACCCTTTTATCGGGGTGAAAACCGTTGATAGCCGCGGTTTTAACGGCAATGGTTGCCGCAAAAACGCTTGCAGATCCATGCAATCTAGTCATGCACCCTTTACATTGAAGCGTTTTCCACTAATTCATACGGCTTAAAGCGGATCACCTCTTCACCCAGCCAGGCATTGATTTCACTCAGCCGCTCTTGCAGTGGGGCTAATTCATTGATGGCAAACACCCGTGCTGCTTTTTCGATATCACCAAAGCCGCCGGTATTGTGCGGTAAAATGCCCATCAGTTGAGGCGGTACCCGCTGTGCCGCGAGTTGATCATCACGGGTCACATTTTTAATGTTAATAAATTCATCTTTGGCCGCCACTTCTGCCAAGGGAATCAACTGTAACCCGTCTTTTTTCCCACCCGGCGCATACATAAACAAATTACGAAAATTCCCGGGTCCTTTGGCGTCTTTCATCGCTTGCCGCAAGCGATCAATGTCTTCTTGTTGATGCGCCGCATCGTTCATGTACAAAATAAAGCCGGCATGACTGCCATTAAGATAATATTTGCGCCGAAACAGCGTCGCCGCCTCATTCAGCCAGCTGGAATTGAGTGCCGCCAAATAATCGGGCACACCGTAGATTTCCTGATTAATATCAGGGTCGAGCAGATGAAACACGCTATCTGCGGCAAAACAATGCGGATCTGCCCAGGATTGCACATACCAATGGGTACCGGGCTCCACGCCACAACGGGTATATTTAGCGGGACTGGGCACCAATTTGAGCACCCCGCCCAAGCGGTTGGTGCGCACCTCTAAAAAGGCATTAGCAAACACCAGAAAATCCAGCGCATAGCGGCTAAAATCCTGTTTGGATAAATAGCGATGCGGTTGAAACAGGCTGACTAACAGATTGCGTTTCATGTAAATCGGTGAGCTGTGATGCACCGCGGCGCGAAAAGATTTCGCCAGCCCCTGAAATGACACCGGCGGCTCATACCACTGGTCAACTACGGCACATTCCAGATAATCCAGCATATCGCGTTGATCGAGCATCGGGATCGGATCGCCAAAGGTAAAGGCTTCTACCCGCGGCGGCGTCGTTTGCTTCATGGGCTGGGTGGCGATAGGGTGTCTCTTTTTTCTATTGAAGGGGTGACATGAAACAGGACGCATTAAAATATCTCCATAAAACTGCGGTTATTGGCGGTGATCCCCGCCAGTGGCTCATTAAACAGCGCGTGCATAATCGCCCAGGCGACATCGCCATGACTGGTGCCCTCAGCACGTAGCGCGCCGCGGTGGTCAGCTGCATTTTCTCCAACGCACCATACTGATCCCACTTATCACGACGCTTCCAACTGTGTAATGTGGCAGACTTGATCCCCAACCGTTGGGCGATCCCCGCCACGCTGTGTCCCTGCCAATACCAATACATCGCTTGCCTGCGCGGATTGTCAGCGCTAATGATAAAAGACCGTAAATTGCTAATTTAATTTGTCCACTCAAGCCAGAATGCAGTTTCCTTTGTGGTGACAAAGCCATGAGGGAAATAAGCATGCTAAGAAGAGAGGACCACTACATGATAAAACAACGCCATCAACAGGGGGCATTTATTGTTGATATTGCCCATCAGATAGGGTGTTCAGAAAAAACGGTGAGACGGCACATTAGCTATCCTGCGCCGCCAACAGCAAAACGCGGTAAAAAACAGGTTGCTAAACTCGAGCCCTTTAAAGACTACATCGATTCAAGGTTGAGTGAACAGGTTTGGAATGCGGCGGTTATTTTTGAGGAAATCCGTGAAAAAGGCTACCGGGGTGGGAGTGCGATGCTCCGACGTTATATACATCCCAAACGTCCGCTCAGGGCCTCGAAAAACACGGTACGCTTTGAAACCCTCCCCGGTTATCAACTTCAACACGATTGGGGAGAAATCATCGTTGAGGTGGCAGGCTCTGCCTGTACGGTTAATTTTGCCGTTAATACGCTCGGTTTTTCGCGTCGCTTTCATGTCTTTGCTGCCCCTAAGCAAGATGCTGAGCACACGTATGAATCGCTGGTTCGCAGCTTCAATTACTTCGGTGGCAGCGTAAAAAATGTCTTGGTAGATAACCAAAAAGCCGCTGTTATCAAACATGGACAAAATGGCCACATCGAGTTCAATGCGGGCTTCCTGCAACTGGCTAATCACTATGGGTTTAGCCCTCGCGCCTGTAAGCCTTATCGACCGCAAACGAAAGGCAAAACCGAACGGATGGTGGGCTATGTTAAACACAATTTTTTCACTCGCTACCGTCAGTTTGAGAGTTTCGCTCATGTTAATCAACTGCTAGCGATGTGGCTGGCGAAAGTGGCAGACCAGCGTCATCTTCGTCAATTCAAGCAGACACCGGAAAATCGTTTTGCTGAGGAAAAAATAGCCTTGATGCCACTCCCTGCGACTGATTTCGATACCAGCTACTTCGACCTACGACAAGTGGCATGGGACAGCTATATCGATGTCAGAGGTAATCGCTATAGCGTGCCTTCATTCTGGTGTGGTCGTGCGGTTAATATTCGTATCGGTTTAGATAATACGCTACGTATTTACGGCGATGAGCAACTGCTCGCGACGCATCTCTTGCAGGAGGTAACGCAGGGCTGGCAAAAGGTGCCAGAACATCATCAAGCCCTTTGGCAACAGGTCAATCGAGTAGCGTCTCGTTCGCTCAGTGTGTATGAGGAGCTACTCTGATGGAAATGGAAAACTTGTTGATACGGTTAAAAATGGATTACCTGGGCGATGCGTTGGAGAGTTTATGTGAAGAAGCCACCAAGAAAGCACTGAACTACCGTGAATTTCTCCAGCAGGCATTAGCCCAGGAATGGAACGGGCGTCACCAAAAAGGCTTGGAATCGCGGTTAAAACAAGCACGTTTGCCGTGGATAAAAACCTTGGAGCAATTTGACTTTACTTTCCAACCAAGTATAGACAGGAAAATTATCCGCGAGCTGGCGGGGCTGAGGTTTGTCGAACATCATGAAAACGTCATTTTGTTAGGCCCACCTGGGGTAGGGAAAACGCATTTGGCGATAGCGCTGGCTGTCAAGGCAGCTACAGCTGGGCATCGGGTATTGTTTATGCCTCTGGATAGACTCTGCTGTACCTTAATGAAGGCAAAGCAAGAAAACCGTCTGGAACGCCAACTTCAGCAACTGTGCTATGCCAGGGTATTAATACTGGATGAAATCGGGTATTTACCGATGAATCGCGAAGAAGCTAGCCTATTTTTCAGGTTATTGAGCCGTCGTTATGAAAAGGCGAGCATCATTCTCACATCAAATAAAAGTTTTACTGATTGGGGGGACGTATTCGGTGATCACATTTTAGCAACTGCGATTTTAGACAGGCTTTTACATCATTCAACCACATTGAATATTAAAGGAGAAAGCTATCGACTCAAAAATAAACGCAAAGCAGGCATGTTGCCTATAAAAACGACTGATATTATCCAGGCGCCTGGAATAGAAACCCAACAGGAAAATTAGCAAAAACTGGACATTTTAAAGTAGCAAAAAGTGGTCAATCTAAAGTAGCGTTGACAGCATGAATGATCGTAGCATCAACAATACTACCCCGTTTGATAAACAGCCCACACGAAGCTAAATGCGCATTGACCTCTTCAAACAATGATTCGCTTAAATGATGTTTTTCCAGCCAGTGTCGAAAATGCAGAATGGTGGGATCGGAGGGAATCGCATCGACGGAGACACCGGTAAATTGACGTAGTAAGGGGATGTCATATAACGCTTCTTCCATCGATAAATCAGCGTAATTAAACCCATTTTGTAAAAAATAAATCCGCAGCATCACCTCTAAAGGTTTTGCCGGTCTTCCCCCTTTGGCTGTTGGCTTAGGATAATTGATACTGAGTTTAGACAGAATTTTTTCCCAGGGAACTATCCTATTCATCTGCGCTAAAAAGTCGCCTCGTCTCGTCGATTTCGTTTTCATTTCACTATTAACCTAAAAAAATTATTAATGACAGAATAGACTACTTTTAGCGGTTTTTCAGGGCTTCCATAGCGCAGAGGAAGCCACGTTAAGTTTTGCGCGCCCTGTCACACCCGTAGCACGGGTGCATCATTATGGCCTGCGGGATAAAGTCGCGCGTAACGGCGTCACCGTACGTTATGAACGCCGTCCGCTACTGGGGTTGACTGATAAGGATATTGAAAGGATTACTGATCTGGCGTTGGTGCATTTGGTGGGTTAAAGTAGCCTTACAGGTAACATCAAAGATCGATAGCACGGATATCCAATTTAGAGCCACATGCAGAAGCATAACGTTCCAATGTGTGAATGCTTGCTTTTATCACATTCTGTTCAATCCGAGTGACTACGGGGGGAGTGACTCCCATTCGTAGAGCAATTTCAGTTCTGGTTATACCTGCTTTTTCTCTAATATTTTGTAGCATAAGAGCAAGTTCTGCCTCACGATGAGCTTCTTCATAGGCAAGTAAGGAGAGTGGATCACTTAATAACTTAGCTCTAACTTTTGCGTGGGGAATACCTTTCATTTTGTAAACTCCTTGAGTCTGTTAAAAGCGATTGCCATTTCTTTCGGCGGGATCTTAGGGGTTTTCTTCACAAAGGATCTTAATATATATATTCGACGACCTTTAGCAAAAGCGTAAATAATTCGAGCAATATCACCTCCCCCTACACGCAGTTCGAATAAACCATCACGCAATGAGTCACTTAAAGGGTACCTTAAACGATTGCCTTCTTTCTCTAATCTATCAAGTAGGTAAGCTGTTTTACCTTTTAGTGGAGCAGGTAAGTTCTCAAGTTCTTGGACTACTTCAGAATGATAAATAAGTTCGAACATGAGTCTTCTCCCTAATGACAATGTCTATTTTAGTCTATTTATTAAATTAGCACAAATGCTAATTTAATTTAAAAATAACATTTTATATTTTCTAAGCATAACGTTACTCTCCTCCTGTCCCACTCCCCACACAACGCCGCTCACATGCTCCCGCGCCCGATAGGCGGCACACTGAGGGCATGAAAACCTTCAATCATGCAGACTATCAACGCCGCCTGGCAAATGTGATCCGCATTGGCACGGTATCGGCAGTCGATACGACACAAGGCCGGTGCCGGGTAAAAACAGGCGAGTTAGAAACCGATTGGCTACACTGGCTGACCTCACGTGCGGGTCACATCAAAATGTGGTCAGCGCCCTCAATTGGTGAGCAAGTGCTGATCCTCAGTATCAGTGGTGAATTGACCACAGCGTTTGTATTACCGGCGATTTTTTCCGATGCCAATCCGGCACCGTCGGCCTCAGAAGCAGCGATCCTGCTCTGCTTCTCCGACGGGGCGCAATGTCATTATGAGCCTAAAACGGGTCACTTAGCGGTCACTGGCATCAAAACAGCAACGATAACCGCCGCCACCTCGATCACGCTGGACAGCCCGGTAGTCACCTGCACCCAACAGCTTATCACCGATTCTTTACAGGTTAACCGGGGTGGCACCCTCCGCGGCGACCTCACCCACGGGGGCGGCAATTTGATCTCTAACGGTATCACTTTGCACCGCCATCAGCACCCTGGGGTGAAAGGGGGCGGCGATCAGACGGGAGCCCCCACATGACTTACCTCGGCATGCACCGCCACAGTGGCAACGCGATCAGCGACAGTGTCAACGCTACTTTAGATTGACCACTTTTTGCTACTTTAAAATGTCCAGTTTTTGCTAATTTTCCTGTTGGGTTTCTATTCCAGGCGCCTGGATAATATCAGTCGTTTTTATAGGCAACATGCCTGCTTTGCGTTTATTTTTGAGTCGATAGCTTTCTCCTTTAATATTCAATGTGGTTGAATGATGTAAAAGCCTGTCTAAAATCGCAGTTGCTAAAATGTGATCACCGAATACGTCCCCCCAATCAGTAAAACTTTTATTTGATGTGAGAATGATGCTCGCCTTTTCATAACGACGGCTCAATAACCTGAAAAATAGGCTAGCTTCTTCGCGATTCATCGGTAAATACCCGATTTCATCCAGTATTAATACCCTGGCATAGCACAGTTGCTGAAGTTGGCGTTCCAGACGGTTTTCTTGCTTTGCCTTCATTAAGGTACAGCAGAGTCTATCCAGAGGCATAAACAATACCCGATGCCCAGCTGTAGCTGCCTTGACAGCCAGCGCTATCGCCAAATGCGTTTTCCCTACCCCAGGTGGGCCTAACAAAATGACGTTTTCATGATGTTCGACAAACCTCAGCCCCGCCAGCTCGCGGATAATTTTCCTGTCTATACTTGGTTGGAAAGTAAAGTCAAATTGCTCCAAGGTTTTTATCCACGGCAAACGTGCTTGTTTTAACCGCGATTCCAAGCCTTTTTGGTGACGCCCGTTCCATTCCTGGGCTAATGCCTGCTGGAGAAATTCACGGTAGTTCAGTGCTTTCTTGGTGGCTTCTTCACATAAACTCTCCAACGCATCGCCCAGGTAATCCATTTTTAACCGTATCAACAAGTTTTCCATTTCCATCAGAGTAGCTCCTCATACACACTGAGCGAACGAGACGCTACTCGATTGACCTGTTGCCAAAGGGCTTGATGATGTTCTGGCACCTTTTGCCAGCCCTGCGTTACCTCCTGCAAGAGATGCGTCGCGAGCAGTTGCTCATCGCCGTAAATACGTAGCGTATTATCTAAACCGATACGAATATTAACCGCACGACCACACCAGAATGAAGGCACGCTATAGCGATTACCTCTGACATCGATATAGCTGTCCCATGCCACTTGTCGTAGGTCGAAGTAGCTGGTATCGAAATCAGTCGCAGGGAGTGGCATCAAGGCTATTTTTTCCTCAGCAAAACGATTTTCCGGTGTCTGCTTGAATTGACGAAGATGACGCTGGTCTGCCACTTTCGCCAGCCACATCGCTAGCAGTTGATTAACATGAGCGAAACTCTCAAACTGACGGTAGCGAGTGAAAAAATTGTGTTTAACATAGCCCACCATCCGTTCGGTTTTGCCTTTCGTTTGCGGTCGATAAGGCTTACAGGCGCGAGGGCTAAACCCATAGTGATTAGCCAGTTGCAGGAAGCCCGCATTGAACTCGATGTGGCCATTTTGTCCATGTTTGATAACAGCGGCTTTTTGGTTATCTACCAAGACATTTTTTACGCTGCCACCGAAGTAATTGAAGCTGCGAACCAGCGATTCATACGTGTGCTCAGCATCTTGCTTAGGGGCAGCAAAGACATGAAAGCGACGCGAAAAACCGAGCGTATTAACGGCAAAATTAACCGTACAGGCAGAGCCTGCCACCTCAACGATGATTTCTCCCCAATCGTGTTGAAGTTGATAACCGGGGAGGGTTTCAAAGCGTACCGTGTTTTTCGAGGCCCTGAGCGGACGTTTGGGATGTATATAACGTCGGAGCATCGCACTCCCACCCCGGTAGCCTTTTTCACGGATTTCCTCAAAAATAACCGCCGCATTCCAAACCTGTTCACTCAACCTTGAATCGATGTAGTCTTTAAAGGGCTCGAGTTTAGCAACCTGTTTTTTACCGCGTTTTGCTGTTGGCGGCGCAGGATAGCTAATGTGCCGTCTCACCGTTTTTTCTGAACACCCTATCTGATGGGCAATATCAACAATAAATGCCCCCTGTTGATGGCGTTGTTTTATCATGTAGTGGTCCTCTCTTCTTAGCATGCTTATTTCCCTCATGGCTTTGTCACCACAAAGGAAACTGCATTCTGGCTTGAGTGGACAAATTAAATTAGCAATTTACGGTCTTTTATCATTAGCGCTGACAACGCTGGGAAAACCGCATCACGTTAAACGCCATTACCCTTACCTCGGCTATCAACGGCAACATGCAAATCGACCTCAGCGGTCATCAACGCGATAGCGGCGTGCCTTTTACGCTCTCATTGCCGATAGGAGAACAATAATGCCCAGCCTGGATTTAAGCTTACTGCCGGCACCGCAGGTCGTGGAGTCCCTCGATTTTGAAACGCTCTTCAAGCAGCGTAAAGCAACGTTTATTGCCCTATCGCGGTGTTTGTCAATGTAGTTGTCGCTTGAAACTGTTTTATGCAGCACTTACTTCCGGATTCAGCATCACTTCATGAATAAAATTCCAGTTACGACAGCCTTTGCTCCAACGTTCGGGTTTTTTAGCTCGAGCTAATTCATAGATGGCTTTCCGTTTAGCTAATATTTCTTTATCTGCCTCCCTATGACGTTCATCTGGAGTAACGTACTTGATACCACTGTGTTTATGTTCAAGGTTGTACCCGTTCACAAACTGAGCTACCCAGGCTCTGGCATCATTGAGTAAAGTAAACCCCTCGGCTGGCCACTGGGGACAATATTTCACCGTTCGAAACAAGGATTCGGAATAAGGGTTATCATTGCTGACTCGTGGGCGAGAATATGAACTGATTACCCCCAGATCGTACATTTTCGCCAACAGGGTATAACTACGCATGGGGCCACCATTATCTGAATGAAGAATGATTTTTTTGCCCGCGCATTTTTCTTTCCAGATGCATCGTTGCAGTAGCTCTGCAGCCTGTTCGCCGGATTCTTGTTCAAAAACGTCTGCCCCCACAATTTTCCGACTGAAAATGTCCATCATCATGTAGAGGTAAAGATGCCGACCTTTTATAGGTGTTGGCAAATAACTACTATCCCAGAACCATACCTGATTCGGTGCTGTCGTTTTTTGTGCGCCTGGACGTTTATAACTTCTCTCTCGATGTCTAGGTGTTAACAGTTTGTTCGCTTTGAGCACGCGATAAAACGTAGACTCAGAGGCGATATAAATTCCCCTATCAGCCAGCGTCGGAACGATGACATTCGGAGGGAAACTTGAAAACTCTGGTGAGTTACAGATTTCCATGATCCGCTGTCGTTCAGCATCAGACAATTTGTTGCTGGGGGCATTGCGAACGGCCGTTGACCGTTTGTCGGCCAGGGGAGCGTTGTGACAATTGTTGCGCCAGCGTTGCAGTGTTCTGACTGAAATCCCAATGACCTGGCAGGCTTGCGCCTTACGAGCCCCCTGTTTCATCGCATTCCTAAGCATATCAACTATATTAAGCCGCTCCGGGAGAGGTATTAGACGTCCTCGCTGTTGTCCCAGAGGGCATTGAACTTTTCCCTTAATACCAGTAGCGCTGCGGTTTCCGCCAGCGCCTTTTCTTTTCTGGTGAGTTCTTTTTCAAGTTCACGGATCTTTTGTCTGTATTCTTTGACGACTTTATCAACTTTATGATTATTCAAGGCTTTCGGCTCATGAGCCCGGAGCGAAGCCGTTCGCCATTCCTTTACCTGTTCAACAAACAATCCTTTGTGCCGACAGTATTCGGCCAGCTCAATTTCAGACATCACTGCGCTTTCAATGACCACCGCAAAACGCTGTTCGGGCGACCAACCTTCGTTATTCTTTAAAAACTGCTCATCTTCACATAACAGGCCATCACTCATTAACTCGTTTCTCCATCTTGAAACAACCGAAGGGCTCACGTCTAGCTTCTTCGCTATTTGCCGGTGAGACCAATTATACGGAGGTTGAAGCCAGAGCAACCCTTGTTGCTTGATATTGATAGGCACGGGGTTTGCCGGCATGGTGTTCTCCTTAATATTAACAGGCGACAACTATGCTGACACAGGGGGTTATTCAGTGATCTTCTTGATGATAATATGCAACCCTGTGGTAGGCGCCGCCATCGGTGGCAATTTCTATCGCATATTCAATGCGAGTGCCATTCACATCACCGTTATCCTTCTGACGTTGCAGCGCTGGCCAGCTGAAGCGAAGGCGAACCGCGGATAATTGCGTATTGTTAATCGCCTGCACCCAAGGGGTGTCCGATTTCAACTCACGGTTAACGGTGATTTCATTTTCAACGTTCGGCATGCCTTGAATATAGTCTTGCGATGGGGTACCGGGGCGATAATCCCAGCTGACGCCAGTAAAATTAGCCGTGCCGTCGGCATTGTTAAGCGGCGTGCCATCTAAATAAATCCGTGTACCGTCTAATTCGCCAGCAAATTCTCCTTCCCCCAGTGCCAATAATATTTTGGCTTTGGCGGTAGAGTGCAGGCTATCCGGTGATTCTGTCGGCGTAGGCGGCCGATGGCTGCCGCCTTTGTTTCCTGTGATGGCCATAATTTACCCATAAAAAAAGATCGCCTTGGCGACCTTGGTTGATTGCTCTATTGTCTATTTCTACATCTGGTCTTCGGCATACACCCCCGCTGAAATCACCGCACCACCGATGCGCCGTTGGCCGTAGCCAATAGGAACTGGATTGCCTTGTGCGGTAGAATTCACCGGGCTGCCGAAGGCATAGCTGGGCTTGTTATCCGGGTCTTCGCGGCGTGATAACCCGCTGGGTTGGGGGGAGAGCATCTGCACCACGCCACCGACCATCATCGATATCCCGACAGGCGCTAAGAACTGTGCCCCGGGGATAAAGGACGCTGCCACTAACACCGCACCGATAATGGTTTGAAACACCCCTCCCCATTTACTGCCGATAATTACCGGAGCAATGCGAATGTCTTGGTTGCCGTAAGCACTGGCAAGTTCATCTTTGCCAATGTTATTCGCGCCGTTAAATACCGCAAAGGTCAGTCCCTTTGCTTGGCTTTGCAACATAAATTGCTCAAATCCAGGGAGGATAACTGATAGCGCTTTGATCGCTTCTTTTGGCGTCTCTACTGCTAAGTGATGTACACGGCCAAACAGCTGCCCGAGTTTGCCATACAGGCGAACGGTGCGGAGGGAGTGGTTGAATGCTGCCATGGTATGGGTTCCCAATAAAAAAAGGCTGCAAAGGCAGCCGGAGGGTTTTTATTGATTAGTATTTGTTCAGACTCCGATATTGCTGAAAAAATGAAGTCAAAGACCCATCAAGCATGTTTACTGAATGACGTCAGATAAAGAAGAGGTTATCCAGTTGATGTGACGTTTATTGATTAATTAATGAGTTAGATCCCGCCCTGGGGTGACGCCTACCTTTGCGATTTATCCATTTAAATATAATTCGCATACAATGCCTTCTAAAAGCATTCACCTTTCGCTCGTTGTCAGAGACATTGTGGTAATTAATCCAGCCTCTAACCACGCGAGTCACTGTTTTCAGTGTATCGGCGTGGTGCTCTGTGTTTAAGTTTTGCCAGAGGAATTCACGAAGCCCTTTGAGTTTAGCGGTGAAACGATCACGGCAACTGGTTAGTTTTAATCGCCAAAATCCATTCCTCGACTTCCCCCAATAGCATGTGAATCCCAGGAATTTAAACGTTGGTAAGCGCGTACCTTGCCTATGTGCTCGTTGTGCTGATCCTAGCCCAGCCATTATTAGCTGTGACTTTTCATCATGCATTTCAAGTCCATATTTAGCTAATCTCTTTGGTAGTACGCTGTAGAAACGTTTTGCTTCATCTGGTCGCTCAAACGTGTATACCATGTCATCGGCATATCTGATCAATTCAGCTTTGCCACGAAAGTGGGATTGTTTGATATTTTCAAACCATTCATCTATTACGTGGTGGAGGTAGATATTGGCCATGATAGTTGAAATGATCGAGCCTTGCGGGCATCCGCGAGGGTTTTTCACTTCTTTGTCTCCGTCCATAATAGGTGCAGTTATCATGACTTCTATTAATCTCAGAAATCGTTGATCGGATATTTTGTTATGCATGTCAGCGCTAATGATAAAAGACCGTAAATTGCTAATTTAATTTGTCCACTCAAGCCAGAATGCAGTTTCCTTTGTGGTGACAAAGCCATGAGGGAAATAAGCATGCTAAGAAGAGAGGACCACTACATGATAAAACAACGCCATCAACAGGGGGCATTTATTGTTGATATTGCCCATCAGATAGGGTGTTCAGAAAAAACGGTGAGACGGCACATTAGCTATCCTGCGCCGCCAACAGCAAAACGCGGTAAAAAACAGGTTGCTAAACTCGAGCCCTTTAAAGACTACATCGATTCAAGGTTGAGTGAACAGGTTTGGAATGCGGCGGTTATTTTTGAGGAAATCCGTGAAAAAGGCTACCGGGGTGGGAGTGCGATGCTCCGACGTTATATACATCCCAAACGTCCGCTCAGGGCCTCGAAAAACACGGTACGCTTTGAAACCCTCCCCGGTTATCAACTTCAACACGATTGGGGAGAAATCATCGTTGAGGTGGCAGGCTCTGCCTGTACGGTTAATTTTGCCGTTAATACGCTCGGTTTTTCGCGTCGCTTTCATGTCTTTGCTGCCCCTAAGCAAGATGCTGAGCACACGTATGAATCGCTGGTTCGCAGCTTCAATTACTTCGGTGGCAGCGTAAAAAATGTCTTGGTAGATAACCAAAAAGCCGCTGTTATCAAACATGGACAAAATGGCCACATCGAGTTCAATGCGGGCTTCCTGCAACTGGCTAATCACT
The DNA here is from genome assembly GCF_964020115.1 of Candidatus Regiella endosymbiont of Tuberolachnus salignus. Taxonomy (NCBI): domain Bacteria; kingdom Pseudomonadati; phylum Pseudomonadota; class Gammaproteobacteria; order Enterobacterales; family Enterobacteriaceae; genus Candidatus Regiella; species Candidatus Regiella endosymbiont of Tuberolachnus salignus. The sequence continues at coordinate 262,639 of NZ_OZ026542.1, forward strand.
ATGGGTTTAGCCCTCGCGCCTGTAAGCCTTATCGACCGCAAACGAAAGGCAAAACCGAACGGATGGTGGGCTATGTTAAACACAATTTTTTCACTCGCTACCGTCAGTTTGAGAGTTTCGCTCATGTTAATCAACTGCTAGCGATGTGGCTGGCGAAAGTGGCAGACCAGCGTCATCTTCGTCAATTCAAGCAGACACCGGAAAATCGTTTTGCTGAGGAAAAAATAGCCTTGATGCCACTCCCTGCGACTGATTTCGATACCAGCTACTTCGACCTACGACAAGTGGCATGGGACAGCTATATCGATGTCAGAGGTAATCGCTATAGCGTGCCTTCATTCTGGTGTGGTCGTGCGGTTAATATTCGTATCGGTTTAGATAATACGCTACGTATTTACGGCGATGAGCAACTGCTCGCGACGCATCTCTTGCAGGAGGTAACGCAGGGCTGGCAAAAGGTGCCAGAACATCATCAAGCCCTTTGGCAACAGGTCAATCGAGTAGCGTCTCGTTCGCTCAGTGTGTATGAGGAGCTACTCTGATGGAAATGGAAAACTTGTTGATACGGTTAAAAATGGATTACCTGGGCGATGCGTTGGAGAGTTTATGTGAAGAAGCCACCAAGAAAGCACTGAACTACCGTGAATTTCTCCAGCAGGCATTAGCCCAGGAATGGAACGGGCGTCACCAAAAAGGCTTGGAATCGCGGTTAAAACAAGCACGTTTGCCGTGGATAAAAACCTTGGAGCAATTTGACTTTACTTTCCAACCAAGTATAGACAGGAAAATTATCCGCGAGCTGGCGGGGCTGAGGTTTGTCGAACATCATGAAAACGTCATTTTGTTAGGCCCACCTGGGGTAGGGAAAACGCATTTGGCGATAGCGCTGGCTGTCAAGGCAGCTACAGCTGGGCATCGGGTATTGTTTATGCCTCTGGATAGACTCTGCTGTACCTTAATGAAGGCAAAGCAAGAAAACCGTCTGGAACGCCAACTTCAGCAACTGTGCTATGCCAGGGTATTAATACTGGATGAAATCGGGTATTTACCGATGAATCGCGAAGAAGCTAGCCTATTTTTCAGGTTATTGAGCCGTCGTTATGAAAAGGCGAGCATCATTCTCACATCAAATAAAAGTTTTACTGATTGGGGGGACGTATTCGGTGATCACATTTTAGCAACTGCGATTTTAGACAGGCTTTTACATCATTCAACCACATTGAATATTAAAGGAGAAAGCTATCGACTCAAAAATAAACGCAAAGCAGGCATGTTGCCTATAAAAACGACTGATATTATCCAGGCGCCTGGAATAGAAACCCAACAGGAAAATTAGCAAAAACTGGACATTTTAAAGTAGCAAAAAGTGGTCAATCTAAAGTAGCGTTGACACCTTCTTTAAATTCCCCCCATATGCCTGACAGACCTGCGCGGCTATGGGTCAAAATTTGCGGAATACGGTAGATAAGCAAAGGTAAACACCCCAGCAGCGCCGTAAAGACATCAATGGACAGAGCCCAACCTAACGGCATGACACTCATTGCGAGAGCCCCCAGCGGGGCGGCCGAAACCAGCGTCATTCCCTGCATAGTCTGGTTAAGACCTGCCGCTCGGGATAAAAAGCTGCTCGGTACCAGCATTGCGACACTGGCAGATGCGGCCGGCATTTGGAAGGCGTGCATGGTACTGCGTATAAACATCATTGTGAAAACATGCCATAACTCAATACGTTCAGTTAGAAACAGCGCAATCAACACCAACATACACAGGCCGCTTATGGTATCGGCGACAATCATCAGTATACGCCGGCTATAACGGTCGGCGAATGTACCGCCCAACGGATTGATTAGCGCCTGTGGCAATAACGCCGCCGTACCGGCAATGGCCAATGTAGCAATGCTGCCGGTGGTATCTGTTATCCACCAAAGAAGAATAAATTGGGTTAACGCTGAGCCGACTAAAGACAGTGACTGCCCGGAGAATATTGCCCAGAAGCGCAAACGCCATTGGGGGTTGGAATGGTAAAACGGATCCTCGAATGAAGTCTCTTTTGTTTCGGGGAAATTAGGTGTAGTCATGAAAATGTAATTCCTATCAGTACGCAAATAACAGAGCGCAAAAAAAGTAAGTGTAAACAAGGTACAGAACCGCTGGTTCTGACAGGCGGGCACAGGCAAACGAGTGCCCGCGAAAAAGCCATCTGCAGGCAACCGATTTTCAGGTAAACAAAAGAGGTGTGGTGGGTCTGCATCAGCGATCGTCCGCCTGTGAGCGAACGTTGTTCAGCCCGGTAGTGTTGATGCGGTAGGGCTGACCGTTGACGGACTTAATCAGCTTTTTGGTTTTGAGTTTTTTGAATACGGCGAGCGTACAGTCGGTGAGCAAAAGCCCTTCGCGGCTGTAGCATTCAACGGATGTGACACGGCCTGAAGTATCGCGGACGTGCACAATACTTCCACCTTTGGCGAGAACGTGTAAGGTACGTTGTTCCTGACGGGATATGTTCATACTGGGAAACCCTGTTAATCATCATAGGCAAAAAGTGCAAACACATGCGTGTCCGCATTCAATTTCCACATATTGATAACCAGTCCGGCCTGAAAGGTCGGCAAGCTGATTATCGGATGATTACATTCTCCAGCATGAAAGCCTCGGTTAGAGTTAAAATAAATCTAGTTTAAAATAATAACATATTAATTCCGTGTTGGAAACACAGATGCATTGGTAACGCAGGGCCGCCTCATTAAAATTTAGTTAAAAAAGCCGTATTATTTCGAGCCTATTTAAAAAAATCGAGAGGCTTGAAATGGACAAAAAATTAGAAGGTTTTATTGATTTCTTTAAAAAAATACCTGACCATCGAATTCAAAGGCGCAAACTCTATTGTGTAGAAGAAATTTTATTGCTGACATTTTGTGGAGTGATTTTAGGTTGTGATATGGCAGGAGAGCATAAAAAAGTGTGGGGCAATCCTATCCTTTTTTATGCTCTCTTTTTTAGCTGAAAAATAATTTTACCATTGCACGGAAAAACGTTGTAGTTTGGAAACATATTCACCCATTTTATCGGCATCTGTCATCATGGGGTCGTTTGACGAAAGGGGTATTGTGGGTATAAATTGCATGTTGTAACTAAATAAGATAACAGATGTACAAGAAAAATTGCTGTTCAGTTTCGAGTCATGATGTTTCATTCCAGGGATTAATGACAGTAAGCCCCGCCGCTTCAAAGGGTGCTGTATCTCGGGTTGCCACTATCAGGTGACGGACTACAGCTATAGCCGCAATATAGCCATCTGCTGTACCAATAGCTTTGCCGGCAGTCCGCGCTTGTACCCGAAGCATTGCATAAGCTTCAGATGCAGCGATATCGAAAGGCAGAACACGCCCCATGAAAAGGGGAACAACACGCTGCTCCAAGCTGTTGTGCAGGATCTCTTTTTTCTTGCCACCTGGCAACGCTGCAACACCAAAACGAAGCTCAGCCAAGCTGATCGCCGCTAAGTAAAGCGTTTCGACATTCTGTTCATCTATCCATGCCAATACCGCAGGATCAGAAACAAGTCGCATCGGCTCAGAAATTACATTCGTATCTAATAGGATCATTCAAAACTCATCGGCTCAGCAGGTGTCTTATCGCGTTCTATCTCAAGATCAACGCCCCCCACCTCTCTGCCAATCTCGGCCAGCAAGGAACCCAACTTGATGCGTCCACGGGATCGTACGGCATTTTCAAGAATAATACGAATTTCAGCTTCGGTGCTACGCCCATGAGTAGCCGCTTTCACTCGCAAAGCACGATGTATTTCTTCCTTTATGTTCCGAACGGTAATTGATGCCATAGCTTTCACTCGCTATTTCACTTGCATTGCAATCAATATATATAAATGCAATCGTTTTTGCAAGATCTGTGTCAGTATGCGCTATTGAGGGTATCAAATATTAAGATATTTGATACCCGTCAAAAGCAGCGCGAAAGAGGTATCATAAATCGATTTTAGGATATTATGATACCTGATGGTATCAAAAACGATAAGTGAGACTAAAAATGGCGCTACTGAGGTATGCACGGGTATAAACCAGCCATCAAAAACTGACGCATCAAATTATGGAACTGAAAAGTGCCGGTGTGCGTGAGGATCGCATTTTTACAGATATGATGACGGGAGCAACGGATGAGCGAGAGGGGTTACAGCGCCTATTGGCTCGAGCAGAGAAAGATGACGTCATTATCTGTACAAAAATGGATCGCCTCGGGCGTAACACCGCCGACATGATCCATGTTGTTGACGCCTGCTACAAAAAGGGGATTGCAATCCGCTTTCTGGAGAATGGCCTCAGTACAGAAGGTACTATGGGGAAAATGGTGATCCAGATCCTGGCCGCCGTGGCAGAAGCCGAGCGTGAACGTATTCTGGAACGAACTAATGACGGCAGAATAGCGGCACTTGCAGCAGGCGTAAAATTCGGCAGGAAAATCCATCCACGGACACCGGCAGCTCTAACCCTGATTTTGCAGGGCGAAGCGTTGAACAGTGTGACAGATAAAACAGGGATCTCACGAGCGACATACTTTCGATTGAAAAGAAAAATAAAAAACGATGCTAAAAATGAACAACTTTCTCCTCACAATTCAATGTGATATGTCGTGAAGATGGGATTTTTGGAGGAAATGGGCGCGGAACCCCAAATAGGCGTCTGTGCGGCAATGCAAAAATCACTTCAACTGGCGTATGGCGTGCTGAAATCCAGCGTTCCTTTTGATGAAAAAATAGCGCTTGCCAAGGCTTAAGCGTTGAGTAGCGAACATGCAGTAATGCGTGTTCGCTACTCAACGGTCTGTGTAACAGTTGAAATTAAATGTTGAAAGAACATTTCAAAAAAGCTACAACCTGCCAGCTCATCTGAGCGTTTATTAATGATTTTAAGCACATAGTACAAGGAATAGCTGAAATGGAACATTCAGAAACGTTACCGTCATCAAACAAAGAAGCCCTTTACGCTGAATGGGAGCAGTGGAAAGAAAATGAGCCGCCTGGTGAAAGGCGTGCAGAGGCGGTTTCTAGAATGCGGGAGTGCTATGAAGAAAACGCGAAAAATCTCGATCTATCGTCTATGGCTCTTTCACAGTTGCCAACATTGCCTGATTGTGTGCAGTACCTGGTTGTTGACAACAATCAACTGACACAGTTACCGGCACTGCCTGGTTCTCTGAAAGAACTGTCTATCCGTTACAATCAATTGACCCAATTACCGGCGCTGCCTGATTCTTTGGAGAAACTGTCTGCCAACAACAATCAACTGACACAGTTAGCGGCACTGCCTGGTTCTTTGAAAGAACTGTCTGTCCGTGACAATCAACTGAACCGGTTACCGACGCTGCCAAGCTCTCTAGAGGGACTGTTTGCCAGCAACAATCAACTGACCCAGTTACCGACGCTGCCCGATTCTTTGAAAAAACTATACGTCTATGGTAATCGATTAACCGAGTTGTTGGGACTACCCCGTTCCCTGGAGGAGCTGTATGCCCGTGACAATCAATTGACCCAGTTACCGGCGCTGCCCAGTTCTCTGGAGAAACTGTCTGTCAGTGACAATCCATTGACTGATTTACCGGCGCTGCCCAGTTCTCTGAAGAAACTGCTTGCCAATAATAATCAATTGACTCAGTTACCGGAGCTGCCTGGTTCTCTGGAGGAATTGCAGGCACATTACAATCAATTGACTCAGTTACCGGTGCTGCCTGGTTCTCTGAAGACACTGTCTGTCCATAACAATGAATTGACTTATTTACCGACTCTACCAAGCTTTCTGAATAGACTACTTGTTGCAAACAATTGCTTAACGCAGCTACCGCCGACAATAATGGCATTACCCTCAAATTGTACTGTTGTTTTGGATAATAACCCGCTGTCTGAAAGAACCCGACAGGATCTTCAGCTGGTCACTCACGCCAGACAGGGACCGCGTTTTTACTTCTCCATGTCAGAAAGCACCCCTCAAGCCCCTGCTCAGTCGATAGAAGAGATCATTGCAGAATGGTATCCCCCTGAGCAGCGTGCTGAAATGGAACAAAGGTGGCAAGGAATAGCAAAAGAAGAAGGGGCTGAGCCGTTTCTTGGCTTTCTCAGCCGTTTGGCTCACACCGTGAATTCACAGCATACCCCGTTCAGGCAGTTTGTCAGCGACTGGCTATCACTGCTTTCTACCGAACCTAGGCTACGTCAGCATTCATTTTTGATTGCCCAGGGTGCTACCGAACGTTGTGAAGATCGTGTGTCGTTGGTCTTCAATGAAATGCAAAAAGCACGGGTTACTCATGAGGTTGAAAACGGCTTTTATGACAGCCAACTGCCGTTGCTGGTTTCTAAGGCTCGCGAAATGTTCCGCTTGGAGTGCCTGGAAAGGCTCGCGCGCGAGAAGGTAAAAACGCTGCGTTTTGTGGATGAAATTGAAGTCTATCTCGCTTATCAGGTCGAATTGCGTGAACCCTTGCAGCTTTCCTCTGCAGTAAAGAAGATGCGTTTTTTGGGTGCCGCTGATGTGACACCGGACGACCTGGAGATAGCGTTGCTGACCGTCAAGCACAGAGAAAACAGCGAATTCACCGCCTGGCTGTCACGTTGGTCTCCGTGGGAAACGGTGTTAGAGCGGCTGTATAACAGCCCCTATCAATCAGCGATAGCGCAGTTACACGACGAAGACGCATTCACTAGCCGAGTAACCGCAACACTTCAGCAGCTGAATTTAGAGGATAACGATGATGCCCGTAGGGAGGCAGGGGTAGAAGTCATGGCACAGAGAAGCGATGAAATCAAAATTCCTCTCACCCGTGCCTTCCTGCAACAGCATCAACTGTCAGGGTTATTGGATAAGGTTTGGAAGGATGAACAGAGATTAGCACTAGGCAGCGATAGCCCAGCTCTGCACAGAGAGGCGGTCAATAGCTGGAAAATACAGGACGTTAACCCGAAGGGATCGGAAGAAAGCAGCCGTTTTGCCGCCCAGCTTGTCTTGCAGCTGGAAGATAACCCCACGGTGCGGAAGGCAGCGGCAAAACTGGCGGGCAAATACCCTGGCCACAGCGTGTTGGTTCAGCTCGACGCTGAGGGGCGCTATCGGGTGGTTTATGGTGATCCAGCGCTTTTGCATGGCTATTTACGCTGGCAGGTGGTGGGGCATGGCCGTAAGGATGATAAAGCAAAACATAATCAGACATTAGGGGGAAGTGACGCGCTGGCGCTAGCAAATGAGATAGCCAGGTTAAGCCAACGGCTAGACAACGATTATTCGATCAACAGTCAGCCAGGTTACATCAGTCTGGTCGGCTGCTCACTGGTGGAGGCAGACTCCACAACTAATTATGCCCGCCAGTTGGCGCTGTCACTGGATCGACAAGGTATCCGCGCGGACATTGCCGCTCGCCGAACAGCCGTAATGGTCAGCCAGTCAGGTGGGAAGTTCACACAGGACAGTCAAGGCTATTGGCAGCATAAAATCAGTGAAGACAAGTTACTGCTGCGCTGGAATAAACAGGGTAAATTGCTGCCCGCGACGGAGGCGGATTTGGCGTTACGTTTGCAGCGCATCAAGGCGATTGTTGATCAGTTAGCCTTAGGTAAAATCACTTATTCGTCATTAACCCAGCAGCAACTGGCGTATCTCGCCGATGCGTTCCAACATGCCGATGAAGGGCTGGACGTCAAGCGGTTGATGCAGATTGTTTTCGATGCAGAGCAGCGTCAGGCATGGTATCAGGAAGTGTATCAACTGCTGCAATTGCAACGTATTCATCCACAACTAGCAAACCTAAGCAGCCAAGCGGCATTGCAACTGAGTCAAGATTGGCGCGAAAACCAGGCAAAAAGTATTGCAGAGCTGGCCATGACCGCCAGAAAAAATACGCTACCTGGCGTCAACATAACAGCACAGGTCGCGCTACAAGCACTCTATATCGAACACCCGACGTTTAACACCCTGGCGTCAGAAACTGCCTTGGGGCTGGCCTGGCTGACTGCCTGCTCTCAAGGGGCAACCAAATGCAGGTGCTTTCTCTCCGGGCTGGTCACTCACGCCATCATCAACCAACAGCAAGCCGTGAGTGCCCTTCCCACGCCTGAAACAAGGCAAGTCAATCAGCTCCATACCCTATTTACCGGGCTAAAACAGATCGAGTTAAGCGACCAGAAAATATTTACTCGCACGCCCGCGTTACCGTTCAACGGTGCTGAAGGCAGTTATCTGTTAAAAGTTAATCATCATGTATTGATGTTGGCCAGCAAAATCGAACAGGGGCAGCAAAGTTATTATCTGTATGATCCGAAAGTAGGGCAAATAAGCTGCAAGGGGGCAGATCCTGTCGCGAACAGCCAGGCACTCAATACGGTATTAAAGCGTTACCTGCAAGGAAAAAACAGCACGCTGGAGAGTATTGATATCTATAAAGTGAATATCGATAACGCCCGAGATCAGATCCCGACCCTGGCCAGGCTAGAGAGCGTGCTGGATGATCTGCACCGCGCACCCGCACGGTCAGCGATGAGCTGCGAGGTGCGTATTGGCAAAGTGAGGATCGCGGCGCAGACACTGCGCCAGATGGGGGCGACAGTGGGGGATGAGCCGCTTTCCTTCCAGCACCTCAATGAAACTCATTGGCGATCTCGGTTATATTTCGACCCGATAAAGCTAAGCCATTACTTGAGCACAGTGAAACGCAGTGATACCTCGAGTCATACCGCAATCCAACTGCTCAATACGCTAACGACTTCGCATAAGGATACGCCGCTGTTCACCGCCCGTGCAGCGCCTGCCGCCATAGAGGTTGCCAATGAGCTGCTGGGAAAAATCAGTGAGCATGTGGAGAAAGGAGAGATAAAACCGGCATTGTGGTCATCGCTGCGCAGCGTCTCTGCCGGTCATTTGGCGCGTCTCGAAAAATTCAGCCAACAGGGTGGCAGGCTGTGTCAGCGCTAATGATAAAAGACCGTAAATTGCTAATTTAATTTGTCCACTCAAGCCAGAATGCAGTTTCCTTTGTGGTGACAAAGCCATGAGGGAAATAAGCATGCTAAGAAGAGAGGACCACTACATGATAAAACAACGCCATCAACAGGGGGCATTTATTGTTGATATTGCCCATCAGATAGGGTGTTCAGAAAAAACGGTGAGACGGCACATTAGCTATCCTGCGCCGCCAACAGCAAAACGCGGTAAAAAACAGGTTGCTAAACTCGAGCCCTTTAAAGACTACATCGATTCAAGGTTGAGTGAACAGGTTTGGAATGCGGCGGTTATTTTTGAGGAAATCCGTGAAAAAGGCTACCGGGGTGGGAGTGCGATGCTCCGACGTTATATACATCCCAAACGTCCGCTCAGGGCCTCGAAAAACACGGTACGCTTTGAAACCCTCCCCGGTTATCAACTTCAACACGATTGGGGAGAAATCATCGTTGAGGTGGCAGGCTCTGCCTGTACGGTTAATTTTGCCGTTAATACGCTCGGTTTTTCGCGTCGCTTTCATGTCTTTGCTGCCCCTAAGCAAGATGCTGAGCACACGTATGAATCGCTGGTTCGCAGCTTCAATTACTTCGGTGGCAGCGTAAAAAATGTCTTGGTAGATAACCAAAAAGCCGCTGTTATCAAACATGGACAAAATGGCCACATCGAGTTCAATGCGGGCTTCCTGCAACTGGCTAATCACTATGGGTTTAGCCCTCGCGCCTGTAAGCCTTATCGACCGCAAACGAAAGGCAAAACCGAACGGATGGTGGGCTATGTTAAACACAATTTTTTCACTCGCTACCGTCAGTTTGAGAGTTTCGCTCATGTTAATCAACTGCTAGCGATGTGGCTGGCGAAAGTGGCAGACCAGCGTCATCTTCGTCAATTCAAGCAGACACCGGAAAATCGTTTTGCTGAGGAAAAAATAGCCTTGATGCCACTCCCTGCGACTGATTTCGATACCAGCTACTTCGACCTACGACAAGTGGCATGGGACAGCTATATCGATGTCAGAGGTAATCGCTATAGCGTGCCTTCATTCTGGTGTGGTCGTGCGGTTAATATTCGTATCGGTTTAGATAATACGCTACGTATTTACGGCGATGAGCAACTGCTCGCGACGCATCTCTTGCAGGAGGTAACGCAGGGCTGGCAAAAGGTGCCAGAACATCATCAAGCCCTTTGGCAACAGGTCAATCGAGTAGCGTCTCGTTCGCTCAGTGTGTATGAGGAGCTACTCTGATGGAAATGGAAAACTTGTTGATACGGTTAAAAATGGATTACCTGGGCGATGCGTTGGAGAGTTTATGTGAAGAAGCCACCAAGAAAGCACTGAACTACCGTGAATTTCTCCAGCAGGCATTAGCCCAGGAATGGAACGGGCGTCACCAAAAAGGCTTGGAATCGCGGTTAAAACAAGCACGTTTGCCGTGGATAAAAACCTTGGAGCAATTTGACTTTACTTTCCAACCAAGTATAGACAGGAAAATTATCCGCGAGCTGGCGGGGCTGAGGTTTGTCGAACATCATGAAAACGTCATTTTGTTAGGCCCACCTGGGGTAGGGAAAACGCATTTGGCGATAGCGCTGGCTGTCAAGGCAGCTACAGCTGGGCATCGGGTATTGTTTATGCCTCTGGATAGACTCTGCTGTACCTTAATGAAGGCAAAGCAAGAAAACCGTCTGGAACGCCAACTTCAGCAACTGTGCTATGCCAGGGTATTAATACTGGATGAAATCGGGTATTTACCGATGAATCGCGAAGAAGCTAGCCTATTTTTCAGGTTATTGAGCCGTCGTTATGAAAAGGCGAGCATCATTCTCACATCAAATAAAAGTTTTACTGATTGGGGGGACGTATTCGGTGATCACATTTTAGCAACTGCGATTTTAGACAGGCTTTTACATCATTCAACCACATTGAATATTAAAGGAGAAAGCTATCGACTCAAAAATAAACGCAAAGCAGGCATGTTGCCTATAAAAACGACTGATATTATCCAGGCGCCTGGAATAGAAACCCAACAGGAAAATTAGCAAAAACTGGACATTTTAAAGTAGCAAAAAGTGGTCAATCTAAAGTAGCGTTGACAATCATAACCCACTGAAAACCGGTTTATTTTGCATCAAAAGTCACCAATTGCGTCACTTCCAATCCGTTAGGTTTATCCCTGACGTCAGCGCGTTGAATAAACAGCGAAAAAATAAAGCGTTGCTCAGGCAAAGAGGTGGTCTGGCCGGCCAGTTTCAATGTCACCGGGTACTGGATTTCCCAGGCATACACCCCGTTGGACAGCGGGCCTTTTTGTCGCACCACGCCGGGGGCGACCATCACCGCCAGGTTCATCTTTTTATCACGCACCGCGGCCAACACATTGGATTGCGTCAATGCCCGGTAATAGCTGGTAAAGCCTTCGTCAGAAAAACGGGAGGCTATCTCGCTCATTTGCACTTTAAAGTGCACAAAATCCAGTGTGAAGGCATCACGGATCACACTGCCACCAAAATTAGCCACTTCCGCCATCGTGAACGCCGGTTGATGGGTGGGGATCAGCGGGATCACCCGCCCCTCCTGTGTGGCAAAATACCTCACCGGGGGGTGTGCCACTTTCCAGGCCAAATAACCATTGAGCAACACGGAGCACGCCAAACAGAGACTGGTTATCAGGCATACCTTCAGGGTCGTGCGGGCAAAGCGCGCTCCCAGCTGATTTTGCTGATGCAGCTCAATAGCCGCATGGTAGGGTGAAAGTGCTGACGTTTTCTTACTGCTCTCCCCTGTACTGGGCAATTTTTTCATACCTTCACTCCTCAGATAGCGCCATTAATTAAGCGTAAAAGGCGATCCCCGGTCAGGGGTGGGGAGGATCGATTGTGACGTGGAAAACGTTTTGCTGGGTAGCGGCGTGTCTGCCACCTTCAATTCTCCCCAAGGATTGATGTTACTCGGGATATAGCCCGCGATTTTATCCCGTGCGACGGCACAGACCTTGTTTTTAAGCCCATCGAGGAGGTCGGTTAAGTTGGGGAAGGTCGGCACCGTCAGGGAAGTACTGATGCTGCCGAGACAGTGCTGCAAGGTATTCGTGGCCTGGGTTTCACGCATCGCCCACGCATCGGCGGCTTTTTTTGCTTGCTCATAGCCACGCTGGCTACCGATTTGCGCCGCACTGACCGCACGGCAAGGGGCAGCTTGACTCACCGTGGTGATCATCAACAACACACTGAACAATAATATGCAGTCTACTTTTTTCATTCTCTCACTCAACTTGATCGCTACATTCCGGGACAGGGGGCATGATTTGGCCGCATTTTGGGGGTATTTTCTGCCATCACGCGCGCATCAGGCGCAGGCATGGGCGTTACTGGGGTATAGCCTTGGGTAAATCCCCATGTTTTATGCCATGCCGGGGGCATTTTTTCTGGCTGATCCAATTTGACTACCCGCTTGTCTTTTTCCCCTTGCAAATGAAACACAAAGGTGTCATAGGCCACTGCTGCGCCCGGTACCTGATTCACCGCATTGCCGTGGCCGATCAGGCGTAGTCCCTGCGCTTCAACGACGTTCAGTGCCAGGTAGCGCGTGCCATTTTCCCGGGTACACAGTTGCCCCAGTACGTGCTGATATTCTCCTTGGTACCGCACAATCCCCTGCAAATAATCACCGTTTCCCTGCACCAGTTGCAAAGACAGCTGCCCCTCTTTCCCCTGGGCACGCATCACGGGGGTGCCTGCCTCTTGATTGACGGGGGGTAATGCCACGGTCTCGGGGTTGCCCGCTTTGGTGATCCCTTTACCATCCGGTTGCAACCAAAGTAAGGGCGACTCGCTGGAGGGCAGTGATAACCTGATCCCGTTTTGGCGGAGGAGCGCTTGCTGTATCTGCTGAAATGTCGCCCAGTCGTAAGCCCGTAAGGAGGCCGGAGGAAAGGCCTGCTGCTGATCACGTACCAAAAGACGCGGATCGATGGCCGATTTGATCTCCCATTGATTGCGGTGCCCCTCTCTTTTTTCCCAACGGAGGAGGGTGCCCTGCTCATCTTTTACCGGAACATTGAGGGTGACGGGGTGTTGGCCTACGCTGCGCAAGGTGATCATATCGCCGATTTTCAGGCCACTGTCCGCCACAGCCTGGCTTAATTCCTTGCCCCAAATTACTTTTTCACCGTCGACAGTACGCATTTTGACAAAATAACTCATCCTTTCCGCCTGATTAAACTGATACGGTGAAGCACGGTGTTCTAGCAGCTTTCCGGTTAATTTTTCCGTGGGGTTTTCCGCCTGTAATGCGGAGGGGGGCGTTACCGTTGGCCGGCTCACTTTTTGTGCTGTTGGGCTATCAAGGGCCACGATAGCATCGTCCGGGGCGGCAGGCGGTACTTTTTCACGCTGCTCGGGTTTCTGTCTGGCTTCATCCAGCCGCATTTGCTGCTGAGGATTTTTTAGCACCAGTGGCAGGTTATACTGCGCAATCAAATTAATCGCACGGTGTTTAAACGCCTCACTGCCGGTTAATTCCACTTTGCCGTAATAATGTTGCTTGGCGACCAGCAAGGCGGCCAGCACCAGGGTGTCATTTTGACTGGCGGCGGGGGACGCCATGGTGATGCGGTTGCCGTGATCGATAAAGGCACGTTCACCTCGGTGAGCATAGACCACGGTATTGCCTTCATACTGATGGGTGATATTTTGCAACACCCCATCCAGATCAACCGGCTTTGTCGGCGGGGGCACCGCATTTTTTTCATTAACAACCGCTTCAGGATAGATACCATTATCGCAGGCGGTGGCCACTGTCGATGGATCATCGGAGGTCATTTCTTTGGGGTGGGGCGCCTCTCTCTCAGCGGGCGAGGCGGTGTTGTTAGCTTGCCCCCCGGGCGCGGCTTTTGCCGTGAGTAAGGCGGCGGAATTTAGTGTTAATCCCGCCAGCGGCGCGGCGAGTTGTTCTCGCACCGCCTCGACGCCGCGTGCTTGCTGCAAATCGTTGAAGTCGGTGAGATTTTTTTGGCTTTCCTCCGCGGTGAATACCGGAGCGATGACACGCCCTTGGGTGAGATCAGCCGCTTCTTGGGCTTTTTTCAAGCCTTTGTTGGCGCTATTTTTACGATCATCATCGGCTAAAAACACATGTTGATGATCGGGGTAGCGCGTAGCGAGTGCAGCGGCTACCGGTGGCAAATTACCCGCATCCACCGCCATCACTACCGGGAGAGCCGTGGCAGCATGGATGCTAGCGGCGGTAGCATAGCCTTCGGCGTACAGCAGCGGTTGACCTGCTTGCAATTCACCCCCGACGACAAAGAAACTGCCCGCTTTCTGTGCTCCTTTTTTCAGCGATTTAAAGCCATTACCGCCGATACGTTGCACGGTTCGGATTTCCCCGGCCGCATTGCGCAGCGGAATAACCAGCCTGCCCCGTTTGTCTTGTTTTACGCCCGTTGTCGCCGTAACGCCTTTACGCAACAAGTAAGGATGTTGGTGAGACGCCTCAGGCAACGCTGCAATCAGTTGACTCACCCGATGGGCATGATGTTGGTACTGGCGCGCCTGGGCGGTGGCTCGGGACTGTTTTTTTTGTAAGGCGAGTGCCCGCACCTGTTTTTGTGCCTGATGATCCTGTGTTTGTCCCCTCGTCTTCCACTTTTGCGGTTCAGTGTGAGTACGGTGATCTTGATACCAGCCCGCGGGGATCCCATCGAGATAACCCACATAGACACCGGTTTTTTCACCTGACTTATCGCCCTGTGTGCGGACACGGTGGCGCTGCCCATCCATATCAGGGAGGCCATCGAGTTCAAACCCCGCAGAGGCTAACACCTCAGCAAACTCCTCACGTGGATCGGTTTCTGCTGACAGTTGCGCCTGCGGATCCGGTAACCACTGATTGAGTATGCTCAGATCTGCACCGGGCTTTGCAAACCAAAGCTTCTGCGCATTATCAAATGCCAGGGGATCCTCACCCTTGGGCAATTTTCCCGCCGCCCTTTTAGCGGCAGACAACTGGTCATAGGGAATGACCAGCCAGGTCTTTTCAATCGCAATCATAGTGATAACGCCTTTTATTCAAAAAATTTCCGATACCACCAAGGGCGACCCAACACCGGATTGCCGCGCATCAGGTGCAGCAAGCGCTGGGTGAGGATCGTCAGGGTGTAGCCAAAAATCGAGAGGACTTTAAAGAAGAGGATGAGGGCGGTGCAGAGCGTCAGTGTCAGCAGCGTTGGCCAACGAAACCAAGCAAAATACAGCGTCAACAACAACGCCGGAATGCCAAAAATCGTCAACGGCCTTGACGCATCCCGCCAGGGCGAAATGTCCAAATAAACTCCTTAAATCAATAATTAAAAACGATTGAATCGTTTGCAGTAGTGACTTTCCATTGTTGTGAGGGCATGAGTGCATTACAATGTCATTCAAATGATGCAAGGGGAAATCCATTATGGCGACCAATCAGCTGGTGCAAGCCCGTATCGACGGGGAGATTAAAAAAGAAGCGACTGTGGTTCTGGCGGCAATGGGACTGACTGTCTCCGATGCCGTGCGGCTTTTACTCACAAAGATTGCGCATGAACACGCGCTACCGTTCGATCCCTGGACGCCCAATGCCACGACTATTGCTGCCATGATGGAAGCACGCTCAGGCAACGCAGTTAAGTTAGACAACGTCCAAGCATTGATGGCCGATCTGCATGCGGAAGATTGAACGAACCCGCCAGTTCAAACGAGACTATAAACGCGAGGCTAAAGGAAAATACCAGGCAACGCTTGATGCTGACATCTTGTTTACAGTTACAGCGTTAGTCTCTGATCAACCGCTTGAGCCGCGTTTTTGTGATCACCCTCTCACGGGTAACTGGAAGGATCACCGCGACTGTCATATCAAAGCTGATTTAGTCCTGATTTATCAAAAGCCAGATGAGGCCACCTTACGATTGGTACGACTTGGATCGCATAGTGAACTCGGGTTTTAAACCGCGCGCGTTACTGGGTTTTCCCGCCGCGCCAACTCCCCGTGGCTAACAACGTTCAGCATTTCATCCCGCGCAATGCGCCCGGTTTGATATAGCTGCCAAGCTTTATCAGCCAAACGGGCTTGCTGCGCTTGCAAACGGCAGTCAATCCAGTGGCTCCACTGGGGATAAGGTAAGCGGGCCAGTTCATCGCGTACCGCTTCATTGAAGATCAGGTATTCACGTATCGCCTGGTGTTTGCCGTCCGTGGTACGCAGTAGCTGCTGTACAACAATCACCTGCAAGACACCGAGCAGATCACGGGCGGCGGCTTCACGCATTTCTGTGGGGAACATCAGCACCGCGCGCGGGATGGTTTCACCCGGGGAATGGGTATGCAGTGTGGACAGACACAAATGCCCAGATTGCCCACAGGCTATCGCCCCGATCAGGGTCTCCCGATCACGAATCTCTCCCACCCCAATCACATCGGGAGCCTGTCGTAGCGCCAATCTCAGTCCTTCCGCAAAGCTGGCCACATCGCGGCCAATCTGGGATTGCGCCGGGGGCAGCAGGTCTGCTGGCGTGCCAAGAATATATTCAATCGGATCCTCAAAGGTGACAATTTTTCTGTCCGGATACAAACGGCAACAATATTGATAAATCGCGGCTAGCAAGGTGGATTTACCTGAGCCGGTTTCACCGCACACCAGTATCAATCCTTTATGCGGCAGCAGATGCTGCACCAAATCCGGCTCCAGATCGAGCTTTTCCAATGCCGGAATGTGCGAGGGGATCAGCCGTAAGGTGACGGCCAGGGTTAATTCCTGACGACCCGCTGTCACCTGAATAAAGTTAGCGCGAAAGCGTAGCCGTTCGCCGCGCCCCAGCCCGTAGCGCTGATCCGCATCGCCATCGAGTTGCAGCGCCCGATCAACCCCCCGCCCGGATTTCACCATCGCCTTGATTTCAGGTGTAAAAAGCGCATCGATCAATTTGGTTAATTGCGCATCTTCCAGACGAAAATCACTGGCTTTGATCAGTCGCCCGTAACGGCCGACAATCAAGGGAGCGCCGCCCTGCAAATGAATATCGGTGACGTTGTAACCCGCACACCAGGTAAAAAAGCGGCGTAAGGTATCGGCGGTTAAACCCGCACTGAAATCAAAGGAAGGCAAGGTATCAGCAGACATCGCATTACTCCGTAGTAATAATCGGTTGCCAATGGGTTTTATCGAGATCAAACCGAGCCCGTTGTTTTAATCGTTTGACCTTGTCGCCCAAGATCAGTTGATCCGGGGTGCCAGTCACGGTGTGTTGTTGCTCGGTAATACGGGGCGCGGTGACCATCCCTTGCTGCAACAACGTTGAGTAATCCAACATGCCGGCATAATCACGGGTTAAGCGGTTAAAGTTCGCCTCTAGCGTGTGATCAGCGCTGTGGCGGCCTTCTGACCAGCCTTTTGCTACCGCCTGACGCCACAGGGTGCGCTGCCGGTCATTTTTTGGTAACACCGCGCTGGCGGGGAGCGCGGTAGGAGCTGTCGCCAACCCAGCCAGTAAATACTGCCGCCAGCCGGGCGGATTACTCACAAACCGTTCCGCCGCCACTATCTTGTATACCTTGCTGGCGGTACGTATTTGATCGGCCGTGATATGAGCGATATCTTTGCTCGCGGCGATCACCGGCGGCAACCACCCCTGACGGCTGATCAGCGGGCGAAAATCATACAAGGTATTGAGATTGCTTTCTTTACGCTGTAATGCCGCCTGTAGCTCCCAAGCACGTTGGGCTTTACCGCCACGAAATCCGAGGGTGCGCCCGGCTTCGGTGAGCATGTGATAGACCGTGTCACTCATGCCGCGTTGCTGGCGCGCGGGAGTAAGGTAAGCGTTGATATCCGGCGGGGGCACTGCCTGTTCAGCGGCCAACGCCGCCTGTGTTAATAGCAGTAGCAGACCTGCCAATGCCGATTTTTTCATGTCACAGCGCCTCGCTTATCGGGTAAAGCAAAGTAGAGGTGCAGCGCGTTTGATGATTTTTTTAATGTGGCACGCCAGCGTATTTGCGTTTCAAGCTGACGCAGTAGATCATCAAAGCGGAGATAGCGCACATTCACATTGACCGGTAGCGGCAAACGCACCCCGCTGTAGGCAAACAGTAATCCACGTTGATGCGCTAATTGCGCCAATAACTCCAGCGCATCCCCGTGCCAATCGAGATCCAATCGTTGCGTGTCGCAACTGATCCCCTGCGGAAAACGTTGGGCTTTTTGATTAATGGCACCGGCCTGATGGAGCTGTTGTTGCGTACGTGCAATCGCGGCGGTTTGCTTATCCAGCGCCCGCGAAGCGGCAGCTTGATCGGTTTTCGGCATTTGACAGCCAGACAGCAGCAAGCCCGCCACAAAGGTCAGACAAAGGGTTTTCATAAAGAAAAATTTCCTATAGGGAAACGGCTCAAAGTGGCTAAAGTAAAGCCACCCCTGAAGTCCGTAAAAGTAGAGGGTTTTTGCTAAGGGATTTGACGCATTCCGACAGTTTTTGCCGCTTTATTATCAAAAGTTAAGGTATATTCGCAGGCCGCCGCATGAGCGCATCGTTCAATTAAACAATCGGCAAAATCCGCTTTCGAACATGAAAATCGGTGTAACGCCTGCCAAACGACCTCCGCACGTTCCACTGTTAATTCTTTGGTTCGCAACAGTATTTCAAGGATAAGGATAATCTCTTCTTTTTTTGAATGATAACAACTTGTTAGCACCCACACGAGTTCAACCACCGACACTACAGTGATAAACCCCTGATTTCCCTTCGAAAGGGATTCAATGATATGCGTCGCCTTCGGTGATTGTATGGGATCATCTTGTGTTACATAGCGCACCAGCACATTGGTATCCAGACCAATCATCGCGCCGCCGCCCCGTTCATTTCGATAGCACGGTTCATGTCTTCAATACTCACTGGGATAGTGGGTCTGCGGATCAACCCCTTCAAATCTTTAACCGAATGCGTTGCCGCCATGATGCTATATTTCCCATTTTCTTCTTCTACAAACTCAATGCGATCCCCCGCAGCTATCCCGAGTGACGTTCTTATCTGAGAAGGAATCGTAATTTGTCCTTTCGAGGTTAATGTTGCTGTGACCATATTTTGCTTCTCCACTGTGAGCGTGTTATTAGCTCCTTACATTAAAGTAAGGAGCTAAGTCTGTCAAATCAATCGCTCAATTTACCTATAATTTTTCATGGGGATTTTCCGTTAATGAGGTGCTGTGTTACCCCTTAATCGGGGGGCAGGCCCAATTTTTTTTTGATTTTTTGATGTAAGTCTCCCACCAATTCATTCAATTCGTCACAGTCATTTGCCACCTCATCCCAGCCCAAGCCCTCCAACTTTCCGAGCAAGTCCAGTGTGTGAGATTGTAGAAATTTGGCCATATTGGCAACCGTTTGCTCGGGTGATTTTTTTGCCATGATTTTTTTTTCATTCTGTTGATCCATTAATAGATTCAATAATAACGATTTTTAACCCTTGCGTGCAATTGAGCGCCTACTACTTAAACGGACAACACAACACATCGACATGTTCATCATCCACCTTAACAGGCCATTGCACCCAATTGACGCCGGTCACTACCGATCCCTTAGGGCATTGTGCCACTTTGTCTCCCTTGATAGACCACCACGCATTGGGCGCGGAATACCACTGACAGCCGGCATTGTTGATACTGCTTGTCGTGCCTTTCCAGTAGCCGGATTGACAGGACAGTACCTGGCCTGCACTGTCGCGCGCAATCCCTCCCTCGGGGCAGCTGTCTCCTTCTCGTGCCGATTGGTGGAGCTGCAAGTGCGTATTGAGTTCGATGGCTCCGTCTGATTTCATGGTTCCCGCCTTGATTTGCCCGCCGGTGGTAATGTTTTTGTTATTTAACGTCCGGATCCACTCGTTATCAGACATATAAAAGCCGCCCTGGTGCGATGCATCTTTCCAGCCTTTACCGCTGCCGGTGATTAACCAGCCTTTCTCACTGCGAATATCGCCATCAAAGGTGCCCTCTCTGGCATTGATATCACCGGTAAACGTGCCGCTATTGGCTTTCACGCTGCCCGCGTTCACGGTATTAACCGCGTTCAGATTGTTTTTACCCATATCGATATCGGTGTGCATTCGATTCAGATCGGGTCGATTATCGACTTTGTAACGATACAGTCGATCACTTTCCTGCCTATCAGTGCCAAGCACCTCAGAGGACAACCACACGGCTAACCGCCCTTGAGTTGCCCGTAGCCCATAGCGCTGCAAATTCATCTCCCAACCGGCAAATGCCCCCACCGCCACATTATCCGGCCAGATATAGCCGCCGGCCCCTTCCACTTTTTGCGCAATGGTGCGCAATCCGGCATAGGAAATCGCCTTGCCCCCGGAGGTCAGCACAAATGCCACCCACTGTTCATGAAAGCGGGGATCACGTGCAATCCCCACTTGATAGGTTTGTGCTGCGGTATTTTTCAACGAAAACCCGGCGGGCAAATACCCCGCTTGCTGTAATTCAGCGGCACTGACGGTGATCGACCTGCCGACTTTAACCCGTTTGACTAAGGTATCACGCTTATCGCGAATATAGCTTTTGGCCGCCCGACTCACGGTGGACAGGTGATTGGCCGCTACGCCCCACTCCAATTCTTCCAGGTACTGGGTATAACGGGGGTAGGCGTAAAGCCCGGCGAGCATAATAATGACCAGCCCGATTAACAGCTCAATGACCACTATTCCCCGATGTACGGGCGATACTGTCTGTTTTTTCATCATGTGTTTACCGATTTATCCAGGAAGGGGTTGCATCAAAATAGCCACGGCAAGACAGCCGCAAAGATAAGGGGCAAAGGGAATGTCGCGTACCTGTGGCACTACCCCCCGCTTTCCTGCCACGACGTGCAATACCACAAAACCCAGCGCCCACAACGTCAGTGACGCTGTCACCGGCAAGGTGAGCCACAGGCTCAATCCGGACAATAAATACACATCGCCGAGGCCAAAGCGCTCAACGCCATGACGATTGACCCACCCTCGAAAAAGGCTCAACCCCAAGAACATCACACCCCCCTCCCGCATCGCCTGCAAAAAAGGCACAGGGGCCTGCGGTAACAGCGAGAATAATAATCCACTGAAGATCAGGCCACCGGTATTCCTAAACGGTAACCAGCCGCGGGCCACATCCAACTGGGTCAGTAAGACTGACCAGCCCAACAGCAGCAGATCACGCAATACCAGCAGCCAGGACTGCCCCAGCAAGATCCCCCGGGTGCTCACGAAGCTGGCCACACCTGCAAACAACGTCATCAACACGACAGCAAAAGGCAAGCGGGTTGGCAGCGTCCCTTCGATATCGCCAATACAGTGGCGGGCTTCGGTGATCAGATAATGGCCTAGCAACAAAAAAATCGGCAACAGCGTGCAAAAAAGCATGACCGACGTCATGGCGTCTGAACCCGCAACTGCTGATAATGCTGATAAACCCGTCTGGCATACTGCATGCGGCGCGGGTGGTTATGACGCGCAAAGCCGGCATTGTAGGAGCCGAGGCACGGCCAGTTCACGCCACAGCGTTGCAGGTGTTTGGCCAAAATCCAGGCGCCAATCTGGACATTCAGGCAAGCGTTACTGAGTAACTCCTTTTTTGATTTGATGACCCCCATCGACACCAAGGTGGGAATGTGACGGGAGTTAATTTGCATCAGGCCATAATCGGTACTGAGTGCCTTGCCCGCCTTGTTGCGGTTAATATTGACGGCACGCGGATCCAGGCCACTTTCTTGTACCGCCATCGCTTTTAGCAACAGCGGATCGACCTGATAACGCAGCCCAGCGGCCTGAAAACACAAGGCGTTAGCACTGCCAGAGAGTCCCAGCAGCAAAGAGAACAACATTATTTTTTTCATCGCGATAACTCGAAAACAAGCCCGCTTTCCCCTTCCCCTCTGAAGGGGAAGAGCAAACCCGGCGAAAATTACGTTAAACTTTTAAATTTCAGTGTGTTATTGCCAGCCGAGCCGGTGTCAGCGACACACTGCGCCCCGGTAAGCGCCGCAGAAACAGGCCCAATGGTGGTGGTGGTATTGATGGTGGTTTCCGCAATCACGCTGGTTTGCGACAGCTTGGTAGCCAGGGTGACACAGGCTTCTTGCGGTACCCCGGTATAGCTGACCGAAAACCCGGTTTTGTTGTTGCCTGCGGAGGTTTCAGGTTGCACGGTCACGCTGCCGCCCCAGGTGTTAATCACCGTCGCTGTCCCCGCACTTTTGTTACCCAGTAAGGTCATTGAGTTAGGGATGCCACCAAATTGCGCCAACATGCCGGTCATTTGGGCAGCGGTGGTGAAGTCATACACCCCTTTGGTTTTCAGTAAGGTGCGCGTTTGTGTGATGATGTCCTGCACGTTGCCGAGCTCCATGGTGGTGTTGTTTTTGCTAAACAAACTGCCGCTGTTAGAGAAAATGTAAATGATTAAAATGACGACAATCGCCAACGTGACGACCAAATCAATAGTCAATACGCCGCGATGAACCGCGCGGGCAAGGTTTTTCATAATAAGCTCCTTTCAGGGGCAGATGGGCGGTAACGCCAAAAGAGGACAAAGGGGAAAAAAACGTTTATTGGCCGATTTGCCCGGCCAGTTGATTCAGTTGTTGGATGACCTGCACCAGCAACAGCATGTAGCCACTGACCAGCAAAAATAAGGCTGTGGAAAGGCGGGCAGTACGCCGTTTAATGGTTATGATGGTGTTTTTCAACCACTGGTTGGCGTAATTTTCAATGATACGTTCCGCATTATCACCGTCAGTGAGCAACATCAATTTGTTGACACAGGGCTTGGACGGAAAATGATAACCGGTATTGCGTAGCGCGAGCCCCAGGTGTTGGCCTTGGCGCACTAAGCGGCGAGCAGCATTTAAGCGTTCCAGCAACCACGGAGAAGCATTGTGCGCCAAAATATCGAGCGCATCCAAGGTTTTGACTCCCGCTCGCAGC
The DNA here is from genome assembly GCF_964020115.1 of Candidatus Regiella endosymbiont of Tuberolachnus salignus. Classification (NCBI taxonomy): domain Bacteria; kingdom Pseudomonadati; phylum Pseudomonadota; class Gammaproteobacteria; order Enterobacterales; family Enterobacteriaceae; genus Candidatus Regiella; species Candidatus Regiella endosymbiont of Tuberolachnus salignus. The sequence goes on from NZ_OZ026542.1 coordinate 285,623, forward strand.
AAGGCCGCCATATTGAGTAAAAAAGCCACCCCCTGAAAGTCTTTGTAGACTGACCAGGGTATCAGCCCGTCCAACCCTCGGCGACAGCGCCCGGTCAGATGGCTAAATGACCAGCTGATCCAGGCGGTGGCTAACATCAGCATCAACGACAACAAGATGCCGTGATCCACGACAAAATCAGCGGTCGTCCCCAACCACCAGATCCCCCCTTGCCAGGTTTCACGCGGCACCATTTTCGCCAGTTGCGGGATAAAATGCTGGCTGACCAACACCATTATTCCCACCACCGTGCCAATGAGCGCCATCGGGTAGCCCAGGGTGCTTAATACGGAGGATTTCATTTCATCGATGCCTTGTACCACCGTCATCGCTCGCCGTAACGCCTCAGGCACCCGCCCTTCCATCACCCCGGCGCTGATAATGGCCGCTTCCTGACAGGGTACCCACCGCTTCAGGGCGACATCCAGCGAGTGACCATTGCTTATCGCGTGCAAACAATCGTTTAGCCACACCGCAGACGGTGAATGACACCGACCAAAATCGGTAGCGGCATCGCGCATATGGGTTAAGGCCACCTCCAGGGTGCGGTTATTGTCGAGCAGAAAGGCTAAATCTTCATACAACGTCAGGCGATCACGGCTTGAGAAGGTGTATTGATACAGCCACCGGGTGGCCGCCCGCCGATACGTGGCCAGGCTTTTTTGATAAGCAGGTAGCGAGGATAAGCCCGCTCGCACGGCATTATTCAGCGTCTTCATGCCCGCTCCTTATAAGCCTCATTGCGCTGTCTTCATCCAGCGGACTCAGGCAATCGGCTTCCAGGGGATCGATCAGACCCGCGTTAATGTACTGGAGCAATTGTGTATTGCGGGTAATGCCGCCTAAGGCGCGATGCCAATAGAGACGCGCTGCCTGCTTGCCCTGCGCGCGATAAAGCTGCATAAAGTGCGCATCCGGGCTGATCACTTCGCTGATAACCCTACGCCCGTTAATCCCCAGGTGACAGTGCTCACACCCAGGGCGGTGGCGAAAATACAGCTTATCACGCTGACAATCCGGGGTGAGCAGCGCCTGTTCATCCCGGTTAAGCTGATCTTTCACCGCCACCCACGGCTTTTTACAGGCAGGACACAACCGTTGCGCCAATCGCTGACTGATCAGCCCTATCATTAACTGCGGATCGGTGAGCAGCGAAGGCGTGATCCCCATATCAGCGAGCCGTTCTAAAATATTAATCGGGTCGTTCGCGTGCAAGGTGGTCATCAGCAAATGACCGGTCATCGCCGCCGTAAAGCTGGTCTGCGCGGAATCGCGATCCCGCATCTCCCCCACTACCAAGGCATCCGGATCCAGCCGCAAGGAGGCCGAAATCGCGCGTACCCAAGCTTGGGATACCGCCGCCGGATTATTTTTATCGGCGAGAATGGCGGTTTGTACTGCGCCCTCGATGTGGCCTTCCGGGGGATCTTCGAGGGTAATCAGTCGTCGCCGATGGTGCGTATTTTCCAGGTACAGGGCGCTAAGGGTACGCAGCGTCGTACTTTTGCCCGATCCGGTTGGGCCGGAGAGGATCATGATGCCTTCCGGCCGGCGCAGCATGCGGCGCAATAAGGTTTGCTGTTCGGGGAGAAAGCCCAGGGCGTCCAACGTGGGCGGTGCCGCGCTGTCATCCGGCAAAATCCGCATCACCACAAAGAGCCCGTATACCGCCGGGGTGTGAGCATAACGGGCTCCAAACAGGTTCACACTGTGCAAAAAGTCCCGGCGCAGGCGGCCATCCTGCTGGCGGTTAGGATTGAATTGCGATTCCGCCACATCACACATCGATAACACAATGGTTGAAGCTAACGCTTCCCCCTCTTGTTGTGAAATCGCATCCACTTTGATCAGATCGCCATGCACCCGCATCAATACATGGGTCAGATTGCCTTTGCCTATCTCAAGATGAATATCAGAGGCATTGATTTTGCTGGCTTTGCGAAAATAGGCGATCACTTTTTGCTGGTTTTCACTAAAGTCTTGATGACGTGCCGCTGAAGGCTGTTTTTCTTTTTGTTCACGGAGACGATCCAGCGGCAAAAATTCAAAGGCAATCGGTTTTGCCTGTGATCGCGCCAGCCGATTAAAAAAATCCTGTACCCGGACATCCGCGCGGTGATGCTCTGCCACCATCAAGGTCAGCTGATCCGCTTCATCCGTATGGATATGCAGCCAGTCAGCAATATCGGCGGGTAAGGTTAATTGAGAAGACACTATCGACATGATTCGCTCACTCGGTAAACGGCAGGGTATGGATTTGATTGTTTTTTGACAGGATCTGGACTTCTTGTGCGCTGATCCGCTTGACCGTATGCGAGGTCCCTGGAATACGTTGACCGGGGGTCACTTCTACGGTGGTGCTATCGGGCAACAACAAACGGGCGCGTAACGGGTTTCCTGCCCCGGCAATCTGCACAATCCGCGGTAAGGGGGGGCTGGCCGCCGCGGGCGTGAGATCTGCCCCTGCCGCTCCTGCCAGCGTTTGTACCAAGGTCGCCGAAACCGGTATTTCACCGCCTTTATTTTGTTGCACCGATTGCAGGGCTTTGGCGCGCGCCGCTTGCGCTTCAAATAACAGCGTTTCCGCCTGGATCCGCTCAAGGCGAGCTAAATCCAATGTTCTCTCTGTGGTAACGCGCGCCGGCAGAGGGGGCAGCGCCGCCTCAGGCGCCGGGGGCAGCTTTGTTGTGGGCGTGGCCTGGCTACTGAGGCTGAGCATCACCCCTATCGCCACGACTGCCCTGCTGAAAAGATTAACGTTGTGCATACAAATGTCCCTCAATCACGTAATGCAGGCGTGCCTGACTTAAACTGACGGTGATCCGCTTGATCCGCACCCCCGCGGCATCAAACTGGCGCGGGGCAAACAGCCGATCCGGGGGGATCGCCGTCTTAAAGGTAAAATTGAAACGACGCCAGGGCAGCGGGATGGCCTGGCCGTTTATTGGGGTGGACGAGGCGGGCTCCTCCGTTAAACTCAGCTGGGCACGCAGTAATTGCGCATAATGCGTTAACCGTTGGGTTTGAGTATCACTGTCAGCCACCGCTTCTGGGCGGGCAGGAAGCGACATGTGCAAGGGCAGCGCGACCCCGCCGGTATCCGCCTCGCCCGGAATATTGAACAGGGCGCTGGCCTGCGGATACCACTGTGCCAGACGCTGTGAAAAGTCCCCCACGGTACCGCCTTGGGGTTTATTCCAGGCCAGGCGTAAAGCGTCTTGATGGCAATCCGCGGTGCTAAATCGCCAGCCCGCAATGCTTAACGGGGCGGTTTGCCACAATCGGGTACAGGTGGCTAAAAACTCGGCTAACACCGGCTCGGCTTTCCAGGGCTGCAAGGCGGGCGGTAAGGCGGTTTTCATTTGCTGTTTCGCGGCCAAAAAGGCTTCTCTCGCCGCCGTAATACGTTGATTTTCAAGCCAGGCTTGATATTGGCTCCCCCCCCAATAACTCCCCAACACCACCCCCAGTACGGCCACCCAGCTGACGAACGCTACGCGCGTGGAGACCGAACGCAAACGTGCCCGACGCGGCACCGTTAACGTGGCCAGCAGACTGTCTAACGGCTGATCGACCCCGGTGGGGCTAGGCAAAAACCCCGCGGGGCAGAAAATGAGGCGCGCTTCACGCGACGGCACATCAAAACGTAAAAAAGTCGCGAGCGCCCGCCGGATACCCTCCGGATCCCCGATCACATCAGAGAGGCGGGATAATCGCCCCTCTTGCGCCGCCACAAACCAAAATTTTCCCTCCGCCAGCTTAAAAATCCCCCAACCGTTCGCCCCTAACGCGGGTAAGACCGTTAACGCCAGAGAAGCCGATTTCCGTGCCGCAGAGGCGCTCACCGCCGCGGCTTGCATATTCGCCATCCCCACCCCTACGCGGTGATGGCCGGCAAACACCGTCACAAACTTGTCGGCATCGTACCGTCTGGCCAGCGGGCGAGCACCTCTGCGTCCTTCCAGCAGTTCCCAGTGTAATCCCGCCACCAGAGTCCAGGTGCCGTGGCGCAGGACAGATAACCGGTTATCATTTTCTGGCATGATCTACCTCAAGCGGGTTGGGGTAGTCATGACAAGCAGCAAAGTGTCGTCTTCTCGTCTTTCTGATAGCACCAGCGTTTGTCCTGACTTAATCTTTACCTGCTGAAACATCGCTGTTTTTTCAGGGGCAGAGTCAAACACATTCACTGACACCTGCAATTTTATTTTGTCCGCCTCCGGCAAAATGTAAGGCAATATGGTCAAGTTAACCCCGGTGGTCGGCTGATTTCCTTCCTGCATAAACGTCTGGAACGGCACCACTGCCCCGCTCGTGGTCGTAAACGTTTGTCGTGTCACCACACTGACATTGGCTTTTTTGGATAATGCGGCCATGAAGGCCTTTGAACCGGCGATCTTCCCCTCAACGATCGCCATGCTAGGCGATGTTGCCCCCGGGTATTCCCCCGTGACCAAACGGGTAAAGAAGCGCGTGATATTGACGTCAGAAAACACCTGCTGCCAATCGTTAAGATCCGTTTTCGATTTTTTCTCAACACGAAAAATATCGAGGGAAAACGCCACTTTTTTTGCCTCCGGTGGTGAGGATTGATTCACTGTCAGCGCTAATGATAAAAGACCGTAAATTGCTAATTTAATTTGTCCACTCAAGCCAGAATGCAGTTTCCTTTGTGGTGACAAAGCCATGAGGGAAATAAGCATGCTAAGAAGAGAGGACCACTACATGATAAAACAACGCCATCAACAGGGGGCATTTATTGTTGATATTGCCCATCAGATAGGGTGTTCAGAAAAAACGGTGAGACGGCACATTAGCTATCCTGCGCCGCCAACAGCAAAACGCGGTAAAAAACAGGTTGCTAAACTCGAGCCCTTTAAAGACTACATCGATTCAAGGTTGAGTGAACAGGTTTGGAATGCGGCGGTTATTTTTGAGGAAATCCGTGAAAAAGGCTACCGGGGTGGGAGTGCGATGCTCCGACGTTATATACATCCCAAACGTCCGCTCAGGGCCTCGAAAAACACGGTACGCTTTGAAACCCTCCCCGGTTATCAACTTCAACACGATTGGGGAGAAATCATCGTTGAGGTGGCAGGCTCTGCCTGTACGGTTAATTTTGCCGTTAATACGCTCGGTTTTTCGCGTCGCTTTCATGTCTTTGCTGCCCCTAAGCAAGATGCTGAGCACACGTATGAATCGCTGGTTCGCAGCTTCAATTACTTCGGTGGCAGCGTAAAAAATGTCTTGGTAGATAACCAAAAAGCCGCTGTTATCAAACATGGACAAAATGGCCACATCGAGTTCAATGCGGGCTTCCTGCAACTGGCTAATCACTATGGGTTTAGCCCTCGCGCCTGTAAGCCTTATCGACCGCAAACGAAAGGCAAAACCGAACGGATGGTGGGCTATGTTAAACACAATTTTTTCACTCGCTACCGTCAGTTTGAGAGTTTCGCTCATGTTAATCAACTGCTAGCGATGTGGCTGGCGAAAGTGGCAGACCAGCGTCATCTTCGTCAATTCAAGCAGACACCGGAAAATCGTTTTGCTGAGGAAAAAATAGCCTTGATGCCACTCCCTGCGACTGATTTCGATACCAGCTACTTCGACCTACGACAAGTGGCATGGGACAGCTATATCGATGTCAGAGGTAATCGCTATAGCGTGCCTTCATTCTGGTGTGGTCGTGCGGTTAATATTCGTATCGGTTTAGATAATACGCTACGTATTTACGGCGATGAGCAACTGCTCGCGACGCATCTCTTGCAGGAGGTAACGCAGGGCTGGCAAAAGGTGCCAGAACATCATCAAGCCCTTTGGCAACAGGTCAATCGAGTAGCGTCTCGTTCGCTCAGTGTGTATGAGGAGCTACTCTGATGGAAATGGAAAACTTGTTGATACGGTTAAAAATGGATTACCTGGGCGATGCGTTGGAGAGTTTATGTGAAGAAGCCACCAAGAAAGCACTGAACTACCGTGAATTTCTCCAGCAGGCATTAGCCCAGGAATGGAACGGGCGTCACCAAAAAGGCTTGGAATCGCGGTTAAAACAAGCACGTTTGCCGTGGATAAAAACCTTGGAGCAATTTGACTTTACTTTCCAACCAAGTATAGACAGGAAAATTATCCGCGAGCTGGCGGGGCTGAGGTTTGTCGAACATCATGAAAACGTCATTTTGTTAGGCCCACCTGGGGTAGGGAAAACGCATTTGGCGATAGCGCTGGCTGTCAAGGCAGCTACAGCTGGGCATCGGGTATTGTTTATGCCTCTGGATAGACTCTGCTGTACCTTAATGAAGGCAAAGCAAGAAAACCGTCTGGAACGCCAACTTCAGCAACTGTGCTATGCCAGGGTATTAATACTGGATGAAATCGGGTATTTACCGATGAATCGCGAAGAAGCTAGCCTATTTTTCAGGTTATTGAGCCGTCGTTATGAAAAGGCGAGCATCATTCTCACATCAAATAAAAGTTTTACTGATTGGGGGGACGTATTCGGTGATCACATTTTAGCAACTGCGATTTTAGACAGGCTTTTACATCATTCAACCACATTGAATATTAAAGGAGAAAGCTATCGACTCAAAAATAAACGCAAAGCAGGCATGTTGCCTATAAAAACGACTGATATTATCCAGGCGCCTGGAATAGAAACCCAACAGGAAAATTAGCAAAAACTGGACATTTTAAAGTAGCAAAAAGTGGTCAATCTAAAGTAGCGTTGACAACGGGGTGAATTTCGTTATTTTCTGGAGGAAACCGCTTGGATAAAAAATACCCTGAAAAGCAAATAGAGAAAGGAATGGGTGCTTAAAAACTCGAATGCAACAGCCGCAAAACGGCGGGAGTCACCTCCCGCCAGAGTTGCTCTTAACGTTTTGCTTCGTAGGCTAAAACTACAGAAAACTCTGTGTTTCCTTGTTTGATACCAGTTCACAAAGTGAACCTCTTACCATCCAGGTAAACACTAGTATCGTTACGCAAATAACGATAAGTCCATACAGGATAAGTCTTCGCGACATTTTAACCTCCGATTGCATTACTGCTGTTAAGAGGCTATTCTTATGTTGCTGATTCATACGAGAGCCTCGAGTTAATTAAAAAACGACTCGGGGCTTTTGTCTTTCTGCCTATCACGACTGCTCAAGACAGAAAGTCTCAAGCACCCAACACCATCTTAGCAGAATTCCTTTTCAGCACCACCTTCGCCTTCCTAATAAATGTTGTCAGCCTGCCTGATACGTCCGCTATTGCGTGGAAAATAAATATGAAAAATTTACTTCGGTTACTCGGTGCCCTGGCACTGATGCTTTATTCTGTGCACCTGCTTGCCAATGACATGAATTTTACCAGCCTCTCCGGCGCGGCAAAACGCAGCGGTGATTTATCCCGCCAAATGCTGGTGATGATTTTTGGCGACATTGTCAATAATCCCCTGCATCCGACCCACACCAGCCTAATCGGCCAACTGTTTTTTTTTTCAACAGCATTATCGCTGCCTTAGCCATGTTCTGGTTTGTCGCGGTTACTCTGCGCCAAATGGTACGTGCGGGGCATCAGGGTCAAGTGTTTAGCGGCGGCAGAAGTGCGCTATATCCGTTAACCACCTTGCTCGGCTTCTTAAGCCTGGTACCAACGGCTTCGGGTTGGTCACTATCGCAACTGATTGTACTCTGGGCGGCCTCCATTATGGGGGTCGGCTCGGCCAATCTCATCACTGATAAAGCTGCCACTCTACTGCAAGGCGGTCAATCGCTGGTAATGCAGCCGATTGCCCCACAAACCTTGAGTGCTTCACGCGCCATATTTGAAATGAATCTGTGCATGTACGGCATTAATGACGAACTTCACACCCTATACAGTGAAAGTGGAGCCGCCGTTGGCACGCCCTATATGCGCATTAAAACCTTTCCTGAAGGATTTATGATCAGCAATGGCAGTGCACAATGTGGCTCAGCACGCCTGCCCGTCAGCCGAAGAGACAGCAGCTGGCGACCCATTTTTAATGTACCGGTCAATACCAGGCCATTGATCATCGCCCAAAGTAATGCACTAAACCGCATGCAGAATCAACTCTCACAGGCTGCCCATAATTTTGCACGACAATTTAGTCAAAAAAGGCAAACCGGCACCGGTCAAATTGACGATGTGGAAAGTGAAATACAACGAGCCGCGCGTGAGTACGAGGACAGCATCAGCCAGGCAGTACGTACCATGGATAAAGGAACGTCGTTGCAAGAGGTAGTGGCGGCGCAGCTCAGACAATACGGCTGGCTAGCATTGGGGAGCTGGTATCAAACCTTTGCCACCGCCAATAACAAAACTAACGCGGTGGTCAACATGCGCCCTACCGTAACCGGTAAGTCCAGGTTGGGTGAGTTAGGGGTTGGATCATACAACGAGCAACTTACTGTTGCCTATCGTGCACAATTACAGAACAGTACCTATGCCGCCCCATTGGGAACACAAACCAGCAATGACAATCAGCAGGCAAGTGATGCGACAGATGCATCGTCTGTATTGGTTGGCATAACAAATTCTTGGGGACAAAAAAGAGTCAATTCTTTAGTCGGCCTAAATTTCGGCTCAGGAAATGGCTCAAATGATCAAGTCAATCCTCTTCTTAAAATGAAAGCAGTCGGCGATTACACCTTAGGCGGAGCCGCATCAATATTTAGTGCTTATACGAGTGCTAAAGTGCTAACCGCCTGGGGCAAAGGCAATTTGGCAGGCAATTTTATTAATACTATTACTGGCGCTGGGGAGGTGGCGGGTAGCTTGCTGGAAGCGATAGCACCGGTAGTCTATTTTTTGGTGTTTGTATTACTGAGTATCGGTTTTAGTTTGTCGATCTATCTGCCTTTCATTCCCTTCATATACTGGATAAGTGCCGCCACCAATTGGATTGTCGGAGTACTGATTGGTGCCACTGCTGGGTCATTATGGGCGGCGACACATTTGGGGGGTGAGGAAGACAGAGGCAGCCGCTCGGCTTATGGCTATATCTTTCTGATTGATGTGATGTTGCGCCCGATGTTAATGGTATTTGGCTTTCTCTTTGCCAGTCTGGTGGTGGTCGCAGTAGGCACTCTACTCAATACGTTGTTTGCATCAGCACTCGCCAATGTACAGGTCGACTCCATAACAGGCTTGATCAGTATCGTGGGTGTCTTGATGATTTATGCGCGTATTTGTACTACCTTGGTCTCCAGTGCATTCAGTCTGCAAGTGAGCATGCCAGATTATGTCATCTCCTGGTTAGGGGGGCGTGAAGGCGCCAGTATGCTGGGGGGTATGAACGAGTCCATTAAAGGTATGTTTGCCAATTTTGGCAGCGGCGCAAAAACAGTGCCGACAGCGAAGAAAATTGTGGCTCCACCAGGCACGGATAACCACAGCGACGGTATAAAATAAATCAATCAAAATATATTAATTTAGTACAAAAATCAGCCGGTTAATGCTATTATTTAGCTATAAAATCAGGAGGTAGACCATGCGAAATAAGAGAACTATTGGTGGAGCGCTGATGTTTCTCACTTTGTTTTGGTATGTATGGGCAGGTATTCCAATACTACTATTTAGTGCCATTACTAGTACAATATTGGTTAACGATTACAGGTATAGTTCTATTAGAAGCCAAGAAACCCTTTTTGCTTGGATTTCTTGGATGGGCATAGTTATACCTCTACTGTGGTATGTCATCCGTTACATCAATAAACGCTGCCGTATTGCTAAAATACTTTCCGTGATAAAAAGCGACGAAAGTTATGACCCCGCCCCCGAGAATGAAATACGCGAAATGCATTCCAGTGCTTATTTTGGCATTGATACCAAACGTGGCACCATGCTCTATATCCGTTTATTCAATAAGAAAGAAATTGATATTTTTGGATTCAATATTAATAATTGGCGTCATTGTGAATTAACCGGCACCAATAAATTAAGATTCTATATTAATTCTACCGAAGTTCCCTTTATTGATATTCAGCACCGACGAGCCTGGTTGTTGTACGAAAAAATCTGCGTGATGAGAAATCAACAGTACCACTATCCTTATCATTTTCCCGGCTACGTTGAGCATAATACTGAACGGTTATCTGAGAAAATGGGATTTAAAATGTTGCCCTGCTGAATACAGGCCAGATAGTGACGAACGATGTGTTCGATGTTTCTGTCGTTGCATTAGATATGAACCTCATCTAAACTAGTCATGTAACTAGTTTGATTGAGAGGTGTCATGATGAATACTTGGCCTGTGCAAGACGCAAAAGCGCGTTTCAGCGAATTATTAGATGCCTGCATTAAAGAAGGTCCACAACTCGTCACTCGGCGTGGCACAGAAACCGCGATATTGGTTCCCATTACTGAATGGAAGCGTTTGAGTAGCGCTGCACGCCCATCCCTTAAAACATTGCTTTTGTTAGAACATGCCCCTGCTGATATTGAATTACCTCAGCGTGGATCGGCGCACCGACGTTCTGTAATAGCATTGTAACGGTCTGACAATGTACCTTCTTGATACTAACATCGTCTCGGAACTTCGTAAAATTCGCCCACATGGTGCTGTTGTTTCTTGGCTTGAAACCATTGCTGATAAAAATCTTTATCTTAGCGCTGTAACCATAGGAGAAATTCAAGCGGGAATAGAAATCACCCGTGAACAAGATGCCATCAAAGCAGCCTCAATTGCGGCATGGCTCAATCAGGTTTCCACTACCTACAATATATTACCCATGGATGCCCAAACGTTTCGGCTGTGGGCTAAGCTCATGCATCGACAATCAGATACACTTTATGAAGATGCAATGATTGCAGCGACTGCTCTCATGCATAACCTTACTGTCGTTACCAGAAACATCCGCGATTTTGAGCGATTTGATGTCTCCCTGCTTAATCCATTTTTAAACTAACTCTCCCTACATTGTAATTTTTCCCTAACCCAGCGTCTGTCAGCGCTAATGATAAAAGACCGTAAATTGCTAATTTAATTTGTCCACTCAAGCCAGAATGCAGTTTCCTTTGTGGTGACAAAGCCATGAGGGAAATAAGCATGCTAAGAAGAGAGGACCACTACATGATAAAACAACGCCATCAACAGGGGGCATTTATTGTTGATATTGCCCATCAGATAGGGTGTTCAGAAAAAACGGTGAGACGGCACATTAGCTATCCTGCGCCGCCAACAGCAAAACGCGGTAAAAAACAGGTTGCTAAACTCGAGCCCTTTAAAGACTACATCGATTCAAGGTTGAGTGAACAGGTTTGGAATGCGGCGGTTATTTTTGAGGAAATCCGTGAAAAAGGCTACCGGGGTGGGAGTGCGATGCTCCGACGTTATATACATCCCAAACGTCCGCTCAGGGCCTCGAAAAACACGGTACGCTTTGAAACCCTCCCCGGTTATCAACTTCAACACGATTGGGGAGAAATCATCGTTGAGGTGGCAGGCTCTGCCTGTACGGTTAATTTTGCCGTTAATACGCTCGGTTTTTCGCGTCGCTTTCATGTCTTTGCTGCCCCTAAGCAAGATGCTGAGCACACGTATGAATCGCTGGTTCGCAGCTTCAATTACTTCGGTGGCAGCGTAAAAAATGTCTTGGTAGATAACCAAAAAGCCGCTGTTATCAAACATGGACAAAATGGCCACATCGAGTTCAATGCGGGCTTCCTGCAACTGGCTAATCACTATGGGTTTAGCCCTCGCGCCTGTAAGCCTTATCGACCGCAAACGAAAGGCAAAACCGAACGGATGGTGGGCTATGTTAAACACAATTTTTTCACTCGCTACCGTCAGTTTGAGAGTTTCGCTCATGTTAATCAACTGCTAGCGATGTGGCTGGCGAAAGTGGCAGACCAGCGTCATCTTCGTCAATTCAAGCAGACACCGGAAAATCGTTTTGCTGAGGAAAAAATAGCCTTGATGCCACTCCCTGCGACTGATTTCGATACCAGCTACTTCGACCTACGACAAGTGGCATGGGACAGCTATATCGATGTCAGAGGTAATCGCTATAGCGTGCCTTCATTCTGGTGTGGTCGTGCGGTTAATATTCGTATCGGTTTAGATAATACGCTACGTATTTACGGCGATGAGCAACTGCTCGCGACGCATCTCTTGCAGGAGGTAACGCAGGGCTGGCAAAAGGTGCCAGAACATCATCAAGCCCTTTGGCAACAGGTCAATCGAGTAGCGTCTCGTTCGCTCAGTGTGTATGAGGAGCTACTCTGATGGAAATGGAAAACTTGTTGATACGGTTAAAAATGGATTACCTGGGCGATGCGTTGGAGAGTTTATGTGAAGAAGCCACCAAGAAAGCACTGAACTACCGTGAATTTCTCCAGCAGGCATTTGTCAACGCTACTTTAGATTGACCACTTTTTGCTACTTTAAAATGTCCAGTTTTTGCTAATTTTCCTGTTGGGTTTCTATTCCAGGCGCCTGGATAATATCAGTCGTTTTTATAGGCAACATGCCTGCTTTGCGTTTATTTTTGAGTCGATAGCTTTCTCCTTTAATATTCAATGTGGTTGAATGATGTAAAAGCCTGTCTAAAATCGCAGTTGCTAAAATGTGATCACCGAATACGTCCCCCCAATCAGTAAAACTTTTATTTGATGTGAGAATGATGCTCGCCTTTTCATAACGACGGCTCAATAACCTGAAAAATAGGCTAGCTTCTTCGCGATTCATCGGTAAATACCCGATTTCATCCAGTATTAATACCCTGGCATAGCACAGTTGCTGAAGTTGGCGTTCCAGACGGTTTTCTTGCTTTGCCTTCATTAAGGTACAGCAGAGTCTATCCAGAGGCATAAACAATACCCGATGCCCAGCTGTAGCTGCCTTGACAGCCAGCGCTATCGCCAAATGCGTTTTCCCTACCCCAGGTGGGCCTAACAAAATGACGTTTTCATGATGTTCGACAAACCTCAGCCCCGCCAGCTCGCGGATAATTTTCCTGTCTATACTTGGTTGGAAAGTAAAGTCAAATTGCTCCAAGGTTTTTATCCACGGCAAACGTGCTTGTTTTAACCGCGATTCCAAGCCTTTTTGGTGACGCCCGTTCCATTCCTGGGCTAATGCCTGCTGGAGAAATTCACGGTAGTTCAGTGCTTTCTTGGTGGCTTCTTCACATAAACTCTCCAACGCATCGCCCAGGTAATCCATTTTTAACCGTATCAACAAGTTTTCCATTTCCATCAGAGTAGCTCCTCATACACACTGAGCGAACGAGACGCTACTCGATTGACCTGTTGCCAAAGGGCTTGATGATGTTCTGGCACCTTTTGCCAGCCCTGCGTTACCTCCTGCAAGAGATGCGTCGCGAGCAGTTGCTCATCGCCGTAAATACGTAGCGTATTATCTAAACCGATACGAATATTAACCGCACGACCACACCAGAATGAAGGCACGCTATAGCGATTACCTCTGACATCGATATAGCTGTCCCATGCCACTTGTCGTAGGTCGAAGTAGCTGGTATCGAAATCAGTCGCAGGGAGTGGCATCAAGGCTATTTTTTCCTCAGCAAAACGATTTTCCGGTGTCTGCTTGAATTGACGAAGATGACGCTGGTCTGCCACTTTCGCCAGCCACATCGCTAGCAGTTGATTAACATGAGCGAAACTCTCAAACTGACGGTAGCGAGTGAAAAAATTGTGTTTAACATAGCCCACCATCCGTTCGGTTTTGCCTTTCGTTTGCGGTCGATAAGGCTTACAGGCGCGAGGGCTAAACCCATAGTGATTAGCCAGTTGCAGGAAGCCCGCATTGAACTCGATGTGGCCATTTTGTCCATGTTTGATAACAGCGGCTTTTTGGTTATCTACCAAGACATTTTTTACGCTGCCACCGAAGTAATTGAAGCTGCGAACCAGCGATTCATACGTGTGCTCAGCATCTTGCTTAGGGGCAGCAAAGACATGAAAGCGACGCGAAAAACCGAGCGTATTAACGGCAAAATTAACCGTACAGGCAGAGCCTGCCACCTCAACGATGATTTCTCCCCAATCGTGTTGAAGTTGATAACCGGGGAGGGTTTCAAAGCGTACCGTGTTTTTCGAGGCCCTGAGCGGACGTTTGGGATGTATATAACGTCGGAGCATCGCACTCCCACCCCGGTAGCCTTTTTCACGGATTTCCTCAAAAATAACCGCCGCATTCCAAACCTGTTCACTCAACCTTGAATCGATGTAGTCTTTAAAGGGCTCGAGTTTAGCAACCTGTTTTTTACCGCGTTTTGCTGTTGGCGGCGCAGGATAGCTAATGTGCCGTCTCACCGTCTTTTCTGAACACCCTATCTGATGGGCAATATCAACAATAAATGCCCCCTGTTGATGGCGTTGTTTTATCATGTAGTGGTCCTCTCTTCTTAGCATGCTTATTTCCCTCATGGCTTTGTCACCACAAAGGAAACTGCATTCTGGCTTGAGTGGACAAATTAAATTAGCAATTTACGGTCTTTTATCATTAGCGCTGACAATGATTACAGCATTAATCAGGAAGGGACTTCAGCGGTAAGCTTAATGCCCAGCGCTTTCATCACCGCCAGGGTGGTTTTTAAGGTTGGATTGCCATTTTCGCTGAATGAACGATAAAGCTGTTCACGAGAAAGCCCCGTTTGATTTGCAATATCGGTCATGCCTTTAGCACGTGCCACCACCCCCAAGGCGTGGGCGATATAGCCGGTATCATTGGTCTCAAACGCTTCCGCCATAAAGATCGCGATGGCAGTGTCGGAGGTTAAATATTCAGCAGGATCATAGGTTGTCAATTGTTCAGCCATGTTATTACTCCCATTCAGCAGCCAGTTTTTTAGCGGTTTTGATGTCTTTGATTTGTGTGCTTTTATCTCCGCCACACAGCAATATGATGATCATCTCCCCCCGTTTTTGAAAGTAGAGACGGTACCCAGGGCCAGAGTGGATACGCAGTTCGCTGATCCCCTGACCGATAGGCTCTACATCCCCGCTATGCCCATAGGCAAGGCGATCCAGACGAGAAGCAATCAATGCACGGGCACGTTCATCTTTTAGCCGTCTGTGCCATTTTCGATAAGTCTCTGTTTGCTTTATCTCTACCATAGTTAGAGTGTAGTTTAAAAACTACGTCATATCAATTCCGAATCACAAACAGTAACCCGCTTGCAGGTTAACCTTGGACAATGACGATGAAAAATCCCTCTCTTTTTCTACTGCTGCTGGTTAGCTTGACGGTCTCCGCCATGGCCGCTGAAAGTAGCAATAACAGTAATCATTGGCGATCCGCGACCTCTGCCGCGACGGCTCCCCCACCAACACAGGCGCCTCCCAGCGCTCAAGCGCCGTTGACAACGCTGCCGCTACCGTCAGCGGCACTGCGCTATGCCCAGGAGCAGGCCACCCCCTTAACCGGGGCAGAAATCGAGCAGCTTGGCCGTGCCGCGGATGCCGCCAATCGGGGGCGGGCTTATCAAGCACGTGTCACGGTGCCGCGCATCAGTACCTTGACGGTTAATTTATCGCCCGGCGCGAGTGTGCCTATTTTGCGTACTGCCGCCGATCAAACCAGCAGCGTCACCTTTTCTGACAGTACCGGGGCACCGTGGAAACTGGGTGCTCCGCCGTTTAACTCCAATAACAAAGGCTTTCAAGTGAGCTATATCCCGGGCAGCGCCATGATGGCGGTGCAAGCGCTGCGCCGTTATGACACCGGCAACGTGACGGTTTACTTGGAAGGTCTGGCGGTACCGGTGGTGGTCAACTTAACCAGCGGCGAGCCTGACAACCCGTCAACCCCCCAAATCATCGACAGCCGGTTAGATTTGCGCATTCCTCAGCGCGGGCCTGATGCGAAACCGATGGCGCAACCGGAAAGTAAAATTGGCTTGTACAACACGGTATTGCAAGCCTTTTTAGACGGTGTCCCGCCCCTGGACGCCAAACGGCTACGCACCGAGGGTAAGGTCGCCTCAACGACGGTCTGGCAATTGGGTGACAACCTGTATATTCGTTCGCGCAGCGAGATAAGAGATGAGTTTGAGCAAACCTTATCCTCCCTCGACGGCACGCATCTGTGGAAATTGCCGCTGACCCCCTATGTCAATTTTTCTGTCATGGATCGTACCGAGCCGTTGACCATCCATCTGGAGTGACCCATGCCGATTGAAAAAGAGCTGGCACGCGAGACCAGCAAATCATTAATACTGCTGATGATCGGCGGGATTGTGTTAGCGGTGGCGATTTACCTGGGCTACCTGTGGCGCACTGCCCCGCCTGAAGCCCAATCCAATTACGCTATTGACAGTGTGGCGGCCAATGTCGGGCGTCACACCCCTGAAAGCGCCCAATACCGCGAATTGCTGGAAAAATACAATGCCACCGAAGCGGCGAAAGCGCGCGAGGAAGGGCAAAGCTTTGTGGCGCGGATCCGTGAAGGGGCGGTCGATCCCAATGAGAAAAAACAGCCGGTGCGCCCGCCGGATAAACTCAACACCCTGCCCCCTGAAACCAGTGGAGAACCTTCAGTGGCCCCCGATAACGCCGCGTTAAGTGAAAATCGCAAGCAGGCGATTGATAGCCTGCTTCAGGATTTAAACAGCCAATGGCAACCGGTTCCGTTCCAATTGGCTTCAAAAATTGCAGGGGACGAAGGGAATAAAGAAAACCCCTTTCGCGCCTGGGCAGCCAGTGTCGCGCCTCCCTCGAGGGGGGCAGCGCCTCTTGCCCGCAGGGAAATCGCTGATACCGTCCTCGTGGCGCCTTATACCCGTGTGCCGGGCGTGATTGAAACCGCGGTGGATTCCGATAACCCGGATTCGCCGGTGTTAGCGACCATTCCCACCGGGCGTTATGCTGGGGCGACATTGCATGCTCGCCGTGTTCAGCTAGCCGGTGACGGTGTCACTATTCACTTTGAGCGCATGCGTTGGCGGGGACAAACCTATACCGTCGATGCTTATGCGCTCAGCGATGATACCTTGCAATCCTCGGTGGCCAGCGACGTCAATCATCGTTATTTCTCGCGCATTATTCTGCCGGCTATCGCGATGGGACTCGGGCGCACCGGGCAACTGTTTGAGCAGTCGAGTACGCAAAATATCATTACGCCGCAAGGCAGTGTGATCCAGACCCGCCCATCAACCCCAAGCGGTGGTGCTATCGCAGGGACGGTTATCGGCGGCATCGGTAATCAGGCCGGGCAGGTGATGACCGCCGATGCGGCGCGTTTACCGATCAAACAAGCCACGATTAACCGGGGTCACATCGTCGCCATTCAATTTATGGACGGCGTGTATGAAAACAATAATGTGCGCCTTCACGCTAAATCGCGTGGCCAGCACCCCCATTGACAGGAAAGGCACCATGAAATCTGAAGAAACCGATCTTTTTAACCTCGCGTCGGTAGAAAGGGAGGGGAACGATGAACCCCCTTCCCTCAGTCCGCCTGACACGCTCAAAGAGAGCGATGAGCCGCCTCCCAAACGCTGGTTTGGCTTAGGGCTAAAGGAAGTCTTGATACTGGCGCTGTGTGTCATCTTGGGCGCGGTTTACCTCTTCTGGCCCCCTGCCCCGGTTCAGCCGAGTGCTGCCCGATTTGCGCCTGCTGAGCCGAATGCTTGGAACTCAGCCTACCCAAAAACGGATCCGGCGGGGGGCGCTATGCCGTTAGTCGACGATCCCCGTACGCGCTCTGCCGCGGCGGAAACGGTGACCACCTTTAAAAAAGAGATGGCCACCATTCTGGAAGCCCGCCGGCATTTCGCGGAGGAAAATCGGGAGGGGGTCAATGCCGTATCCGCGCGTCTCGATACCGTTAATCAACAACTAAAACAACTGGAGCACCAATTGAGCAACCTGGCTATCCGCCTGGAAAGTGTGCGCACTCAGCCTGCCGTATCGACGCCCCCGGTGCCCGCGCCAGTGAAAAAAAGAACCCCCCGTCCCTCCGGCATCAGTACTGCCGGTTATCAAATCCACACGCTGGGGCAGGGACTGGCCTGGATTTCCTATCAAGGCAGCACCTATGCCGTCCGTGAAGGCGATACCTTGGGCAAACTGACGATAAAACGCATTGATGCCTTGCGGCGGCAAGTGGAAACCTCTGCGGGCCTCATCCGTTAAAGGACGTGACATGAATACTGACTTGATCCAGATGTTGGTCAACGTTTCCCACAACCTCACCCACTCCGGTATCAATCTGGTGATGACGCTGGCAGGGGTGATGGGGATCGTCAGCGCCCTGGTTTATTTGCTGCGCTTTGCCCGCCCCAAAAGCCACCGTGGGGTAGGCTCAGGATCCAGCCTCAGTAAAATGTTGCTGTTTTTGATGCTGTGTGGCGGGTTGATAGCATTAAAGCAAATGATGAATGCCTCCGCACATCAACTGGGCTTTGGTGATGTGAGCTTTGAGGCCATTGCCTATGTATCAAAGGCCAAATACGGCCCTGCTGCTGAAGCTATCAATGCCGTACTCACGCTGCTGCGTTTACTGGGGGTGATTTTTTTCTACCAAGGCTTGCGACGTATGAAACGCTCGCTTATCGATGGCCATACCGGTCTGACCGCCGGTGAAGATGTCTCCAACGGCGTAATTAAACTGCTGATTGGCACGCTACTCATTTGTAATCCTTACTTTTTAACCGCCTTGCAAAACACCCTTAACATCGTCTGGTAATGGAAACGCCGGACAATTCATCCCCCCTTACTTCAATACAGGAGATTTTATGCGCCCCTTTCATCACCCCATCCTCTTTGTTTGCACCCATCTTTCTTTGGCGTTTGAGCGCGTTAGCCAAAAAATGGCACAAGGGCTCCTCGCGCTGATTGGCCTGTGCAGTGCGCAGGCGGCGTCGGCCGATGAAGATATTGCCGCCATGGTCAATAGCATCACGGCGGGCATTACCCGCGTCAAACCCGGACTGCTGTTAGCCGCACAAGTGGCGGGCATCGGTTGTGTGATTGCCGGTATTTTCTTGTGGTTACGCAAGAAAAACGATCCACATGTAAAAGGATCACACATCGTGATATTTATTGGCATCGGCTGCATTTTGATAGCCCTCGATCAGTTCATCAGTCGCGGTCAAAAACAGGCGGGTCTGCGGCCGGTCAGTGTGGGTTGAGGGGGGACACATTTTCTGAGGATCAACCATGCTGATTTTTTCTCTCTTGCGCCACACGTGGGGTCAGGCGCACCAAAAAATCCCCGATAAACTGCATCACCACGCGCATGAAAACAGTCAACATCAATGCGAGTATTGTGGTTACACGTCAAAAAATAACCGCCTGCATTTTGTTGATCACAATCCGCTTAATCACCACCGTGACAACCTTACGGTGGTTGATCCCTTATGTGAAGCTTGGCAAAACCTGGGCGCACTGAATGCGGACGACGGAGTAGTGGTGTATCTGCCGGAAATAAGACCCGAAGAAGTCAATCACTTGCAGCGTGCGGCGATTTTTGCGCTGCAATCAGTCGATCCGGTTTATCGTGAGGCGGCCAAAGCGGTAATAAACTGGTTGGCCGCCCACAAAAAAGACGTGGAAGAGTTCTGGGGGACTGCGCATCCGGGTGAATTTGCTGAAGCCCTGGCGCAGGCCGGTGACGAACAACGCGCTGAATTACAGCGCCGCTGGCGTCATTTGGCGTTAATACGTAATCCTAAAAAATTAACCGGTAAGGGTATTTTTGCCGATAACGGACCGGAATGGGATACGGCTAGGTGGGAAGCGGTGTATCAACGTTATTTAAGCCACGATTGATTGTAGCGGTTCAACTTTGGGTTGGTGTCGCTTCCCTGCCTGATACAACTCAAAATTGGTTTGTAATGTCATCCAGAAACGTGCAGTGCTGACGCCAGCAAGCTCTAATCTGAGCGCTAAATCAGGGCTGATACCTGCATGACAATGGATCACTCTGGATAAGGTGGTACGAGCAATGCCTAATCTTTTAGCGGCTTCGGTAACTTCAATGCCCAGTGGTAGCAATACATCTTCACGTAGTATTTCACCAGGATGGGGATGATTCTTCATCATAATATTCTCCTTTTTCAGTGATAGTCCTGGTAATCAACGAGCTCAACATCACCCCCTACAAAACGGAACGTGATCCGCCAATTACCATTGACCCACACAGACCAGTAACCTTTCAGGTTTCCCTGGAGTGAATGCAATTTGTAACCCGGGTGATTTAATTCTCTGGGCAGCGTCGCTGCATCAAGCGATGCCAATATACGGGTAAGCTTAACAGCATGTATGGCCTGTATACCACGAGTCGAACCCGTACGGTAAAAAGCCTCAAGACCTTTGTGGCGAAAATTGATTATCATGGTTTAATTGTAGCGTGTAACGCGACAAGAGACAATATGCCCAATTTACCTATCCTATTTTCATCTGAACAACACGGGATCGACCTCCTTATGATCGAAAAAACCCTCACTGCCATTGAGTCAGCGATAGCAGCGTTTTCGCGCTACACGCTGGGAAAAGATTTCGCTACCTATTGTGATCTGCGTACCGTGATTGGCTTAACCAAAGAAGATAAAATGCTTCGCCCGGCGTTGCAAGCGCCTTACCTCTTTGTCACCCACCGCGGTGATTACGCCAGCGTATTTGAAATACAAGGTGCCTTTTGCGAGTTTGATGAGCAAGCGACCTTAAGTGAGACGTCGAAAAAAGAAGACAGCTACGCTTTCCATGATTACATCGCGCGGCTGCATACTGCGCTGGCCAGTGAGTTTAAAACCTTGGGCCATAAACTCAGTTTTGTTTTTGAGCGTGATCCGGATAAAGCGCGGGAAGAATTAACCCGACTGATGTCCCCGCAATCCCGTGCCACCCGCCGTTTGGGTCTTGATCTTGATGATATTTTGCAAGAGAAAATCGATAAATTAGTCCCTTTTGTCGCGCGAGAACGGGCTTTCATGGTGGTTTACACCGGTCGGATTGCCTTGCCGGCGTCAGAACTCAAGGATGAGCAACAACGCCTCAACCAACGGCTAGAAGGGGCTCCCAGGGCGCGATTTGGCCAGGATCCAGAGCATTATCGCCTGGAAGGCTTGAAAATTCGTCACGATGCGCTGGTGAGCAAGATAGAACAGGATTTTTCCACTGACGGTCAAGGCGTATTGCTGCGCTTGATGGAGGGGCATGAAGTGGGATTCACTGTCCGAGAAGAAATTGATCGGGAAGGCACTGCTTGCGATTGGCAGCCCCTGTTGCCGGGGGATCCGATGTTTCCCCATGGGCGACCGAAAAATGAGGACGACAGCGCGCTGCTGCCCCCTCACCTGAATTACCAGCTGTTTTCGTCCGAGGTCAACACTCACGGCAATCTGGTTGAGCTCGATGGCCTGTGGCACAGCAGTCTGGCGGTAACACTGGGGCCTCAGAAACCGGAAACGTTCAGCCAGCTGTTGAATAAGATTAATCGCAAAGTGCCCTTTCGGGTACGTTTTGATGTCATGCCCGGCGGGCACGCTATCTTGGGCAAAAAACGCACGGCGCTGGATTTTCTGGCGGTGATCCCCTCATTGCGCCCCGTGTATGCCGCCGTCAATTGGCTGGCGCAAACCAATGATCGTGATCCCACCTGCGTGATGACCATCACGGCCAGTACCTGGGCGGACACGCCCCCGGGGGTGAAACGCAATATCACGATGTTGCAGAAAGCCTTCCAATCTTGGGGCATTTGTGAGATCACCCGCACGTTTGGCGACCCCCTGCGCGCCTGGACGGCTACGATCTTGGCCGCCTCGACTCACGGGGGTGTCAATCTGCTGTTTCCGCCGTTGTCAGCCGCGCTGGCGATGCTGCCGTTAAATCGTCCTGCGACGCCCTGGCCAGATGAAGCGAGTGTGGTGTTTCAAACCGTTGACGGAAAACCCTTTCCGGTGCGTTTAGGTAGCTCGCTACAGGAAAAATTCACCGAAATCGTCACCGGAGAGCCCGGCTCCGGCAAATCGGTATTACTCAACGTGCTGAATGAAGTGGTGATCAGCAATGGCCAAACGCAGTTGCCTTTTTTGAGTATCATCGATAAGGGTTACAGTGCGCAGGGACTGATACGCTTGCTCCGTGATGCGCTGCCGCCCGCGCGTCGCAACGAGGTGGTCGGCATGGTGCTACAAAACGATACACAACATTGCCGCAATCCGTTTGATATTCAGCTGGGGGCACGCTATCCGTTGACGCTAGAACGGAGTTGGTTGCTCACGCTTTGCTATGCCCTGTGCACCGATCCCACCACCGGCAATCCCCCCAATGCCAAAGACACCCGGCAAATTCTGGGCAGGGTGATCGATGAAGCCTACCGTAATAATGCAGAAAAAAATCCGATCCGTTACGCCCCGACGCTGGTGCCAGCAGTGGATAAAGCGCTATTTAACACCGGTTTGCGTGATCATCGCGCTAACAGTGAATGGGAAGAATGGTCTTGGTATGAGGTACGTGATCGGCTGTTTGAAAAAGGCTGTATCAGGGAGGCCACCTTGGCGCAATACCAAGCGGTACCGGAGCTTAACGACTTACAAAGTGGATTAAATCATGAAGATATCCGCCAAGCCTTTGGCAACATCAATCGGGACGGCTCACAGGAATCGTTGCTGGGCTATATTTCCCGCTGCCTGACCCAAGCCAGCACCGAATACCGTATGTTGGCTGGGCGCACTCAGTTTGCCCTCGATGCGAATACCCGGGTTATTGCCATCGATTTGAATAATGTGATGGGCGATGATTCTGATGAGGGGCAGTTGCGCACCGGCATACTGTATCTGTTTGCTGGGCACGTCGCCGGCGGGGATTACAGCTTGCCGCAATACCGCGAGGAATTGCTGGCTAACATTGATCACCGCTATGAAGCGTTTCATCGGGCGCGCTTGGAACAACTCGATCAGGAGCTGAAAACCAAGGTGTATGATGAGCTGCACAATGCCCGTAAAGTCCGGTTTATTTTTAATGCGCTGGAAACCCAAGATCGAGAACAACGCAAATTTGCTATCCGTACCGTTTTGTCTTCTCAATATTTAAGTGATTTCCCGCCCGATTTGCTGAAATCGGCGAATTCGCTGTACCTGATGCGGGTGCGGCCAGAAGATGCATCAGTATTAACCGCGCACTTCCAGGTTCCTCCCGCCACGGTGCGGCGTTTTATGACCCTCAGCAAAGGCGCCTGCTTTGATGGCAGCGGCACCTGCTTTTTGGCGGTATTTCGTACCAAAGTCGGGCGGATTGCACAAATCCTTAAAAACACCGTGGGATCGCGTGAACTCTGGGCGCTCAATTCCACCCCTAAAGACAGTGCGCTACGTAATATGCTGTACCAACAGCGCGACGGTCGTACCGCCCGCGCTATTTTGGCGGAAAATTTCCCCACCGGCAGTGCTGAAAAAATCATCGAATTACGGCAAAAGCAGGCGGGAGAGCAAGATCACAGCAACATTACCCGCCGACTGGCGGAGGAATTAATTGCCCGTCGCGGCACGCATTGGTAAGCGCCTGTCCAAAATCCGAGGCGCTCGCTGATACGTCGTCAAAAATGGAACCCCCGATGAAAAAAACATTGATAGTTAGCCTGCTGATAATCGCAGGAAATGCCCTTGCCATGCCAGTAGAAGTCACCCACAGCTTCCCCGTTACCAGTCAGGTGATCCCTGAGCTTACCGCGATTAATGCCACCTTGGCGCAAATTGCCGCCACTGAATTTCAAATTGGCAGTGCCATTAATCAAAACAGTGACAAACTGGCGGCGATGATAGAAGAAACGGCCAAAACGCAGCGAGATTTCGACACCTTTGCGCGTAAGACCGCGCGATTAGAAACCGCGCGACGCAGTTATACGGTACCCGAGAGTGTTTGCAGTGAATCTGCCTCTGGGATGGCCACAACCGTGGCCACGGGCGCGAGGGCAATGCAAAGTCACCTAGCGGGTGGACGGGGGATCACCAATAAAGCCATTCAGACGGCGATCACAACCTCGGCAGAGCCTGTGGATCAGGAACAATTTCGTGCCGCTGCTATCCATGCCAACTATTGCAGTGCCGCCGAGTATGCGGTGATCGGCGGCACCCCTTTGTGCCCGAAAATAGCCGATCTGCCCGGCGGAGACAGCGAATTACGCTCGGTGCTCACGGGGGCAGGCAAACCCGGCAGCCCCCCGGTACTGACCTTCACACAGGCGCAGACCGATGCCGCAATGATGTACTTGAAAAACACCACGCAGCGATCTGCCGGAGAGCAGCTTAAAAAAGGGGAGGTAAGAACCGCCACCGGCCAGCAATATGCGGGTCTGCTCAATCAGCACCAGGCGATTCAGTCGGCGGCGGCCTACCCGCAACTGGCGATGATTGCCGCCAGCCAGGCCAATCCGCAGACCCGCGCGGTAGTGAAAGAGGCGTTACAAACCCCTTCCGCGGCAGCGTATTTTGCAGAGCAGGCTTCACCGGAGGCTAAACGAACCGCCACGTTGTCAGCGCGTGAACTGGAATTTTTTGAAGTGGGTCGGCGATATGCCAATACCGACTACCTCACCGATTTGCAGGCGATGGAAGGCGATAACCTGATGCGCGAAGCGATACGCATCCAAAATCTACAAAACTGGCTGCTATTTGGCATCAAACAACAGCTCCAGGAAAGCAATATCATCAACGGTCAACAATTGGGTCTCAGTGCCGCCCAAGAATTCAGGCCGCTGTTACAGCAAAAACGACAACAAATCAGCGCAGGAGTCAGTCGCAATGGATAAAGTTCAACCCGCGATCCCCGCCAGCAGGTCACGCTGGCTAAAAGGCAGCTACTATTTCTTTAATTTGTTGTTACCGCTCTCGGAAACACGCCGCATCGCCACGGTATCTGCCCGCCCCTGGCGTACCCTGATACATCGGATACAAGGCGGGTGTCAAAAAAAATCGACCGTGAAACCGGTGACAACGTCACTCTCCTGGCAAGCAGCCGTCAACGCCAGTGGCTTGACACCCTCGCAGCTGGATAAACAGTATCGCACGTCAAAACAGCGCTGGTGCTGGGTTTTATTTATCCCGGTAGTTTTGATCGGTATTCTGATGGCGATGCTGTTATTGAATGCCACCCCCCTGCCCTTGATGGTGTGGCTAAAAGCCAGCTTGTTTTCAGTGCTTTTACTGTCTGTCTCAGCCTGGGGATTTACCCGCGCTTTATGCTGCGAATACCGCCGTTGGCAGTTACGTGAAAAACGAGTATCCTCCGTAGAACGGTGTCAGCGCTAATGATAAAAGACCGTAAATTGCTAATTTAATTTGTCCACTCAAGCCAGAATGCAGTTTCCTTTGTGGTG
This sequence comes from Candidatus Regiella endosymbiont of Tuberolachnus salignus, assembly GCF_964020115.1. Lineage (NCBI taxonomy): Bacteria > Pseudomonadati > Pseudomonadota > Gammaproteobacteria > Enterobacterales > Enterobacteriaceae > Candidatus Regiella > Candidatus Regiella endosymbiont of Tuberolachnus salignus. The sequence continues at coordinate 310,950 of NZ_OZ026542.1, forward strand.
ACAAAGCCATGAGGGAAATAAGCATGCTAAGAAGAGAGGACCACTACATGATAAAACAACGCCATCAACAGGGGGCATTTATTGTTGATATTGCCCATCAGATAGGGTGTTCAGAAAAAACGGTGAGACGGCACATTAGCTATCCTGCGCCGCCAACAGCAAAACGCGGTAAAAAACAGGTTGCTAAACTCGAGCCCTTTAAAGACTACATCGATTCAAGGTTGAGTGAACAGGTTTGGAATGCGGCGGTTATTTTTGAGGAAATCCGTGAAAAAGGCTACCGGGGTGGGAGTGCGATGCTCCGACGTTATATACATCCCAAACGTCCGCTCAGGGCCTCGAAAAACACGGTACGCTTTGAAACCCTCCCCGGTTATCAACTTCAACACGATTGGGGAGAAATCATCGTTGAGGTGGCAGGCTCTGCCTGTACGGTTAATTTTGCCGTTAATACGCTCGGTTTTTCGCGTCGCTTTCATGTCTTTGCTGCCCCTAAGCAAGATGCTGAGCACACGTATGAATCGCTGGTTCGCAGCTTCAATTACTTCGGTGGCAGCGTAAAAAATGTCTTGGTAGATAACCAAAAAGCCGCTGTTATCAAACATGGACAAAATGGCCACATCGAGTTCAATGCGGGCTTCCTGCAACTGGCTAATCACTATGGGTTTAGCCCTCGCGCCTGTAAGCCTTATCGACCGCAAACGAAAGGCAAAACCGAACGGATGGTGGGCTATGTTAAACACAATTTTTTCACTCGCTACCGTCAGTTTGAGAGTTTCGCTCATGTTAATCAACTGCTAGCGATGTGGCTGGCGAAAGTGGCAGACCAGCGTCATCTTCGTCAATTCAAGCAGACACCGGAAAATCGTTTTGCTGAGGAAAAAATAGCCTTGATGCCACTCCCTGCGACTGATTTCGATACCAGCTACTTCGACCTACGACAAGTGGCATGGGACAGCTATATCGATGTCAGAGGTAATCGCTATAGCGTGCCTTCATTCTGGTGTGGTCGTGCGGTTAATATTCGTATCGGTTTAGATAATACGCTACGTATTTACGGCGATGAGCAACTGCTCGCGACGCATCTCTTGCAGGAGGTAACGCAGGGCTGGCAAAAGGTGCCAGAACATCATCAAGCCCTTTGGCAACAGGTCAATCGAGTAGCGTCTCGTTCGCTCAGTGTGTATGAGGAGCTACTCTGATGGAAATGGAAAACTTGTTGATACGGTTAAAAATGGATTACCTGGGCGATGCGTTGGAGAGTTTATGTGAAGAAGCCACCAAGAAAGCACTGAACTACCGTGAATTTCTCCAGCAGGCATTAGCCCAGGAATGGAACGGGCGTCACCAAAAAGGCTTGGAATCGCGGTTAAAACAAGCACGTTTGCCGTGGATAAAAACCTTGGAGCAATTTGACTTTACTTTCCAACCAAGTATAGACAGGAAAATTATCCGCGAGCTGGCGGGGCTGAGGTTTGTCGAACATCATGAAAACGTCATTTTGTTAGGCCCACCTGGGGTAGGGAAAACGCATTTGGCGATAGCGCTGGCTGTCAAGGCAGCTACAGCTGGGCATCGGGTATTGTTTATGCCTCTGGATAGACTCTGCTGTACCTTAATGAAGGCAAAGCAAGAAAACCGTCTGGAACGCCAACTTCAGCAACTGTGCTATGCCAGGGTATTAATACTGGATGAAATCGGGTATTTACCGATGAATCGCGAAGAAGCTAGCCTATTTTTCAGGTTATTGAGCCGTCGTTATGAAAAGGCGAGCATCATTCTCACATCAAATAAAAGTTTTACTGATTGGGGGGACGTATTCGGTGATCACATTTTAGCAACTGCGATTTTAGACAGGCTTTTACATCATTCAACCACATTGAATATTAAAGGAGAAAGCTATCGACTCAAAAATAAACGCAAAGCAGGCATGTTGCCTATAAAAACGACTGATATTATCCAGGCGCCTGGAATAGAAACCCAACAGGAAAATTAGCAAAAACTGGACATTTTAAAGTAGCAAAAAGTGGTCAATCTAAAGTAGCGTTGACACGGTTTGGAGACGAGCCAACAGGCAGAGTTCCTGAGTGTCGCTAACAATACTTAATGCTTGGTATTCATTCAGTAAGCGTTTGATTCTATAAAAAAAAGGGGCGTCAATACTGAGTACATTATGTATTTCACGTATTAATGTTTCTTTGTCCATGATTCAATTAGTCCATTTAATTGAGTTACCCATAGCCTTTTAAGCTGCCGCTAGGCGGCTATTCCAAAGGCTGTGGGTATATCCATTTATTTCGCTCAATTTGCCGGTTAACTGTTTTCTTGACAAGTTATTTTTTTATATTTCTGGGGGGGGTTATACCCACAGTCCTTGAAGTTGCCGCTAGGCGGCCAGAGGGTGAGACCGATGAGCGTAGACAACTACGTGATTCGGCGAACACTCGCAGCCAACAACGCGGCGGCTTCAAAGGCGAAGGGTATAGGTAAAATCGGTACTAACAAGGGCACTGAGGAGATCACTGCATTAACTGTGTCAAAATCTGTTGGCGGCGTTGTCTGAGTTCATTATTGATAGCTTGCCCGCGTAATCCGCTAGCGACCAGCTCTCTTACCGACACTGCCTGCACAGCACGCAAAGCACGGCGTAAGTAATCACCCTGTGGATAATGTTGATCTTCAAGATCCGTCAGATCTCGCGCATCCGCTTGACTGGCTAAAATTATTTGCTCTAGACGCTCTGGTTTACGCCATACATCTATTGCATCAAACAGTTTTAGTAGTGATTGTGGCGATAATGTATTGGCTTGATGAATGACACCATGATACTCAGCGACCAATCTAGCCAAATTGCGGTATGAATTAGGTATTCTTAAGCGTTGGCATAGTTGCTCAATTAAGGGTATTCCTGTCACATTATTCCCTAAATCATGCGCTAAATTAGGGTCTTGATAATGTAATTCGGGTTGTTGAATAGCTTTATGCACATCACGACAGAGCACGGCAAAACGCACGGCCGGTTGCGCGCTAAGGCGGGCTGCCATGTGGAGCGTCATCATGGTTTGCAGCCCCGCATTATACCCTTCGCCTTTGAAGCCGCCGCGTTGTTGGCTGCGGGTGCTCGCCTCATCAGGTAGTATGTCTACGCTCATCGGTCGCCCTGGCCGCCTAGCGGCTGCTTCAAAGGGGAAGGGTATATCTATTGCGGGATGTGATTTTACCGCGGCAGGTACGTTAAATAAGGCATCAATTTCGGGAAACAATACCGCTAATGCCCCACAATGATGCAACACTTGAAAATAAATTTGCGGACTTTGACTTAGCAGCGCTTTTTCTGTTTCTTGCCAAATACGTTCAGGCATGAGGGTAGAGAGCTCCGCGTTATCGGTCATTGCGGTCATTAACAGCTCGGTTTCAGGGGCGATGGTGAACCCCAAAGAAGCAAATCTGGCAGCAAAACGTGCCACTCTTAAGACGCGCAAGGGATCTTCACTAAAGGCATCAGAAACATGACGCAATACGCGGTTTGCAATATCTTCTTTGCCATGATAGGGATCGATTAATTCGCCGCCATTATCAGTATCGCGCCACGCCATGGCATTAATCGTCAAATCCCGCCGGCGTAAATCCTCTTCCAGAGTGACGTCCGGCGCTGCATGGCAAATAAAACCCGTATGCCCCGATCCTGTTTTACGTTCTGTACGAGCAAGCGCATACTCTTCTTGACTCCTGGGATGCAAAAAAACGGGGAAATTTTTGCCTACTTGTCGATAACCTTGAGAAAGTAATTGGTTGGCTGTGGCGCCAACCACTACCCAATCGCGTTCGGTGACGGGCAGTTTTAATAAATTGTCACGAACGGCACCGCCGACCAGGTAGATATTCATTTGATGCTCCTACTCAGGTATATAGCCAAATCATTTTAATTTGATTCGGCTATATCAATATCAATTCATCCAACGATCTTGTTTTTTACGACTGGGGATCAGATAAGGCAGTAATAACCCTAAAATTAAACCTATTCCTGCTACGCCGCCACCATACATAAACCATTGCAATATGATGGCACGTTGTTTGTTATCCTGTTGCAAACTCATTGCACTGATTTCTGTTTGTGCTTTAACTAATTGATTTTCCAATCTATCATTTTCTTCGTTTAATTTGCTTATTATATCGTCACTGTCGGCTAATTTTTGTTGCATTTCTGCAGTACGCTGATTCCAGTCTGCATCAATGTTTTGTAATTGACTCGTTAAGGTTTCCAATTGCTGTTCAAGCTCTGGTAGCTTCAAGCGTAAGCTAGCTGATGAGCTCAGCTGATTTAGCGGAAGCCAAACAACGCGGTCTTTTGCATCACGGATTTGAGCATAATTCTCACTCTGATTAACACTAAGAAGCGTCACTTCATCACCCACATTGAGTGAACCGACAATACGATATTGACTACCGGGTCCACTATGGACATAGGTAATCAACTTATCAGAAATATAACGTTTTTCTTCGGCTGATGAATGCCAGGAAATAGTAAAAATCAGCATAGCGAAACAGACTATGGGTAATTTATGCATGGTATTGTCATTTATCCGTAAAGTTAAAAAATCAATAAAATGATAGTAGAGGGTTAATTATGCAGACGCAACGAATAAACCCACTCTGAAAGTCTATTCTAAATCTCTTGTGCTCACTGATACTTTAGACTTCTTGCATAACCTACTGCGTGGTGTGAATTTCTGCGTTGCACGGTACTCGCAATCCTCATGTATGGCCGAATCAGTTTAGTTTGATTCTGTGTTATCGTCGCTCACCGAACACATTTAAAGATATAAAAAACACTACACTTCTTCTACATTATTTTCATTTTTCATACTGGAAAAATTATCATAATTCTATCAGGATGTTTATCTTCCTCCTTAATATAATCCAGCGCATCTTTATCTCGACAAGGTATGGCAGTAGGCGCTCTTATTACTATCTCAGCAAGAATAAATTATTTCTTGTTCTTATTTAATTAAGCGTGCGATTATATTATGGAAAGAAACTCAATAAAAAATAAACTGCATCACGGTATTACCTATCGTTCCTCTCAATCAATAACACATAAGCCTTATAAAATATATTGCGTGGATTAACGTCGTTTTTCAGTAAGTCTTTCTTTCACACCAACCATCGCCGCTGCCACCCAATAACAGGTAGTGACAGGGCGTGATTCCACTTTGCTGATATTTTACCCAAAAATAGATTGAAAAGAGCCATATGCGCGGCGCCCTCCGACTCCTTTATCGAAAGTTCATCTTCTAATTCGGGGCGGGCTGCGGTGCGACCGCTGTGCTTTTCTTGATAAACGTGAGTCAGCGGATTTCATCGGAGCCCGCAGCAGTACTGCTTGCTGCAATAAGGCCGAATATAAAGCTGCAACTGAACCTCTTTTAGTCAAAACGACCGGAAGCCTTGGCAAACGGGATGCGTTCATATAATTAGTTATGACAGTACTTTTGATAGGTCTTTTACAAGACAATCAAATTGTATACTTTTTGATAAGCGCACACTGACACAAGCCTTGTAAAAACGATTGCAATGCAAGTAAAACAGCGAGTGAAATCTATACTGGTTACTTTGTTTGGTTACAACATATATTTTGTGCTTACAACACCCTAAGCTAGGGTGGCAAGATTTCCGGCGGCTCCGGCGTAGAACGCCAATACGCTATCGCGTCGATTTTGGCTCAGAAGTTCATCATTTCCTTCACCAAATGCACCGATTGCCTGCCCAAGGAGCGCGGTATCAGGCGTTTTGTTTATACCCTTCGCCGTTGAAGCTGCCGTGTTGTTGATTAAAGGCGCGGCGACATCAAACATTCCGTCTGTCTGGCCACCCTGGCTATCGCCTATAGATAATGGGATGGATAAACCGATGTCCCATGACAAAGCGTTATTTTTGTGATTTTGTAAGATATGGACTATTTTTGCGCGGCTCTCGCCTTGCAAGGCTTGCTGATTTTCGGCGTACAGTGATACCCCCCATTTTAGCGCGCTTTCCCCGGGGACGCGCTGCTGGGCGGTGAGTTTAAAGGTGATGTTGGGCACGGCGCCGGAGTGTAAAAACAGGGTGGTTCCTTCTCGTGCACCCACTATTTTGGTGTCCAGATGCGCAAACACCTTAAGGGGGATCAAAGGAAAATCCAATAAATCGACTTTAGGGGTATTATCCTGTGCCACCAGGGTTAAAGCAGATAAGGCATTCTGATATTTTGATAAAAAATCCGCGCCCAGTTTACTGACAGTCAACGGCGCGGGGGGAGAAGAAGGCAGGGCAATGACCGTCAGCATCGGGAGCGTTTCGCTGTCGTGGCATTCCGCAATAAATTGGTGTTCATCCTGTTCCCAGGCCATTTTTTTAAAAAATTTCCGCTCACCGTCCCAAGCATACTCTGCACGTAAGCCTGTGGTGGGAAGGTGGAGGGGGATAACGGCTTGAGGTGACTGCGCGTGTATTTCATCCAGCAGCGGTTCGAGTGAGCGTACTTGCCAGCCGTTTTCTTCGCTGTTTTCTTCATCGAGGTGCGCTATTTCTATTTTCTGATAGCGCGCTTTTTCGGCTAAATGCGGGTAATAGTGGTAGGAGAGCGTGTTGTTGAGATGGTCTCTTGGTTTGGCGATACCCGCCACATAGAACTGCTGCTGGGCGTGGTCATATTCGATATGCGCCACACCGGTTATCCGGGCATTAGGACGGGCGAGCAAGGCGACACGCTGTCCTTCACTGGTATAAAGGTGTGGGTGGGCGGTGGTACTGCCATCATTATGTATTGCCTGCCAACGCCCTGAGGTTAAATCGAGTAATCCGGTGGCGATATTGCCTTGCCCCAACTGGATATCCAGGCGTAGGGGCGGGTTAAAAGAAAATCGGCGGCTATCACTGAAATAGCGCTGCATGATAGATTTTATGTTGCTGAGATTGTCATCAGATAAGGTGGCGATGCTTTCTACCGCCAAAGAGAGATGAAATTGAGGAGCGGCTGGCCGATTGCCGAGGAGAGTGAGGTTAAAGGTTACGCCCGGTAATTCGATGGGGTGCAGCTGAAGCCGGATGTTTTCCAGGGTAGGGTGGGTAATTTTCACCGTGCTATTGGCCAGGGTCAGCGCCCATTCCTCACCGCTATGATGCAATGCTAACCGCTCGATGTGCGCCTGTTGTAAAGCGATGCGTGCTTCGCGGTTGCTGATGGTTATGTCGGGCGTGATATCCAATACCCAGCTTTCGCTGAGTCGTTTTAGCCTGTCACTGCTCGGCGTGATGATAATCTGGCGCGCATCATCGGGCAGGTCAATAAAGGTCGTGCCTCCCGCGCCTTCAAATTGGTAAGTTAAATAATGGGCATGGGCGGCATCGGTTATCGGCGTAGGCAATTGACCTGCGCTAAGGCCGTCATGGTGCTGACCCGGTAGGCGATTAACCTGTTGTATCGTTTGAAAAGTGATATAACGCACCCCGGCATCTAATGCAATGACCTGTCGGGTTGGGTGGGGATGGAAGCGAACGTTATTCGGGGCATTCACGCCTTCGATAGTGAAAGGGAAAAGCGCATCATGATATTGATGAAACTGATTGAATATCGCTTTTCCGTCCAAACGCCCATAAGCACCGGTATCATGGATAAACTGATAATGTCCGTTCAAGGCAGCAGGGAGTGCCAAGATACTGGAAGGGTGAAGCCGCACAGCTTGTTCGCCGGGGCGGGTCACATCAAAACCGAAAGCCGAATAAGCACTCAAAGCACGGTGATAATCTGACGTGTGTTTGCCTAAAGCCTTATCCTCAAACTGAGGTACCCTGATATCGGCCACCTGCACCGAGACGCGCTCCCCGTTAATGACGATTTTTTTTATCGGGACGTAAGGTTCAAAATACATCAGCTGCGGATGTTCCGGATCAGGTTGCAGGATTTCTTTGGGCTGGAGCGCGCTTTTAGACACCAGATGACGGAAAGGGGCAATAATTTGGTCTAATTCAACCTGGTAATGGGCGTTATTAGAAGCAACTGCCGTCACCAAAGCATTGGCACCTATCATCACGCCGACGAAAGGCACACTGAGCGGTGCCGCGACAGCCATGCCGTTGGCGATAGCAGGAGAGAAACTGGCCGTGGCACCTAATACGGTCAGTGTGCTATCCACGGCTAATTGGCTACTGGCTAACACCACTCGCGTGGTAGCGAAATCTTTTTGTGGGCTGGCCGGCATCTGTTTCAGTTCTTCGATTGCATCGATAAGATTGATGATATCCACCGCCACATTGACCACACTCCCGGCATGGGTGTAAGCCGCGCCTCCCATCAGTTTGCCTAACATCCCTTCTGCTTTGGCACCGGCGCCATTGACTATTTTGATGCAGTTAGCCAGACGCCCCATATCTTGCCCTATGCCATGCAGGATTTGGGTCAAATTGGCGACGGTGACAAATTTTCGCCACGCCGATGCCTCATCTTCATGTTGCCGCGCCAACAGGTGCATCGCTAAAAAGGCGACATTCAACGTCGACACGCCATCGACATGCGCGATTTCAGGCTCGAGCGCTGTCATTTTATCGCGCATAGTAACGAAAATAGCGTTATCAGGGGTAAGGCGTTTTTCCAGTGGCGCTTGTTGCTGATTTTGTTGTGCTGTCGGTCTGGCTTGAACAAAAAGGAGCGCGGTTTCACTTTCTGTTGTGGTGACAAATTTTTTAAACCGATAGCGGATTTTTTCTACATTATTATTGAGTTGCTGTGTCATCTGTTCAATAACGGCGGTGACGTGGCGGGCGAGCGCCTGTAGATGGATTTTTTTCTGCACTGTCGCCATCTTTAAGAGTAACGCTTTATCCGCGGAGGTTATCGCCGGCGGCTGAATGCGCACTTCGGCTGAAGGGGGCGGCAGCGTCTGTCTCTCAATAAGCTGAATGAGCTTGATGGCGTCACTGTGTTCAGCCTGCCCTCCGGGCAGGCCGGTTGTGGGGCTTACGCGGTGCGGTGACTGCGGAAGCAGGGGATCAACAATAATGTTGTCGGCAGAAGTGCGTAGGGGGGCAAGATAGTCAACCGTCACTTCAGTGCGCAGGGGGAGAGGGTGGTTGTTTTCATCAAGATCGGTGATCACACTGATTTGGCCTAAAATAACCTGGATATTTTCCGTGCGTAGGCCGGGTAAATGTTGCGTAATCAAGTCACTTATTTTTTCCCGGGTTTCGACCAATGATTGGCCATTCCATTTTTCTGTAGACGATGCGTCCTCTGGCGTGGGTAAAAACAGCGATTTTTCACCGACAAATAGCACCTGTATGCGTGCATCCGGCTGGGCGGTGAGGGTAGTTCTAAACTTATGCAGCGCCTCTTGCGGCACATCCGCTGGATGGCCATTCGGTGAATAAAGATTGAAATGCGCGCCATCGATACCAACAAGATAACGACGCTTGGGATCGCCTTTTAACCATTGACCCGCCGCCCAGAGCGCATGAGTATCATGCGGATCGACCACCGCAATGTGGTAAGCGTACTGGGATGGCATTTCTTCAACGGAATGGAATGGGGATGCGCTTTGTAACGGGTCGTTTAGCAGAGACAATCGATGGCCTGAGACGGCTAGCGCGGGGAGCCCCAGACGCCGGGCGATACCCGGTAAGAAGCCGTTTTGGAGTTTTTGTGATAGCAAACGGTGTTGTGGATAGAGGGCAATAAATTTTTCATTGCGGGGCAATTGGGTTAACACCTCCTGTAACCCTGTCACCACGAAGTCATCGGATAGCACGCGCTGAAGGGTATTTTGCGGATTGTCTTCTGGCATTAGTGCCCTAATTTTTATACCGCGCAGATAGGCTTCAATGCAGAGGTGTTTCAACGCGGTGTTAACATGGGTTAATTTGTTGATGTCCCTCATCACCCCAGGTGATTTCATGTAGGATTTTATGGATTGTTCTTCCACTTCATTCAGCGGCAAAACAATCGTCGTAACGCCCTTTTTTTTGAGGCTAGGCATATAGCGTTGAATATAGTCCAGGCTTTTCTGATAATGAACATCATCGCTATAGCCGAATAGCAATCCTTGTGCTTCCTGTCTTAGCGCGACACTGATGGGATCATCATTATTCTCTCCCAGGTTTTGTTCAAGCTGTCGATTCAGCGCATTTCGCGCCGCGCCACTGTATTTGCTCTCCCACTGTGTGACCGCTAATGGGTCAGCAAGATGGGTGGCGGTACCATAAATGTTTTTTATCTCCTTAAAATAGGCAGCAGGATCTTGTTGTTGTTTCAGCTCATCGAGCAAAAAATTCATTGAGGCGTGCAGGGCATGACTGGAGACCCATTGATACAGGTCAATGGCAAAGGGGAGGTTATTTTGGGCAAAATCGGTGATGATTTCTATGCTAGTCTCTGTGGTTTCCGGCGTAAACAAGGCGGTATCAAGTTGTGCATCTAACACGCGAAAAACCTCTTCACGCCTCTCATCATGAAAATAATCTTCACTATAATCCGCTATTTGGGCTTTCAATATGAAGGCGGTGATAATTTGTTCACTATCGAATGTGTTATGTAATCGCTCGAGAGAATCAAGGATAGCTTGATACACTCTGCCAACCGGTTTGAAGGGGATATAAGCTATTTCTCTCACTGCACTGGCTGACATTATCTGATCAAACCGCTGCTGTTTTACATTTATCTGGCTTTCTAGGATGTCGATGATTCTTTCTGAGTTTGGTGCAGTGCGGGCTAATGAGAGCAGTGATGGGGTAAGTGGCATTAAAAGATCTATGGGGCGGGCGACTGCGACGAGTTGCTCTACCATCTCGACATTGCCCTGCTGTATCGCTGCCTTTAATGCGTCGCCGGCGTTATCTTGGGCGTTATGCTTTAGTAGCAGGGCGACCAAATCGGGCTCTCCTGATAAAACCGCTTGTTGTAAAATTGAGGGTTCCCATTTTAAATATTTATTCGGATCGGCGCCGGCATTCAGTAACAACTGCAATGCCGTCAAATTTTTGTTTTTAATAGGGTAATAGAGCAAGTTGTATTGGTATGACGCTTGATAAGCCTGCAGATTATGTTTCGATAATAACTCAGGTATCATCCAGCTTAGGTTTTTATCCAGTGCCCTCACCAAGGGGTTATCCCCCACTCCATGATCACTTTGTTTGAGATGGATATGCTTTTCTTTCAGTAAGTTTTCAATCAGCGATTTTTCTGCAATATCGATGCTATAGTTCAATAATTGCCCCATGATATGGGCGTAGATCTGTCTCTTGCTACCTTTGAAAAGCCCCCACAGATTATTGAGGCTGAATTTATCAGCATCAATAACTTCTCGATGTGTCCGCTGATACAGTTTTTTTAACAGCGGACTGCCGGGCTTGATAGTGTTCGCTTCCCAATAGGCGAAAAAATATTTTATCTCCTCTAAGTTTATCCAATGTAAAAAACTGGTATCCAGGTTAGCCACTTCACTATCAGGCATCGTTGAAAGCATCTTGATAAGTGCTGGGGTGTCGACAATCAATTTCGTGAGCCAATGAGGATTATCTTGTGCATAGCGAATGAATCTTTCATTACCTAATTTTAAAAAAAATGAGATCAATTCTTCATCGTTTATGTAACACAATAGATCGGAGGAAAGGGTCGCCAGCTGTTCAGGGGGTAGAGTCAAAAGCGTAGTTATCAAGGGATTGAATTTTAGTTTATTAAACCAGCGAAGGTTAATTTTTGCATACTCAATCCCTTTTTCGGCTCCTAATTTTGAGAAAAATAAGGAGAGATCGTCCGCGTTGGTTGCTTGCAAGTATTGTGGATCAATCCTACTTAGCCATATTGCATCTTGCTCTTTAGCATGTGTAATGCCATCAATTAGTTGTTTGTAAGCCATCTGATCCGCATATTTTACTAGGTCTTCAATCGTTGGCGGGCTTATTAATTCACCGTCTATCTCCTGCCAAAAAAGATCGCCTATTCTCTGGAGTCTACGACCCTCTACCGCAATAGGTGTCCAATCTATCCAGGCAATCTGTGATGGTAAAAGAGAAAGTTGTTTGGCAATTTCAACCTGTAGCCAGGTTTTATCTTGTCGTAACCGATATTTTCCTGGGCTATCAGGCGACTCTTCTGTCAAAGCGTAAACGTTTATCGGTTTATAGCTCGATTTAACACCGGCCAGTATATCGTTTATCTGCTCCCATTCCGCGGCATCGCCTATAATGTTATGAAGGTTATTCCAATGATCTGTCGCCAGCTTATCCGTGAGACGATAAGGTGTGAAAGCCTGTTGTAGTGCATTCTGACAGGCTGCGATTTTTGTAGTAAAAATGAGGATTATAGATAATTTATCCTCAATAGCAGCAACACCTAATCTTTTACTAAAAATATTCCAGTATAAATTAAAAAGATGTATTTCTTCTGCTGGATTGATATCAGTAAGATCGCGACTGATAAATTCCGTTATTACTGCATGGGCTATTGTGTTTTTATAGACCGAAAAATTATCCGATAATTCACCTGAGGGGGCAGTTAAACTGAGTTTAGTCGCTATGATGTGGCTGTATGCACCCGAGCCACACATCATAATTTTTCCTGCTAATTCCCGGATTTCATCCACTTTTATTGCAGTGGGAATATTTCTTTCTTCCTGTAGAGATTGAGCAATTTCTTCTATATGTTTTTTTGCTTGATATAGGTGATGAAGGTTATTCTTGGAATTTTCTGAAAATAGGTTTGTTTTAAATTTTATAAACATATTTTCTACAGTAGTTATCCTGTCTGGTTTATAAGGCATGATGCCGTCTTTTCCTTGACTTGAAACATGTTGTTTATAAAAATCAATGATGTTTTGAATAGCTCGTTCATACTCTTGTTTAAATTTAAGATAATTGGCTGAACCTTTAAAGCGAGACATCGCCGCTTTTGTTTTTCCTGTGTAATAGATCGGAGAATGAGAATCGGAAGAAATCGCCTCTGGTTGATTTATTTCTACAGTCGGTTGAGTTGGCATAATCACTTCCTTAAATTTAATAAATAAAAAGAATTTTTATTTATTATTAACAGCTTTCAGCCACATTGCTAGTAGTGATATGGTAACCAAGCGGCTGCTTCAGTGCACTGTGGCACCCTCGTGATTCTTATCTCAGGTCTCACGGCTCAAGCTGCTAGTCGTTTTCTTTCTGGCTATACATGCCCCACACTTTTTTTATGCTCTCCAATGTGGACAAAGAGCCTATTTATATACTCATTCAACTTGAAGGTTTGGAAATTATCGTTAATTCTGCCCCTGAGAAAGGGAGCAATGAGAGCGACTATTGAGTTGCCAAAAGGCCAGCGCACCCACGTTCTCCGACATACTTTTGCCAGTCATTTTATGATGGATGGGGGCAACATTCTGGTACTACAACAAATATTAGGCCACAGTACTATTTTAATGACGATGGGCTATGCACATTTTGCCCCAGATCACCTTGATGCCGCGTTAACCTTAAATCCTTATGATAAATTAATTGAGGAATAATGATAGAAGGTTTGCCCTTGAGTGCTGTCAAGTTAATTAATGGTTTTTTATATCAGTTATGATATAACTGCATTATCGGATAGACAGTAGGTTAGGATAATGAATGCCAAGACTGAAAAATCTTTAGTTTGGATAGGAAGCAGTAAAAAAGACTTGTTGGAACTACCGCAAGACATTGTTAAATCTGTCGGTTATACGCTGCATTTTGCCCAAAAAGACTTAACGCCTCCAAACGTTAAACCATTATCTGGGTTTCATGGTGCTGGTGTACTTGAAGTCATAGAAAATCATGATGGTAATACCTATCGAGCTATCTATACCCTTCGCCTTTCAAGTTACGGCTTTGTTGTCTGCGGGTGCTCGCCGAATCACGTAGTATTTCTACGCTCATCGGTCGGTCGCCCTGGCCGCCTTGCCGTAACTCGAAATTCATTGGGTATATACGGTTAAGTTTGCAGGTGTTGTATTTGTTTTACATTGCTTCCAGAAAAAATCCAAAAAGGGCATAGCTACACCAAAGGCTGATCTTGATCTGATAAGAACCCGCCTCAACACAGCCCAACAGATTTATGAGGATATGAAGAATGGAAAGATCTAAAGAATATGATTTTGAAGTCGGATCAAATAACGTTTTTTCTGATTTAAATTTACCAAACTCAGAAAGTTTGAAGCTAAAAGCTGACTTAGCTGTACAAATTATCACGACCATAAAAAAAATGGGTTTAAATCAGGCTGAAGCCGGTAAAAGAATGCATTTACCTCAAGCGCGTGTTTCTGCACTTTATAACGGCAAATTCTTCAATATGTCAGAAAAAAAATTGATGGATTGTTTAAATCGGCTCGGTTATGACATTGAAATCGTAGTAAAACCTAGCCATGATTTTTTGGGTCATAGAACATTATTTATACCCGCGCATAGCTAAAAATAAGATCAGATATCAGTCATAACAAAAAACGTCAATTGTTATAAATTTTTAATGTGGCAACCCGGATTTAGTTAAAAAGCAAATGTAGTACTTCTGAAAGAAGACTATAGAGGAAGTCAACATTCTGGTACTACAACAAATATTAGACCACAGTTACCATTTTGATGACGATGCGCTATTCACATTTTGCTCCAGATCACCCTGATGCAGCGTTAACCTTAAATCCTTATAGTAAATTAGTTGAGGAATAATTAATGAGTTCAGTACTCAGTATACATCAGCGCTTAGAGAGAGTGACTCCAGAGCTTTTTACGCGCTTTTTTTACGCTAAAAAAGTACCAGAGATGAGTTGCTTTTGGTGTCATACTGCTAATATGTCTATTCCACAAATGGATGTAACTCCAGTGGCGGCGTATAATCCAGATAGCGAAAGTACATCTGGTGGGGCATCTCAATCTTCTTCTTACGTTGGTTATATTTGCATCAATCCAACACAGCCGACCTCAGTTTTGAGTTATCAATATCGAATAATTTGTAAAAAATGTGGGTTTACCAACCATATTGCCGTGCATCCCATACTCAATTGGCTTGAAGAAAACGCTGGAAATAACAGGGAGGTTTAGAGTGGAAAAAGATTCGGGGCTTATGGATTTTCCCCCTAGAATAGTTAGGCTAGTTGAGCATTCTGATGGAGGCGATGGAGGAGATGGAGGAGATGGAGGAGATGGAGGAGATGAAATGTTAGAAGCAAGAGTAGCTAGGCTAGAATCTGACATCGGTGTTTGTCAATGTAGTTGTCGCTTGAAACTGTTTTATGCAGCACTTACTTCCGGATTCAGCATCACTTCATGAATAAAATTCCAGTTACGACAGCCTTTGCTCCAACGTTCGGGTTTTTTAGCTCGAGCTAATTCATAGATGGCTTTCCGTTTAGCTAATATTTCTTTATCTGCCTCCCTATGACGTTCATCTGGAGTAACGTACTTGATACCACTGTGTTTATGTTCAAGGTTGTACCCGTTCACAAACTGAGCTACCCAGGCTCTGGCATCATTGAGTAAAGTAAACCCCTCGGCTGGCCACTGGGGACAATATTTCACCGTTCGAAACAAGGATTCGGAATAAGGGTTATCATTGCTGACTCGTGGGCGAGAATATGAACTGATTACCCCCAGATCGTACATTTTCGCCAACAGGGTATAACTACGCATGGGGCCACCATTATCTGAATGAAGAATGATTTTTTTGCCCGCGCATTTTTCTTTCCAGATGCATCGTTGCAGTAGCTCTGCAGCCTGTTCGCCGGATTCTTGTTCAAAAACGTCTGCCCCCACAATTTTCCGACTGAAAATGTCCATCATCATGTAGAGGTAAAGATGCCGACCTTTTATAGGTGTTGGCAAATAACTACTATCCCAGGACCATACCTGATTCGGTGCTGTCGTTTTTTGTGCGCCTGGACGTTTATAACTTCTCTCTCGACGTCTAGGTGTTAACAGTTTGTTCGCTTTGAGCACGCGATAAAACGTAGACTCAGAGGCGATATAAATTCCCCTATCAGCCAGCGTCGGAACGATGACATTCGGAGGGAAACTTGAAAACTCTGGTGAGTTACAGATTTCCATGATCCGCTGTCGTTCAGCATCAGACAATTTGTTGCTGGGGGCATTGCGAACGGCCGTTGACCGTTTGTCGGCCAGGGGAGCGTTGTGACAATTGTTGCGCCAGCGTTGCAGTGTTCTGACTGAAATCCCAATGACCTGGCAGGCTTGCGCCTTACGAGCCCCCTGTTTCATCGCATTCCTAAGCATATCAACTATATTAAGCCGCTCCGGGAGAGGTATTAGACGTCCTCGCTGTTGTCCCAGAGGGCATTGAACTTTTCCCTTAATACCAGTAGCGCTGCGGTTTCCGCCAGCGCCTTTTCTTTTCTGGTGAGTTCTTTTTCAAGTTCACGGATCTTTTGTCTGTATTCTTTGACGACTTTATCAACTTTATGATTATTCAAGGCTTTCGGCTCATGAGCCCGGAGCGAAGCCGTTCGCCATTCCTTTACCTGTTCAACAAACAATCCTTTGTGCCGACAGTATTCGGCCAGCTCAATTTCAGACATCACTGCGCTTTCAATGACCACCGCAAAACGCTGTTCGGGCGACCAACCTTCGTTATTCTTTAAAAACTGCTCATCTTCACATAACAGGCCATCACTCATTAACTCGTTTCTCCATCTTGAAACAACCGAAGGGCTCACGTCTAGCTTCTTCGCTATTTGCCGGTGAGACCAATTATACGGAGGTTGAAGCCAGAGCAACCCTTGTTGCTTGATATTGATAGGCACGGGGTTTGCCGGCATGGTGTTCTCCTTAATATTAACAGGCGACAACTATGCTGACACAGGGGGTTATTCAGTGATCTTCTTGATGATAATATGCACCAATCGTGTTGGCCGTAACAGCGCTTACCTTTCATTGAATAACCATAAAGACGTGGCATATCATGGGCAAAACCGCTTTCATCCACGTAAATTATCGGGGTATCACAGGCTTCATAGGCCTGGAGCTTGTTTTGGAAATCTTTTCGCGCTTGGACGTCGATTTTGGGATGATAAAATGTTTTTTTTATAGCTAAACCCGGCACGTTTTAACGCATCGCAGATACCTCGAGCACTAACCCCCATACGTTGGGCTCGTTCGTGTTGAGACGCGTCAGGGTAGGTTTCTACATCAAGGATTAACGCCGCTTGGTTTATTTTGGTAGCGGGTTTATCTCGAGTCAGGCAAGGTTCTATGCGTTTAGCCCAGCGCATCAGGCTCGCTGTCCCCACACAAAAACGTGTCGCTGTTTGGGCATAAGTGAGCTTTTCTTGCGTTTTAATAGCCAAGACATGTTGGCGAAATTTTAATGGATAGGTCATCTCAGTATTATACATCAATTTATACCACCTATGCCATACGGAAGCCCTGAAAAACCGCTAAAAGTAGTCTATTCTGTCATTAATAATTTTTTTAGGTTAATAGTGAAATGAAAACGAAATCGACGAGACGAGGCGACTTTTTAGCGCAGATGAATAGGATAGTTCCCTGGGAAAAAATTCTGTCTAAACTCAGTATCAATTATCCTAAGCCAACAGCCAAAGGGGGAAGACCGGCAAAACCTTTAGAGGTGATGCTGCGGATTTATTTTTTACAAAATGGGTTTAATTACGCTGATTTATCGATGGAAGAAGCGTTATATGACATCCCCTTACTACGTCAATTTACCGGTGTCTCCGTCGATGCGATTCCCTCCGATCCCACCATTCTGCATTTTCGACACTGGCTGGAAAAACATCATTTAAGCGAATCATTGTTTGAAGAGGTCAATGCGCATTTAGCTTCGTGTGGGCTGTTTATCAAACGGGGTAGTATTGTTGATGCTACGATCATTCATGCACCCAGTTCAACTAAAAACCGGCAAAATGGCCGCGATCCTGAAATGAAAGCCACCCG